>JAAXXL010000021.1 GCA_013334485.1 Chlorobiaceae bacterium | reverse complement strand
CACACTCCGACATTCCGTTCGATTATGCATGGAGAGCACTCCTCGAACGGGAAAAACAGGGTGCAACCTTTATTGGCGAAGAGATTGCCATTCCCCATGCCCGGCTCGAAGGAATCAACGAAACCGTACTTGCAATCGGGGTAAGCAAGCTCGGGATTTATGATCCGGATTCACAGAATACTGCAAAGATCATGTTCCTTATGCTTTCTCCCGTTAATCGTCCGGACAGCCATATCAAGCTGCTCGGGATGATCAGTAAAATGGCAGGCGACAGCCAGTGGCGAGCAGCCATGCATCAGGCTCAATCGGAAATAGAAGTTACACAGATTCTCCGGCACTGGATTGCCGGTCAGAAAAAGAGATAAACCTCGTGTATTAAAAAAGTTCCTTGAAAAAATTGTAAAACAGGAATAAGGGGGGCAAATGTCACAGAACAAGATACATATCTGGTGGAACACGAACATTAATCCGGAGAAGTGGCACGTTGAAGTTATGAAGAAAAACTGTGAAGGAGAACACGAGTTTATCCTCAATAGTGATAGTACTGATTTTCCGATTGATGTTGAAGATTTCGGGACTTTTGAAGAGGATTTGTTAATCCAGTCAGTGAAAGAAAAATTTCCGGGTGCTGAAGTACATTTGAAATTGATATGACAGGGGCAAGTGTTTTGGCCAGCAGAGCGGGATTACCTGGCATTACTTATGCGGCCATCAATTTCCCGACCGTTTTTTTTTGAAAGCAGTAACGGCCATTATTATCAATCGAACTGATAAAACTGTTCCTGGGATGGCAGCGAAATCCGTTATTATTTATTTATACTTTAAAGGTATCACGCATAGATAAATCATATCAGCATTTACATGCAATCGCTCAATGTCCTGATTGTCGATGATGAAGCCAATATCCGCAAAACACTGACGGTTTTCATGGAGTCACGCGGCCATCGTGTCAAGGCGGTCAGTAACTCACGGGATGCATGTGCTGAGGCTGAACAACAGGTTTTTGATATTGCCTTTGTTGATATCCGGTTAGGTACCTCAAGCGGTCTTGACCTGGTACCGCAACTCCAGAATGCATGCCCCTGGATCAAAATAGTTGTTATCACAGCCTATGCTTCGATAGAGACTGCTGTTGAAGCGATGAAACGAGGTGCATCGGACTATATTGCCAAGCCATTTACGCCCGACCAGCTTGAACAGATTACCTCTCGCCTTGCAGAAGTATGTGCTATGGAGATGCGTATTGCCTCCTTGCAGGAAGATTTGAACCGTATGCATCCGGAGGTCTATTTTACTTCAAGATACCCTTCAATGCAGCGAGCCATAGAGCTTGCCCGTCAGGTTGCACTCTCCGACGCGCTTGTTCTTTTGCGGGGTCCGAGCGGAACTGGTAAAACTGTTCTTGCCCGTTCAATTCATAACTGGAGCCAGAGAAAGGAGCAGCCATTTGGTGTGGTCTCCTGTCCCTCCCTGAGTCCGGAACTGCTTGAGAGCGAGCTTTTCGGACACCTCAAAGGTTCGTTTCCCGGTGCTACCGGTGATAAACCCGGCAGAGTAACCTTCTGCGAAGGGGGTACGCTCTTTCTTGATGAGATCGGCGATCTTCCTCTTTCCATTCAGCCAAAGCTTCTGCGCTTTATGCAGGATCGTGAATATGAGCGTATCGGAGATCATCAAACACGTAAAGCTGACGTGCGCATAATTGCTGCAACAAGTACCAATCTGGATCTTGCTGTCAGGGAAGGGGATTTCAGGGAAGATCTCTTTTACCGCCTTAACGGCATCCAGATAGACCTTCCGCCTCTTGCAGGCCGGCCTGATGATGTGGAACAACTTGCCCTGAATATGCTGCAATTCTTTGCAGCCCAGAATCTGAAAAATCTTGATGGATTCACCGAAGAGGCACGCATTTCACTGCGAAAGTATTCATGGCCGGGCAACATCCGGGAGTTGCGCAATGTGATGGAGCGAGCTGTCATTCTTGGCAGAAACGGTAAGATCGGCATTGAACTTCTCCCGGACTCCATCGTAGGCAAAACGCATCCGGTAAGTATTGGTGACCCCATAACCCTCGATGTGATAGAAGAAAACCATATCCGTCGAATTCTCGCCTCATCCAAATCTCTTCAGGAAGCTGCCGATACTCTCGGTATCGACCAGGCAACACTGTGGAGAAAAAGGAAGCAATACGGCATTTAAATCAAAACGCCGCCTTGCAAAATTCAATACTTTTTCTGCCATACCCTTGTTTTCTGCAAGATGTTCTTCTGCACCCTTTCGTTATGTTTTTCACTTGACGGCGGTTTCAGCCGCTAAGGTGTTCAGGATTTTTGCTGGATTATGTTGATGGCGTGCAATTCGTATCCTCATATCCCCGGCCTTATTTTTATTTTTTCATTATGGCTATTTACAAGGCAGTCAGGCAGATAAAAACTTTTTTTATTGGCGGCGCAAGAGATTTTCGTGATCACAAGATTTTTCATCAGCTTGCTCTCTCCGCTTTTCTGGCATGGGTAGGGCTTGGTTCTGATGGTCTCTCCTCCTCCTGCTATGGTCCGGCTGAAGCCTTCAAGGCGCTCCAGGGGCATCCCACACTCGGTATTTTTGTAGCGTTAGGAACAGGAATCACCATTCTGATCATCGCGTCAAGTTATTCCCATATCATCGAACTCTTTCCTCATGGCGGTGGCGGTTATCTTGTGGCCAGCAAACTTCTTTCTCCCGAGATGGGTGTTATTTCCGGAAGCGCCCTGCTTATTGATTACATCCTCACCATTACGATTTCGATTGCCAGCGGTGCAGATGCCATTTTCAGCTTTCTTCCCATTACTCTGATCGGCTATAAAATCTGGTTCGCCGTATTCGGAGTCTCTATACTGCTTGTTTTGAACCTTCGGGGAATCAAGGAGGCCGTTATGCCGCTTGTTCCTGTGTTCCTCCTTTTTGTTGTTACACACCTCATTGTCATAGTCTATGCCGTGTTTTCCCACGCGGGGAACTTCGGCGCAGTCTATCACGAGACCGGTCGTGAACTTGCCACTTCATTTAACACCCTTGGTGTTTTCGGGGTGCTCTTTCTGGTTCTGAAAGCCTACAGTCTTGGTGCCGGTACCTTTACCGGTATTGAAGCGGTCAGCAACGGTCTGCCTGTTCTCAGGGAGCCGAAGGTCGAGACGGCAAAAAAAACCATGAAGTACATGGCGATCTCTCTTTCCGTGACCGTAATGGGACTGATGCTCGCATACATTCTTTTCGATGTCCGTGACACGCCGGGCAAGACCATGAATGCCATTCTTTTTGAAAGCATTACGGCTTCATGGGGTGGTTTTTATGGTGTCGGTTTTGTCTGGGTTACCCTTTTTTCAGAGGCAGTTCTGCTCTTTATTGCAGCACAGACGGGCTTTCTTGACGGGCCGAGGGTATTGGCAAACATGGCGCTCGACAAGTGGCTGCCAACCCGTTTTGCCATGCTGAGTGACCGTCTGGTGACAGAAAAGGGCATTCTTGTTATGGGATTTGCATCCCTCATTATGATGATTGCTTCAAATGGATCCGTTGATTTTCTGATTGTTCTCTACAGTATCAATGTTTTTATAACCTTTACCCTCTCGCAGCTCGGTATGGTCAGGCACTGGTGGGAGAAAAGAGGAACGGAGAAGGGGTGGCTGCAGAAACTGATGATCAATGGCGTTGGATTGACACTGACAACATTTATTTTGATTTCGGTTCTGATACTCAAGTTCAATGAAGGGGGGTGGGTTACCATTCTGATTACCGGCATTCTGGTCATGGGGGCTTTTTACATAAAGAATCACTATAACAAGACCGCTCATTCTCTTAAACGGCTTGAAGTTATTGTTGAGGCTGCGGTGCTGTCGGGGTCGGATGTTCACGACATGGAGAGCGATAAATCCACTCCGGTTCCTGTATTTGATCCGAAAGGCAAAACCGCTGCTATACTGGTTAACGGCTTTAACGGACTTGGCTTGCATACCTTGTTCAGTGTTTTCCGTCTGTTCGGGAACAGCTACAAAAATTATGTTTTTGTTGAGATCGGTTCCATTGATGCCGGAAACTTCAAGGGGGCGGATGAAATTGACCATCTCGGCAGTTTTGTTCGTAACGAAACGAACAAATATATGGACTATATGAAAGCGCACGGCTACTATTCGGAAGCATTCTATTCTATCGGTACCGATGTGGTTGAAGAGGTCAACAAACTTGTTCCGGCTATTACCGAAAAGTTTCCGGATATCGTATTTTTCGGTGGTCAGCTTGTATTCAGCAAAGAGTCTTTGATGGACCGCTGGTTGCACAACTATACGGTTTTTGCCATACAGCGGAACCTCTATGTTCATGGTATTCCCTTTGTGATTTTACCGATCAAGGTATGACCGACCATCTCTTTATCACCTGTTCGTAACCGTATCGGAGCCTCCTGATGATCGGGATACGTCAAAAACTGATACTTGGATTCAGCGGCCTGCTTGTGATGGTTGCAGTCATGGGAGTGCTCACTATCCGCCAGATAGACTCTCTTGGTGGAGCCATAGACATCATTCTCCGGCAGAACTATCGCAGTGTGGTTGCGTGCCAGAAAATGAAAGAGTCGCTGGAGCAGATTGACAGGGGTGTTCTGCTTACCTTTGCCGGCCATTACGACGAAGGGATGCATGCCATCAGGCTGCATGAAAATAATTTCCGGAATGCACTGCAGATAGAACTTGGCAACATTACCTTGCCCGGTGAACATCAGAAAGCTATGCGGATCAGGGAGCTGTTCATGGAGTATTCGCGGGTTATCGATCAGGTTACCAACCCTTCACTGGATCTTTCTCTGCGGCAGAATCGATATTTCATGACTCTTCTGCCTCTGTTTCAGGAAATCAAGCAGTTTTCCAGCCAGGTTCTTGAAATGAATCAGGCGAATATGAACAGAGCGAATGATAACGCCCGCCAGATGGCTGCATCTGCACACAACACGATGCTGGCAGCAATTCTCTTTTGTGCAGTTATTGCCCTGCTTTTCAGCTTTCAGGCACATCGATGGATTCTCATGCCGATTAAAAAACTGATTGCTTCTGCTGAAGAGATCAGCCGGGGTAACCTTGATCTTGTGCTTGATACCTCTTCAAAAGATGAAATCGGGCAGCTTTCACGGTCATTTAACGACATGGCTGCGACCCTGCGCAAGGTTCGCAAAACCGATATGGATACCCTTTTGAGAACCAGAAGTGCCACACAGGAGGTGTTCAAGGCTCTGCCAGTCCCGATAGCTTTGCTTGATCAGAATGGAGGGATTGAGGTGTCAACCGAAACGGCTGAGGAGTATTTCGGCCTGAAACCCGGCGTAAATGTACGTGATCTTGGTCATGAGTGGATTGCGGAGTTGTTGCAGAACAACGATGCTCAGGAATATGGCGGTGACACTCGTGAAAACAAACGTTATATCCAGCATTTTGCCGGTGGCAGGGAGTGCTTTTTTCTGCCGCAGGCAGTGCCTGTACCCGCAGGAACTGCACTGATTCTGAGGGATGTTACGCAAATTATAGAGCAGCTTGAGCTGAAACGAAGTGTTATTGCGACCGTTTCCCATCAGCTCCGCACACCGCTTACTTCACTCAGAATGTCAATCTATCTGCTGCTTGAAGAGCGCATCGGATCTCTGAACAGCAAGCAGGAAGAGCTGCTGAATGCTGCGAGTGAAGAGAGTGAACGACTCTCCCATATAATTGATGATCTGCTCGACCTCAACAGAATAGAGTCCGGTAAAGCACATCTCAACATTCAGCCAGCTTCTCCTTTTTGTCTTGCGACAGAAGGCGTTGATCCTTTTACATCCGAAGCCCGCGATAAAAGGGTGAATCTTGTAAACACTGTTCGGGAAGGAGTCCCGGAAGTTATGGCCGATCGGGAGCGTATCCGCCATGTTTTTGCCAATCTTTTATCAAACGCTTTGCGCTTTACGCTGCCAGACGGATCAATAACCATAAGCGCTTGTGAGGATAAGGATACCGTCATTTTTTCTGTTGCAAACAGTGGAGAGGGTATTGCATCTGAACATATGGAGCACCTTTTTGAACAGTTTTACCGGGTGCCCGGACAGGAGGAAGAGAGTGGTATCGGGCTGGGGCTCTCCATTGTCAAGGAGATTGTTGAAGCTCATGGAGGAACCGTTGGTGTTGAGAGCGACCCCAAAACAGGATCTGTTTTTCATTTTACTTTGCCTGTTTTTTCCCCTTCCAGGGCTTGAAAATGGAGATGAAGATGGTGACCATCAGCACCAGAACCTGGACGGTTCCGAACATAAGGTTCATCTTCTGGTTGTAGAGGTAAGCGGGATCGGTTAATGATGCAATCCCGATTTTGCCGGAGATCTCCATCATGGTGGTTTCCCAGGGGCCAAGATAGAAGGTTCCGAAGAGAATTGCTGTGAGGGTTACAATCCACTTGACGGTCAGCCAGTTGTGTTTGAAGAATCCCCACTGCGTGAAGGTGGAGTAGAAAAGGCCGGTCACGAGGCTTCCGATGGCACCGGGAATCACCACAATGTTCATATCGACATGATGGATGCTCCGGTTTATTCCGAACAAAACCCCGCCATCAGCAACATTACTTTTCAGAAAATAGAGTGCCAGCAGGGAGACCGCTCCTCCTATCCATGACCCCACAGCAATGAGATGAAACCCTTTCAGCCATTTCACCCCTTTCTTTGAGAGTTTTGGCATCTTTATACTCTTGTAATTGAAGATGATATCGATGGGATCAATCGTATGCAGGTATAAAAAAACAAAAAATCCTGTAATCCGTTACGCTTTTGTGGGTTTCGCTGTTTTTTTTTAATTATAAAATCTCCTTACATTCCTGCATGTAAGAATATAAAACATGGGAATACTCTTATGGATATAGCGAAAATCACATCTAAAGGACAAACTACCATTCCCGTATCCATCCGTAAGGCAGCAAAGCTTCAAGTAGGAGATACAGTTACGTTTGAGTTTAAAAATGATTCCGTTATCATACGAAAAATCAAAATTCCTTCTGATGACTATCTGAAAAGTATTTCGGAAACTCTGACTGAGTGGAATTCAGTCGAAGACGAGAAGGCATGGCATGAGCTATGAACAGTATGACATTGTTGTCGTGCCATTTCCTTTCACTGAGAAAAAGATGGCAAAACACCGTCCGGCAGTGATTATATCAAGTCACTTGTTCAACGTGAGTCATGATCATATTACTCTTGCAATGATAACCTCTTCTCAAATAAGTTCATGGATCAGTGATGCAGAGATTCGAGACTGGAAAATTGCACAGTTGATGGTTCCATGCAAGATCCGATTCAAGCTTTTTACCCTGCCGAAAGATCTTATTGTTCGACAACTGGGCAATTTGTCCCAGCATGACAGGGGAGTGCTGAACGAATCAATAAGAAAATATCTGATTCCTGCTTAAGAGAAGAGCTGAAATCCGTTCAGTCGTTTTGTCCCCGCTGCTTCCAGCTTTGGCATTGACAGGGTAGTAGTGAACAACAAACGATCATTTCAGTTGTTTTCGTTACTGCGTTTTTCGTCGAGTATTTTCTGGTTGTATTGGTCAGTGCGCTGCTGTTCAAGATTTCTTTTATCCGTTGCATCGGTACGCTTTTCATCAAGAGTTCTCTGGATATTTTCATCGCTGCGTTTTTGATCAAGATCTCTCCTGGAGTTCTCATCAGTGCGTTTCTCTTGAAGATCTCTTTTTATTGTTTCGTCTCTTCGCTGCTGATCGAGATTCCGCTTGTAGTCCTCATCTGTACGCTTCTCTTGAAGATCTCTTTTTATTGTTTCATCGCTACGCTGCTGATCAAGATTTCGCTTGTAGGTTTCGTCCGTACGCTTCTCGTCGAGGGTTCTTTTTATTGTGTCATCACTGCGCTGCTGATCGAGAGTTCTTTTGGTCGTTGCATCACCGCGTTTCTCGTCGAGTGTTCTTTGGGTGTTTTCGTCAGTACGCTGCTCCTGAAGCGTTCTTTTGTAGCGTTCATCGCTTTTCTTCTGCTCCTGTGTTCGCAGGAATTTTAGCGCTTCCTGCTGTTTGAGGAGATTGCTTCTGCTCTTCAGCATGCGATTTTCATTATCACGATACATTCTTATCGCAGTAATGGTGTGCTTTCTGATATTCAGTGGCAGATTGTTCTTCTGTAATACACTCCATGGGCCTCGATAGTTTGAAGAGCGGTACCAGACGTTGTTACTGTAAAGGTAATAACTGTTACCATCGTAGATAAGATCATAAAAACCCACTGAAGCTATTGATAATCCCAAGCCAGGGGGCTTGACGAACGTTGGACGTGAATCAATAACAAACGTCGGTTTTGAGGCCTTTGTGATCTCTACACTGATTTCTGCTTGAGCATCAGTGGCGGGATTGCCAAGAATCAGGCATGAAATACCTGCTGCAAGCCAGATTGATTTTTTCATCGTTATGCTCATCAGTTTAACCGTTAGTTGCACGTTCCCATCCTGTTCTTCCTGAATGCAGAGCATCTTTATTTATTTGTTCCGAAACCCGACTACTGCGTTCTCCCGAACAGTCAATATACGTGAAATATGGTTTAAATGATAAAGTGCAAGGGGTCATAGTTGCAGGGAATCGGAGGGTGGAATAGATTCCATTATAGAACAATCCGGAGAGGGTTATCGAAGCAGAAATCGTCAAGAGAAAGGTGATTCAGAATCTCTGCCCGACGGTTTTATGCTTTTGAAGCCATTACCGTCGGGGAGATCGCAGATGAGACGAAAAGCCTAACGAGTCAGGTCACCATAAACAAGGTTTGCCTGCGGCCAGGTGAATGACTGTATCTGCTGGCCTGCAAGAGTGTAGTTGTAGAGTTTGTTTGCGCCGCTTATGTAGACATCATTATTGGAGCCACCAACTATTCCACCGATATCGAAAGGAGTCTGGACAAATGAGTACTGGTCCAGGGTGACGAGATCCCTGATGGTGAACCCTTTTTGGGAACCACTGTATGTGGCCAGTAGCCTTCCGCAGATAACAGCAACATCGTTGTAGATAATGCCTGCATCAGGAAATGTCATGACTTTCAGAAGAACACCGTTGGTTCCATACCGGTATATTTTGTTACCGGATGCAAGGTATAGATCGTTGTTTATACCTGCAGCGATACCGTTAATACTGAAGCCGGTCTGGTAAAAAGCGAGCTGGTTCAAAGCAAGATCGCGAACAGTAAATCCTTTCTGAGATCCATTATAGGAGGCATAGACGCGGTTTCCACGAACTGAAATATCAGTATAATTCACACCTGCATCAGGGAAATTCATATCCTTGATGAGCTGTCCGGTAACCGAATAGTTATAGATATGATTTTGATTGACCATGTAGAGATCATTATTCGGTCCTGCGGCAACACCATTAACCGGATGTGTTGTCGGGATAACACCGACCTGTTGCAGATTCAGAGTTCTGACCGTAACACCTTGCTGCGCTACGTTGTAGGCCGCAAAAAAATTGTTCGCAACAGCCATTCCCGACATGTTCAGGAACAGGCCCAGCAGAACTGTAATCCTCAAGAGCCTTGACAAATCAAACTTTCTGTTCATGTTACCCCCGTAGTTTAGTTTATACCGGAATTATCAACACAGAATACGTAACAAACGCATAACGCATCAAAAGCGCGTTCCGTTCAGCGAATTCGGAGAATATTTCTTTCACAACTACAGCTTTACATAATATATATTATACAACAAAGCCCCGGTATTCTGTTCGGGGCTTTGTTGGCTATCGTTTTCTCTTCTTTACTTGGCGGCGGTCATGTTGCTGCCTGTTTTTGTCGGCTCAGGATTACTGGTGCTTCCTACGCTACCCTTGAGTGATGATGAGCATCCGGCAAGAGCTACGGCGAGTAAAATTAAAAGTGCATAGTGTTTCATACTTTTCTCCTGATTATTTTATCGAAAACTTCTTGTTATTATTCTACGTCTTTCTGTTATTCATTATCTGAAACCTTCACCGTTCCCGTCGATTGTTATTGTTGTTATTCCGCTGATTCTGACCATTATTTCCACGCTTGCTGTACTCTGTATCACGATAGCGTCGAATATCGCCTATACGATGTCTTCTTATTTTATCAGGAAGGTTGCTTTCGCGAGTTACCTGCCATGGCCCCCGGTAATCCCTTGAGTTATACCAGGAACCATTCTGGTAGAGATAGTATCGATTATCGTAACTGACTATATCATAAGGACTTCCTATTGATACAGAGAACCCTTGATCCGGAATGTTGATAAACCGTGGTTGTGAACTGATAACAATTGATGTACCTCCTCCTTCAGAGCTCATGGCCAGTCCATCAAGAGCATTGAGAGACAGTGAGCCAAACAGTACTCCGGCTAATAAAAATAATCTGGTGTTTTTCATGGTAATTCTCCGGTTACTATCCATTGCATTAATAAGATAAGACGTATCGTTTTGTGTAAAATAAACTTGTCTGGCCGTTCTATTTTTCTGCTCGGCGCGGCTTGTCTCCTCCATCTATCAAACCACCTGTCTTTACCCTCAGGAGGTGATTTTAGCATGATTACTTTCTTGTCAGATAACTGTAATCAACCAGATCCCCTATTACCCGAGTCACCTCTGTTCCTTGTTTAATCATATTTTCTGCTTCCAGGAGAGGTGCGGCATCCATCAATATTTTCAAATCCTTTTGGTTCGGAAGTGGGTGCGACAAATCAATCTGACTGATGATCAATTGAGCAACAGGCAAAGAGAGTCCTGTTTCATCAGCATAGATCTCAGCAAGCTCATCTGGATGACGGACTGCCCACCTGCGGACCAATTCATAAATTCTGATAACACGGGCGACCACTTCTGGATATTGTGCAGCAAAGGATTCTGTTGTATTTAAAAACCCGTAGCTGTTGCATTCAGTGCTTCGGTATATCGCTCTGCAACCACGTTCCAGTCTACTGGTTGCTGTAAATGGTTCAGCAGCGGCCCAAGCGTCCACCCTCAACTGTTCAAGCGCAGTAAGTCCTTCCTGGAGCTGCAATGGCAGAATAGTGATATCTTTTTTCTGTAAACCGGCTTCATGCAGTGCTCGCAGCAGAAAATAATAGGGGTAGCTTGCCGTTAATGCGGCAATTTTCTTCCCTTTCAGATCCCCGATAG
Organism: Chlorobiaceae bacterium; assembly: GCA_013334485.1. Taxonomy (GTDB): domain Bacteria; phylum Bacteroidota; class Chlorobiia; order Chlorobiales; family Chlorobiaceae; genus Chlorobium. Next base: position 28,533 of record JAAXXL010000021.1, on the reverse strand, counting down.
AGTTATAGGGAGAGTCCCGAGTCACCAGCAGCATTGTCCATTCCGGCCGCGAAAACATGTAGACTGTCTTGACCGGGTAACCATTTGCTTTGCTGATGAAAGCACCTAATGCATCGGTAGAGGCAAAATCGACAGTTCCGTTTTTCAAAAAATCAATTCCATCGATACTTTTTCCACTGTCAATCCACTGCACTGGCATATTGTCGCGCTTAAACTCCTTTTCAAGCCAGCCAAATTTTTTTAACACCAGACTGAGCTGATTGTAATTGGTATAATCCATCCGTAGAGTTGCCGGAAGCGGCTCGCCATAAATTTTTAAAGGTAGCAGTAACACGCACAATGCGGCTGCTTCGACAACAACCGCACAGACAGCTTTGAGGGTTATTTTTCGCCGGGATCTCATCGGATATCAGAGATAACCATCAGGCACTCCTGACTGTCGTCACTTACGACGGCCTCAATACGAATCTTTCGTTGCGTTGCCTTGTCCGGATTCGGGGTGGGGTGACTTCCCTGTGGTTGTTCTGAAGCATTTTCATTCTGGAGCAAAACTTCACAACACCCCGACTCCTTCAGATTGAACACCCTGTCGAGCAGCGCGTTAAAAATTGTGCGATCTCCCGGCGCAATAAACCTTCCGAAACGATCACCGGTTAACCGTGATCTTTCTATGCCCAGCATCTTCGCTCCGGTCAGATTCGCCTCTATTATGGTGTTGTCACGCGCAAGCGTCAGATACCCGATGGGCGCAAAGTCATAAAGCCTGGTGAATCTATCCAGCCCCTCTTTCAGCTCATCTCTTGACTGTAGAAGCGCCTCATTCTGCATCTCAAGCTCAAATTTCTGAATAGCCATTTCATGGATTAATCGGTGCATCTCTTCAGGCGATGATCCAGCCCGTCGGTCTGCTTTTCTGCGATCATCAACTCTTTTTTCTTTTGCACTACGCCCATTGATGAATGTTGCTGATACTGTCATATCCTTTTTCATATGGCGAAAGTTAACCTGTTTCTATATGATGGCTTCAGGGTGAAGTACAACGTGCAGGAACTATGAGCGATAAACTTTGTTCCCGGCTTGACGTTCAAAGCTGAACAACGTTGTTCTTCCTAATAACACTCCTCTTTCATTGCTACACGGTAGAGAATCAGCAGAAGAGGAAATACTACGAGTAGGTGAATGACTCCCCCTATGGTAAATGAGAAAGCTATGCAGAGCATCCAGAGCACAGATATTAAAATTGCTATGATTTCAGGCATTTTTTTCTCCGTTCAAGTGAACTGAAGATCACTTTACAAAAACGATATTCCGTTCTTGTGGCCGATCCATTCCTCTTCTTTAACCTATACTTTAATATACAAAGTACGACCATAAAACGTTCCTCCGTGTCGATGCCGAGTGTTTTTTATGTAAAAACTATTCGGACTGCAGAGAGCTACTCTGTGATTACTTGTTTAGCGAGATAGTTTTTCCGTCGGCACATGAAAAGTGAACAGTGAGCGTCGAATGTTGTGAAGAGTTCAGACAAGGTCTATGCAAAAATGATTTATAAATACATTACGATGAACAAGGACAGTTTCAGTTGGCGGAAATTTACCAGCTTCGGTCTTTTCCTCTCATTTCTTATGATTTTACTCTCCGGAGTGATACTCTATATCTTTCCCGGAAGCCGCGGTAGCGGATTTGTATGGGAGATGGGGGGACTTACAAAACCGGCATGGCAGCACCAGCATATCATTTTTGGATTTGCCTTTTCCCTCTTCTCGCTCTGCCATCTTTTTTTGATTAACTGGAAGGCATTCTTCTCATATCTGAAAACAAAGACAGCCTCAGGAGTGAAACGTCCAACAGAGATGGCGATCATCGCGCTGCTTTCGCTCTTTACAGTCGTTGGCACCCTGTTTGGGATTCAGCCTTTTTCGGGAATCATTGAACTGGGTAAAGGAATTTCAAAATCGTGGGACGCTGATGCGAAGCCTGAGGTTGCAGCTCCTGAACGCGGAGGTCTCTCTCTGGCGGAGCTTTCGAATCAGCCGGAGATAACAAGCCGAAGGTCGGATGATGATGAGGGTTTTGGATATCATCGTCGCCATCGTCATGGCTATGATGATACATCTTCGCTGTCAAGCACTCGTGAACTGACAAATCTCCAGGAAGAAGTTACAAACGACAACCAAAGAGTTCCCGATACAATAACAGAAAATCGTGCTTCACAGATGAATAGTTCTCAGGCACCGGATGATGAACTGCATCGTCGCACAACGAAGTCATGTTCAGCTTGCCACTAACCTGTCGGCGACTTTACCGTTACTTCTCTCCCGACGGGATTGAAACAAAACTGCTCATGCAAAGTAATCGATTTGTGATAGCTCTACAGAAGAGAGGATCGTTTGTCAGGCGTCAATATGCCTCTTTGCTTCCTGTTCGGAATGAGCAGAGGCATCCCGGGATTTATTTTCATCTTTTGGACGAGGGTCAGAAGCGATAAAGAGGAGTGCTCCAACAGCAGGAGAGAGGAAAAGAGAGCAGAAAAAATAGCCCCAGAAACCGAATTTTCTGTTTTTGCCAAGAGTGGCAATCAGTAAACAGAGTGCAAAGTAGATAAAGGTAGCCATATCACAAAAGTTTCCAGTTGAATTCAGGCGAGAATACAAAAAGGGTCAAAACAGTGCAGAAGAGCAGAACTCTTTTTTCTGCACTGTTTTGAAATCTTTAATCAGCCTTAACCAGACAATCAGTTAGCCGGACTTGCCTTGCCCTCTTTCTTCAAATCGGTCGCTACCTTTTTCCCTTTTTCGAACTGTTCGGCAAAATGGGACTTCACTTTCGCGGGATCCATATCAAGAAAAGTTCCGCCTGATTCAAAGTGCTGGATGAATACCCTGGAAATCGCGTAGGTAGCTGCTCCGGCGACAACCGGCATGGTAACTGCGCCAGCAGACTGTCCAATCAGGGGAATACATTTAATCAAACTGGCAAGAGTTCCTCCAAGTGCGACGGGAACAAAACCACCAAGCAGGGTTGTGATAACGGATTTTCCGAGATCACGTCTGAATGGAACATTGTATTCATTTGCAATCGTCCTGATCATATCAAGCTGCACACCCACCAGCGCAACCATATCAATGATCGGAAGCGGGAAAAGTCCTATGCCCATTGCTGTCAGAATGTGATTTCTTGCATGTTTCTCAACACGTTGATCACGATCCAGAGTGTCGTTTACACTTTCTGCAACTACTTCAGCATAGGTTTCATCTGTGTTCTCTTTCATAAGTAATCTCCTTTATTCAATTTGTTGTAAAGTTGATTGCACTTATTACACGTAAATACTCATAAATAAATATAGTAAAATATAACCGATTCCAGAGATGGAGGCAAAAATAGAGTGAAAACCGGGCTGTTTATTCAATAAGTACCGGTACGCCATTCTGAATCCTGTAAAGGTATATGGGCTTATCTTCAAGATTGCCCGCACGGTCAAACTTGTATCTGCCATTAGCGCCGTTGAAGGCATCTCCATACCTGATCGCATAGGAGAGATCAAGGGGGTTGCGTGATCCGGTAAACCTTACTGCCCTTGCTATGAGATTGAGCGCATCATAGCCCTGCGCCGCCCAGGCATCCGGATAACGGCCATATCGGGCAACAAACTTGTTGACAAAGAGCTGGTTTTCCGGGCTCGGGGAATGGGGGTTATAGAAGTCAAACATCATCGCGCCCTCATATGCTGTCGGACCGGCATGTTCCCGCATCTCGGGAGTATTGCTGAATGCTCCGAGAACGGGAGTTTTCAGTCCGACCTTGCGGGCCATTCGTAAAAAATCGCCGGCAATCGGTTCGAGGGCGCTGAAAAAGATCATATCAGCATCCACCATTTTCAGATCGTTGACCAGCAGCCGAAAATCAGCATGTTTTCTTGAAAAGGACCATTGATAGACAACCTGGGCATTGAGCTGATCAAGACCGGCCTGATACTGATATGCCAGATCCTCACCATAGGCATCCTCCTCCCATAAAACAACGATTTTACGGTAACCGAGATCGGTTGTCAGTTTGGCCAGTTTCAATGCGATCCGGTCACTTGACAGAATGGTGCGATTGATATAGTTGAAGCCGTGCGAGGTCATATCGGTATTGTTGGCGCCGATCATCAGATGCAGGAGGCGGCTCGACTCATAGATCGATGATGCCCTGATTGCAGGCCCGTCATCATAGTAGCCCAGAACAGCGCTCATATCAGCTCTGTCGGCAAACTCCCTTGCAATACTTTTCTGCTTTTTGCTGTCAAACTCATCATCCCGTTCAATCAGGCGAAAAGTATATCTGCCAGCAAGCCTGCGGGAGTTTATCTCATCCAGTGCCAGATGAATACCGTCCGCCATACCGTCACGGTTTACGGAAAATGGCCAGCAAACACCGATAAGCACCTCATCGGATGGCTCGTTCAATACCTTGAACCGGCGCTTCCACTTGTCTTCATAGGAACCATGCTGGGTATAGAAGAGGAGAGCAAGCAAAATGGCGGCAACACCCCAGAAAAGCTTTTTTTTCATCGCTCAATCCTTGCCTAAAATGATCGGCAGACCGGATTGGCCGGAACCTATCACGACAACCTTTGCATTCGGAGATTTTGCCAGTTCACGCGTAGCGCGAATGCCTTCCCATTTCAGAACTGAAGCCGTCAGACTCTTGTTTACGGTTTCATTGTAGACACGAATTCCATCGGATTCAATCTTAAGGCGCTCGGCCTCTTTCTCGGCAATCGAAAGACGGTAGACATATTCACCCTCCCGCTGCTGTTGAACCATCTTCTCTTCAATGGCTTTGGAGATGCTTGTCGGCAGGGTTATCGATTCAATGGGAACATCGTCTATCTTTACAAAGCGGGCAGCGAGGTGGACCTTGGATTTTTCACTGAAGAGTAACTGGATCGCCTTTTGCGAGGTGTAAATCTCTTCGGGTTTATACTGTCCGAAGAGGGTGCGGACAACCGAGCGGATATCCGGACGAATTGCTACGTTGACAAAGTCGGGGCCGACGAACTGATGGAGCAGAGGAAGTGTTGTCGGTTCAAGGTAATAGCGCACCGTGTACTTTACCCTTACGGTGAGTCCGTCAACTGTAAGAACATCGATCGAATCACTGAACTGCTGCTTGCGGATATTGTATATGAACATCTTGTTGAATGGCAGAATCAGGTGAACACCTTCCGGATAGACAGTGTCAATAACAGTGCCGGCACCGAGCCACCTCCAGAGAACACCCCTCTGACCCGATTGAATCGAAATGACGGTCCGGTCAAAAAAGAAGAGGATTACAAGAAGAGCCAGTAAAACCGTTGAAATCAGCGGAAGTGCGTTCTGGCGGACGAAAGATTTAGTGAAGGAGTTGAATTTGGCGAACCATTCGCGGAGACGTTTCAATATGGAGTTCATCATATTTCATGTAGCTAAATACTACTTCCGCAGAATATGTACTGAGAGCGCATACATCAAACAGGCTTCAAGGGAGATGTTATCATTTATAACATGACAGAAACGTTATCCCCATAAAGCGTTAACGATTCCATTATAAAGAAAAATCATTACAAATAAAATTCTCCACTTTCAATTGGAGTGTCATTATATTACTTTTACAGTATGGTATGTATCTCTTTTTTTAAAAGTAAATTCCGGGATTCTGTTTCTGGCTTTTGGATTCTTGCGGCACAGAATTGCTGATCAAGAGAAGGCCTGTATTCAGTACGGCTGGGTTGTTCCGGTAGAAGGTATTTACAATTAAGGAAAGAGCTTCTGCGCAGTATGATGTGAAGGGATAACAAACAATTGAACCCCCCGTTTATGCCCCCTGAAACAAATCTCGCCGCCCACTCAGACAGCAATTCAAAACAGGCACCAATGCCTGTACACACGCTTTTCAGCTACATAGCACATCGACCGGACTGTACTGAATTGAAGGGCTTTGTGCCCCTGAAAATCGACAGTAAACTGCTCATCAATCTTGGTCTGGACTATGAGATTACTCCCGACGTTGCATCCCGTCTTGAAATTGGTTCAGAGTGGTTTCGCAAACTTTATGAAAACAATAATCTTACTCCCGGCGATCATTTCGAGGAAGCGCTTACAGATCCCGGTGAGCCACTGGAGATTCATAACTACACAGGTCTCTGCCCTACAAATGTTCTTGAGGTCTCCCCTTCTTCGGGCTCCTGTGCGGTTGCCTGCCAGTACTGCCTTGTTACCGATGGCAACCATGTAAAACCGATCACGGTCTACACCAACTATGCAGACCGGCTGGCCAACTCGCTTGAAGAGAATCGTCAGAAGGCGCTCTTTTACTACTTTTCGCCGAAAACCGAAGCGTTCTCCGAGCCGCACCTCTACAATGGTATAGCCCACGATATTTTTCGGACCTTTATTAGCCATTTTAATAAATACCCTGACTCTCCGGTGCGTATTTTTATTGCTACAAAAGCAGGGCCAAAACATTTGCAGGTGATGCACAAGGGGGATACACTTTTCTCTCTGATGGGCAAAATTGCATCAAAAATCCAGATAAACGGCAGCATCGGCATTATGCCGCACTATCTTCGCGATGTACTTGAACCAAATGCAGCCTCCATTGAGGAGCGTCTTGAGACTCTGGTGCAATGCCGGGAGCTTGGTATGTTTGCCGAGTCAGTGCTCTGTCAGCCGCTTATGCTCCCCTACCTTACCGAAGAGAACATCGACCGATACATGTCACATCTGGCTTCAGCCGGTATACGAAATATCAAGCCGGAATTTCTGACTACCGAAATACGCAATCTGGTAATTCTTGCAAATTACATCAATCACTTCGATCCTGAACTCATCGGTGAGTTTTTCAGGCCCTATCTGTCAGGCGAAAATCAGAACCATATCAAACAGCGCTCCAGGCTCGCCCCTGAACGAAGCATCTGTGTAGGCTATCTGGAGAAGATCAGGAACTCGGCTACTGAATATGGCATAACGATCAGCATATGCAACTGGGTAAAGCAGGAGCTGGGTAAAAACGGGGAATGGGTGAGGAGTATTGATCACGACTCTGCAGCAAACGGATACCGCTGTCTCGGCTACCAGACAGCTCTTTTTCCCGAGAAAAACGGTACGGTCTGAGATCGCATGCAGTATCACCAGAAAATAGATGACTATTTCAAAATATCAGCGAGCCTCCAGCCCTCCGCACCCGCAATTATTACTGATGATCTTCTTTTAACCTATAGCGAACTGGACGCAGCTTCCGACAGGCTTGCCGTTGCACTGCAATCCCGTGGAATCATGTCTGAAGAATCAATCGGTGTTCTCACAGAACGGTCAGCAGATCTGCCGGCAGCGTTTCTTGCAATTCTCAAAGCGGGCGGTGTCTATGTCCCCATGGCGGCCGACCTGCCTCCGGAGCGCCTTGCTAACATGGCTGAACAGGCCGCTCTGCGCATTCTGATTGTTCTTGATGGTATTGCTGTTCCTTCGGTGCTGACAGAGGCTCTTTTACACAACGGAGCCATTTCTCCATCCGATGCGGTTTTGAGACCCGGGGAGTTGAGTCCGCCGGGAACAAAGAGCCTTACCTCCGCGGAGCGGAACGGCGGAGCCAATGCTCTTGCGGCAATTCTCTTTACCTCCGGCTCTTCCGGGACTCCGAAAGGGGTACCCCTGACCCATGCCGCCTGTGTCAATATGGTACTTGGTCATATAGAGGCGCATCATATCACCAGTGAAGACCGCATCCTGCTCTCCTCCTCTCCTGTATTTATTCTTGGTTTCCGAACGCTCTGCATTCCCCTGATTTCAGGATCAGCCTTTGTCCCGGTATCACGATCTGTAGTAGACAGACCTGATCTCCTGATTGAGTTGATGAGTCGCCACCATGTTTCAATCGCGCTTTTTACCCCATCATACCTTCATCTTCTTGACAGGGCAGTTCCTGAGGGGCTTCGCTGTGTCATAACTGCCGGTGAACTGCCGAATGCTGATGATGCGAGATATTATGCCGAATATGTTGATTACTGGAATGTACACGGCGCAACTGAGGTGTGCGGTACCATTTGCATGCATCATGTCGATCCCGATGAAACGGGTACTGTGTTGAGCGGCCGGCCGTTTGCAAATACGGAGGTCTATCTGCTCGATGAGGAGGGAAATGAGGTGCCGCAAGGCGAAATCGGTGAAGTTCATGTTGTTGGTGTCGGTGTTTCTCCAGGCTATCTGAAGCAACCTGAACTGAACGCAGAGTATTTTATTGAAACACGTTATGGGCGAGCTTTCCGTTCACGTGACCTTGCCCGATGGAACAGCAACGGTGAACTTGAAACACTCGGAAGATCAGACAATGCGGTAAAAATTTCCGGGCAGGCGGTTTCGCTTGATGAGATTGAGCTTGCGCTCCAGCGCCATCCTGCAGTTAAGATCGCAAAGGTTTTACATCTTAAAAAGATGCTTTATGCCTTTGTCGAGTCCCATGATTTAGCAGATGCGAAAGCGATAGCGTGGCGTGAGTTTCTTCAAAGGACTCTACCTTCCTATATGATTCCTGCACATGTTGTCGTGCTGGAGAAGATGCCGTTAAGCTCGGCAGGCAAGGTTGACCAGAGAGCCCTTCAGGAGATTGCAGAAGGTATCCTCTTTAACGGCGCTGGAGAAGGAGATTGCTCTACCCCTCCGGAGGGAGATATTGAAAAGGCCATCGCCTCAATTTGGGAGGAGCTTCTTGATGTCCGACCGATCATGAGAGAGCAGAACTTCTTTGCCGCAGGCGGAACAAGTCTGCTTGCCATTGCTGTAAGTCAGCGTTTGCATCTGCTTGGTTACCATGTTCCGGTGCAGATGGTTCTGAGCACCCTGAGCATCAGGGGACTTGCAGAAAAGATCTCTGAGATTGAGCTGCAACCTGAACTTCCCGGCAACCAGGATCAGACTGTTTCTGATATTGCAACGGCAGACCAGGAGGATTTCTGGATTGCCTCGGAGCTCGATCTTGATCCGGCAGCGTCACACATTGTGCGCGTTCTCTATGTCAGAGGTCGCGAATTTTCAAATAATGCATGGCAATCGGCCTGGGCAGGGTTGATTGATCGCCATGCTGCGCTGCGAACAGCGTTATATGCAGATGAATCGGGCCGGATCTGCTGGCGAACCGTTTCCTCATGCGAGTTATCCGCTCACGCAGCACTTCGGATTGATCATTGTCATTCAGGAGCAGAGGGCCGCAGCATCGCTGAACGCCGGGCAAATGATCGGTTCAAGCTTGATGATCCCCCTTTAGCCAGGGCTGGTATTGTCAGGATTGAGGAAAGCAGGAAAACACTTTTCTGGTTCGTGCTCCACCACTCTGTTGTGGACGGCACATCCGCCAAAATCATACAGGATGATCTGCTCTCTCTGCTTGGCGGAGTTCGGCTGCAAACGGCACCAAACGGCATTGCCATGGCCAGCAGGGCAGAGCGTCTCTATCTGCACTCTGGAAAAGCCGAACGCGACCGCATATTCTGGTCGAGCAGTCTGGAGGCTTTAGCCGCAAGAGCGAGCGGTGCCTTCAGTGAATATGTAACGGAACATCAGCGTCCCGCATTGTCCGGATCAGATGGCGATGAGCCTCTTGTGGAGCAGCTTGATGCAGCGACGGTGAGCACTCTCGGGCGGCTGGCTAAACGCTGCGGAACCGGGTTGCATGCCCTGCTTCTGGCCGTTCTCGCTTCGGAGATCAGGCGCCGCTCCGGAAAAAGTGACATTCTGATCGGAAGCGGCATTACCATCAGACCTGCCGGGGATGAGAACGCAGTCGGCCATTTCGTCAACCTCCTTCCTGTTATTCTTTTGAAGGATGGCGATCTCCCCTTTTCGCTTCTTTTGCGCACTACCCAGTCAGCATTGACTGAAACCGTTGAACATGCAGCTTATCCAGCAGGCATGCTCTACAGAGAGTTTCGCCGGAGCTATCCCGACCTTCGCGCACCATCCCGGACTTCACTTTTCGATATTGCCCTGACCGCAATTCCTTCCCGCACCAGCATTGACCGCAAGAGCGGTATCACGCTGGAGCCCCTTACTCTCACTGGAGAAGACAGGCATCCGGCCGCCGGTCTTGATCTCTCCTTCAGTCATGAACCTTCTGCTGAAGAGAGTGGCGCCTTGAATCTGCTGTTGAGCTGGAACGCTGAAGTGATCTCGATTGAGGGCGCCAGGGCGTGGCTCTCTTCATTTGCTGCATGGGCTCGATGGCTGGCTGAAGATCCTGAAAGGATGGAGCAGCCGCTGCCCGCACTGCTTCCGGAAGAGCAGGAGCTGCTCCGGATATGGGAAAACGGGGCGAAGCAGATCCGGACAGAGCGGCGCAGTCATGAACTTTTCGAAGTTATTGTTGATCACAATCCATGTCGTCCGGCAATTATCATAAGAGAGAAGTTCGAATCCTTCATGGATCTTGATCTCCGGGCAAACGGCATTGCAGCATGCCTCAAGAGTCACGGTGTGGTGCGGGGTACAGTTGTTGCTGTACTTGCTTCAGCTCCCGGAAATCTCCCGGCTACAGTGCTCGCAATATGGAAAGCAGGAGGATCCTATCTCCCCTTCTCTGCTGATATTCCCGCAGCTCGACTGGCAACAATGGCCAGAGATGCCCGCGCAAAGCATCTTATTGTCCTTGACGGTCTCACCACGCCAGAGGCTCTCTCGCGGGAGTTTGATGCCATTATCCGACCGGAGGATTCTTCACCTTCAGCGCTGCGACCGGAGATTGACGGAACAGTGGATGATGTTGCCTACATTATCTATACCTCGGGAACGACCGGCACTCCAAAAGGGGTTCCCGTAACACATGCTGCATATATCAATACAATAGTTGGTGTTGCAGAGCGCATAGGGCTTCGAGATGATGACCGTATCGCACTTGTTTCGACCATCACTTTTGATGCATCCCTCTGGGAGATGGGCCACGGATTTTTCAGCGGGATTGCTATGGTTCCGGTTGCCCCCGCACTTCGTGAAGATCCGTGGCAGATGAAGCCATACTATCGCGATCTTGGCGTCACCGTTGCCTTTCATACGCCGTCATACCTCAGGGTCAGCGAGAAACTGCCGTTCGAAGGATTGCGTATTCTGCTCACCGGAGGAGAGGCTCCGAACCATAACGATGTTGCGCTCTACGCAGGCAGTGTCGCATTCTGGAATTTTTATGGCCCTACCGAGGCGACCATTGTGGTGTCGGGGGCTCTGATTCCGGGTGACCACGATCCTCGATGCCCCATCAGCGTGGGCACTCCCCTCTCCAACATGCAGATTTCTGTCCGTAGGGATGACGGCTCTCCGGTTCCTCCCTGCGCAGAGGGTGAGATCTGGCTCGGCGGTCTGGGGATCGCCCGGGGATATCTCAATCAGCCTGAGGAGAGTGCGATGCACTTTGTAGAGAGCCCGGAAGGCCTCTTCTATCGCTCAGGCGACTATGGTAGATGGAGCAGGGAAGGTCAACTTGAAATCAGCGGTCGAATCGATCAGCAGATCAAGCTGAACGGTCAGCGTGTTGAGCCTGGCGAAATAGAGCAGATGCTCTCCCTGCACCCTTCAGTTGTCACTGCTGTTGTGCTTGCCGATGAGCTGCAGAGCGGAGTGAAGGTGCTTAGGGCTTTTGTGCAACCCGAAAATATGAGCCTGTTTTCCGAGGCAAAGCTTCTTGACTATCTATCCGGGCACCTCTCGCTGCATATGGTTCCGGCTTCAATCATGGCGGTAGCAGTTATTCCGCTTACCCCTTCCGGAAAAGTTGACCGGATGGCACTCTTCAGCTCTCTGCAGGAGAAGCGAAAGAGTGACGTTCATGTGGAGATGCTTCAGAGTCCGCTTGAACGAAAGGTAGGTGCCATCTGGGCCGATCTGCTTGAGCAGAGTGTTGTCGGAAGCGACAACTTCTTCGCCCTCGGCGGTAACAGTCTGCTTGCCGTAACCGTGGCTCATCGCATACGAGAAACACTCGGGTTGCCGGTCTCTGCACGCGCGCTCTTTGCGGCTCCGACACTGAGGATGTTTGTCGCAACAATAGCAACCCTGGAGCCGCTCTCCCAGGAGGATGCTGTCGAAGAGGAGAGTGCTCTTGCCTCTGAAGGTGAACATGAGTTCTGGATTGCAGAGTCAGCCGGACTTGATACCCGTAATTTCATTATTCCGGTTGACTATCTCATAAGCAGAGAGATTACAACAGATCGCCTCCAGAGTGCATGGGCGATTCTGGTAAAGCGCCATGAAGCTTTACGGAGCAGTTTTGCGGAGGATGAAACCGGACAATTAAGACGCCATATTGCTGATGATGTTGAGTGGACGCTTGAATCTTCACAGACCTTCTCCCGGGCCGATGCTCTCGGCCTGATACGCGAACGGCAGTTCACCTCCATTTCGATGAGTGCAACTCCTCTGTGGCGGGCCGGTCTTGTTGAAACCGCAGAGGGGCAGGAGCGTTTTTTCTGGCTGGCGCTTCATCACGCTCTTGGTGACGGGCAGTCGATCGCTACCCTGTTGAGTGAACTGACCACCCTGCTTCAGGCGGGTGAGCTCTCAGGGCAGGTGAAAGGCGGGAAACTCTTTGCTGCACGTGAGTATTCCTATCTTGCTTCTCCGGAGGCGACAAAAGAGGCGCTCCACTGGAAAAACCTCCTGCATCAGGTACCGGATCCGGCATTTGAGGAGTGGCCTCTCGACATGGCTCGATCCTCAAGGAGTGCAACGGGCAGCCATCGTTTTGAGCTACTCCTTGAGTGCCGGACAGCCGATGTGCTCAAAGCTCTTGCGCGCAATAATGGTGCAACGCTACACTCGCTGATTCTTTCGCTTCTCGCACTCGAAGCCGGCCGGCGCACCGGCAGGAGCGACATCATGATCGGTACCACGGCTTCTCTCCGGGAGCGAGCGTCCGACTCACTGATAGTCGGCTATGGAGTGAATATGCTCCCCCTCCATCTCAAGGCAGAACGTCAGCGAACCTTCAGCGAACTCCTTCAATCAACACAGCAACACCTCGCCGAGGCACTGCAGCATGCCAGGCTCCCGTTTTCCCGCATCTGCCACTCTTTCTGGAACGATCGTCCGCAACTGCGCAATCCACAGCGCTATCCCCTTTTTGATATTGCAGTAACGGAAAATCCAGGCAGCAACAGGGTTGGTGGAGCCTCTTGTTTTTCACGCTCCCGAAATCCGGATGAATCAATCCGGTATGAATTTACCGGCAATTCACCCGGCCAGGATATGGTGCTTATCCATGAGAATCTGGAGAGAGGGGAAATTCTGCTGCAATGGCATGTCAATGCCGCCATTTACAGTCAGGAGACGGCCCGGATCTGGCTTGAAGCGCTGAGAGGATGGGCTCGATGGCTTGCGGAAAGCAAGGAAAATGCGGATCGTCCCCTTCCCTCTCTCCTCAAGGAGGAGTTGTGCATGCTTGGCGCATGGCAACAGGGAGAGATGATCGAGCGCCCGCAACTCTGTGTTCACCACCTTTTTGAGCGTATCACTGGTCTGCCGGGTCAGGCTGGCAGGCCGGCAGTCATAACACCGGATCGCCAGATCACCTACAGGGAGCTTGATAATGAGGCTGACGCCATTGCTCACGCACTTTCAGAATGCGGAGTCTCAAAAGGGAGTGTGGTAGCGGTTCTGACCGGTCGTTCACCGAACCTTCCGGCAGCACTGCTGGGTATATGGAAAAGTGGTGCCATCTACCTGCCCCTCTCCGTTGAACTGCCGCCGGAACGGATCGGCTTTATGGCTGAAGATGCCGGGGCAACTCATCTCATTGTTCTTGACGGCGTGGCCTTGCCTGAAGTGCTTTCCTGCCTCTTTTCCGATCCGTTGCGGCCCGAGGAGCTGACCGGAGAATATCTGCAGCAATATGCGCAAAGAGCTGAAAATGTTGGTGACCCGGAGGATACGGCCTACATCCTCTATACCTCGGGCTCGACCGGCAGGCCGAAAGGAACACTGATTGCACACAAAAGTCTGGTGAATATGGTGCTCGGTGCCGCCGCAATTCTTGGTTTCAATGCCGATGACCGCTCTCTCCTGTTCGCCTCCCCATCGTTTGACGTCTCCCTCTCCGATATAGGTTTACCGCTCTTGACAGGTGGTACGATTTGTGCTGTGCCGAAACATATTATTGAGTCACCAAAGCGTTTTCTTGATTTTCTGCAGGAGATGCGTATCACGGTGGCAGACATTACCCCAACCTATCTCGGACTCTTCGAGGGGATGGAGCTCCCCTCCTCTGTGCGGGTGCTGGTAACCGGGGGCGAAGCTCCGCTGCCGGCCGATGTGTATCGGTATGCTCCGAAGCTGAGCTATTTCAACGCCTATGGTCCAACAGAGAATACGATAACCAGCACCATGGGCGTTCTGACGGGTGATGATCGCCGTTTTCTCTCATGCGGTCGTCCCCTGCCGAATACTACACTCTTTGTCTGCAATGAAGAGGGCAGCGCACTCGCCCCTGGGGTTGCGGGAGAGGTTTGGCTGGGAGGCCTCGGAATCAGCCAGGGGTACCTGAACCGTCCGGAACTCAATGCGTCATGTTTCAGGGAGAGTCCGCATGGTCGTCTCTACCGTACCGGAGATCTTGGCCGCTGGCACATGGATGGAACTATTGAGATTATCGGGCGTATTGATGAGCAGGTGAAGTTGAACGGAATTCGCATTGAACCTGGCGAAATAGAGTACGCTCTGATGCTGCATCCGGCAATCTCGCAGGCGGTGGTTCTTCTGCAGGAGCAACCAGGGGGAGCAAAGAGTTTATGGGGAGTTGTTCGGCCTGCTCCGGGAGAGCAGATGCCCGGAATGGATGCGTGGAAAACCTTCCTGATGGAGCGCCTGCCCTCTCATATGATCCCCTCCGGAGTGATTTCGGTGGACTCCATTCCCCTGATGGTTTCAGGCAAGGTGGACCGGGGGGCACTTCTTGACCTGCTGGATCTTCATCCTTTGAACTCCGGGCTGACTTTGCCAGAAGATGAGCTGGAAAGCTCTATTGCCGGGATCTGGAGTGATCTGTTGAAACGAACTCCGATCCATCGCGAAGACAACTTTTTTGCTCTCGGCGGTCACAGTCTGCTGGCAATCTCTGTTGCCCATCGACTCGAAAAACAACTCGGGCGTGAAGTTCCCGCTCGCGAACTCTTTGCGGAACCAACCCTTGCCGGTTTTTCTGAAAGGGTTCGCGAGTTGAGAGCCACAGAGGAGGGAACCCTTGACGGCCTTTCAGACCTTGCTACAGAGGGGCAGCGTGAGTTCTGGACGGCCGAGCATGCAGGGCTTGACACCAGCGGATTCAATATCCCCCTGACGCTGCTTTTGCATCTCGAAGCGCCCTCTCCGGAAAAGTTCAGCGCACTCTGGAGTGAGTTGATCGAGCGGCATGAAGCCCTTCGTACCGGATTTCTTGAGGATGAATCAGGACTCCTTCGGCGGGTGGTCTCTGACAAGGTTGATGCCCTCCCGCTGTTTCAATTCTCCTCAACGCTTCAAGAGGCCCGTGCACTTGCCAACAGCTTCCAAAGTGAACCCTTTTCCATGAGCCAGCCGGGGCTTTGGCGTGCAGGTTTGATAACTGTTGGTGAAAACCCGCAGAGCGTTTTCTGGTTTGTAATGCATCATGCTGTCGGCGACGGGCTCTCGCTCGGCATTCTCATCGATGAACTTTCGGCTCTGCTCACAGGCAGCGCACTCTCAGTGCTGAGCGCCGGTTTCGATCGCCCGGCAGCGCGTGAAGCCGCCTATCTGGAGAGCAGCAGTGCACTCTTCGACGCTGAGTACTGGAACAATCTCACCGGCGGCCTTCTGAAACATTCGCCTGAAGCCTTTGATGAGTGGCCGCTTGACTCATTGCGTCCAAACTCACGTTCCGCCTCCTCCTGCGTCGGAAGCCACTGTTTGCGAACCATTCTTGGCAGGGAGACCGCAAATGGACTGCGTTCACTTGCCAAAAGAAACCGCTCAACGCTTCACGCCTTCATGCTCGCCCTGCTCGGGCTTGAAGTTCGCCGCCGTACTGGTCGAAACAGTTTTATGCTTGGTACTGCCGCCTCTACACGGCAATCAGGTGACGAGATGCGAACCATAGGATATTTTATAAACATGCTTCCGCTTGTTTTCCGCGCACCTGAATCACCTTCAGTTGATGCTGTGGTGCAGCAGATGCAGCATCAGCTTGCTGAAGCCCTTCAGCACTCCCGATACCCATTTTCGAGAATCTACAGTGATTTTCGTCGTAATCAGGAGCCGGGAGTGCATCCTGGTCGTTATCCTCTTTTTGATATTGCTGTTACAGAAAATCCGCCATTCACTCCGTCTGAAGAGCGGGAGCCCCTTTTCAGCGGGCTTGGCCTTCCTGAGTATGGCGTGGTTGGCTATGAAGTTCGAAAAAATGCGCCTGCTCAGGACATGGTGCTGGTGCATGAGGGAGAGGCAGATGGAGGAGTTGTTCTTACCTTTTATGTCAATGCCGTCATCTATAGCGAGAGTAGTGCCCGCCGAATGTTTGATTCCCTGATTGGCTGGATGCGGTTTTTAAGCATGGAGAACAATGGCGGATCACCTCCTTTGCCGCTTCTGCTGCCTGAAGAGGAGGCGCAACTTGCATGCTGGCAACAGGGTGCACTCCGTACCTGGCCGGCAAAGACTCTTCCCGAGCATTTCTTGAGGATCGCTTCGCTCTACCCCGGGCGGCCCGCAGTGGTTACTGCCGGGGCGGAGTTGAGCTTCCACCTTGTCAACACCCGGGCTGAAACCCTGGCCCGTGTTCTTCTGAAACGTGATGTGCAGCCGGGTGATACCGTCGCGGTGTTGACGGAGCGCTCCACAACACTTCAGGAGACGGTGCTTGCAATCTGGAAAGCCGGTGCATGCTATCTGGCACTTTCAGCCGATCTGCCGCCACAGCGGCTTGCCTTCATGGCCAGGGAGTGCAGCGTGCGAGTTATCATTGCGCTTGACCAGCTTCCCCTCCCACCGGAACTCGGCGGTGATGAGTTCCATATAGTGCGACCGGAAGAGATGCCCAACGATCCGGCTGATTCAGGGGAACTTGACAGAACAGTTGCA
This sequence comes from Chlorobiaceae bacterium, assembly GCA_013334485.1. GTDB lineage: Bacteria > Bacteroidota > Chlorobiia > Chlorobiales > Chlorobiaceae > Chlorobium. The sequence goes on along the minus strand of JAAXXL010000021.1, from coordinate 11,443 downwards.
CCTGACGATCCTGCCTATATCATCTATACGTCAGGTTCCACCGGCCTGCCAAAAGGTGTTGTGCTCTCCCACAGGGGGCTGCTCAATCTCGGTTTCGGCGAGTCCGAAATTTTTGATCTCCACAGTGATGACCGGGTAATGCAGATCGCTTCGCCCTCATTTGATCTCTGGATAAGCGATCTGGCCGTATCATGGGCCGCCGGTGCAGCGCTGGTGCCGGTCAGGCGTGAAGAGATGAATGATATTCCCTGTATGCATGATTTGATCCGGCACAGGGGGGTCACCATTGCAACGATGTCCCCCTCCTATCTTCGACTGTTTGAACAGGCTGAATTTCCTGCCCACCTCCGCCTTATCATGACTGTTGGTGAGTCGCCGGTGAGTGATGATGCCCGCTATTACGCACCAAAGCTTTCATACTTCAATGGTTACGGTCCTACCGAGAATACGGCGGCTTCTTCTCTCGGTCGTATTCTTCCCGATCAAGAAGCGATCCATACCGGTCGTCCCCTTCCCAACACCACAATTTATATAACCTCAGAAGAGGGCAAACCACTTCCGCCCGGCTCTATCGGTGACGTATGGGTCGGAGGAGCGAGTTTGGCTAAAGGCTACCTCAACAGACCCGATCTTACAGCTTCGGCATTCCTCTTCGTGAAGGGAGAGCGACGATACAGAACCGGCGATCTCGGCAGGTGGCTTCCATCAGGCGAACTGCAGATTCTCGGGAGAAGGGACACACAGGTGAAATTACGCGGTCAGCGTGTCGAACTCGGTGAAATTGAGCACCGACTTGCCTCCTGGCCGGGCATACAGCAGGCGGTTACCATCGTGGAAACAGATGCTGACCATAGCCAGTTTCTCCGTTCATTTGTTACCGCTGATGAAGAGGCCTCAATTCCAACTTACGTGGAGTGGACCACCTGGCTCTCGGCAACACTCCCCTCCTGGATGATTCCTGCGTCAATAATCCGGATCCCTTCAATACCGCTCACGCCGGCAGGGAAAGTCGACAGGGAGGCGCTGCTTGAATCGCAATCACAAATGGCATTTCCGCTCGCGGATGAGGGATCGGAGAGCGAGCATCAATTCAATCGCACACCCCCGCAGAGCGCCATTGAAAAAAGGATTTCAGAGGTGTGGTCGGAACTGCTCCGCAAGCCGATGCTCTCACGGGAGGATCATTTTTTTGACATTGGCGGTGACAGCCTGAAGGCTATAGCTGTCATAAACCGTCTTGGCCGTGAGTTTGAGTGTACCGTCAATAACCTTTACGAACACCCGGTGCTTTCTGACTTTGCCCTTCTCTGCAATCCCCGACCCGATCATCTGCGCAACCTTCTCTTGAGTCTCTCTATAGAACAGGAGTGTTCAGAGAGCCTTCAGCAGGATGCAGGTTATGATCAGGAGGAGCTGTTGCGTCCTCAGCGACTCCACTATGAAGAGAGAGTAGCGGCCGATCTGAAACGTGATCTCAGGCTTTGCCGATCATACCGCCATCTGCTGCTTACCGGCGCAACCGGTTATCTGGGAAGCTATCTCTTGCGTGAACTGCTTGCCGACAAGAGTGTTGAGGTAACGGTGCTGGTGCGGAGCAGCGACACTGTTGCCGGGCGGAGACGGCTGGCGCAGGTTCTGAACTGGTATTTCGGTCCTGATGAGGGAAGTGCACTGCTTGAAAATCCGCGACTGAAGCTTCTTTCAGGTGATCTCCGTCATGCGCAACTGCTTCTTCGGGAGTATGATTACAGCCTGCTTTCGGACACAGTTGATGCCATCTACCACTGTGCTGCCAATGTAAACCATATCGGTCACTACCGTGATTTTCTTGCTGACAATGTCTCGGCAACACGCCACCTTCTCCGTCTGGCTGCGCAACAAAGCGGAAAGAGTGCTGATTTTCATTTTGTCTCCACCCTTTCAGTTGCAGCAAGTGCTCTCTATGGCGAAAGCAGGCTCTTTACCGAGTATGACTCTCCTCCAGAGGTTCTCGATGACAACTACTATATCCGCTCCAAGCAGGAGGCTGAACGGCTTGTCCTTGCATACCGATCAGAGCTTCCCGACTGCACCATCCACCGGGTCGGAAACATCTCCTTTGCCGCAAAGGGGTCAAGGCTCCAGCAGAACATCCGTGATAATGCATTTTTCCGGCAGCTTGCGGCATTCATCCGTCTCGGTGTTGTGCCGATGGAGTTTCCGGCATCGCTCTCCCATGTCGATCTGGTTGCCCGATCAATTATTGCACTTTCAGAGAGAGAGTCATTAGCCAATGAGATTCACCATATTGAGACATCCCGCCGTGACTCTCTGGCAGATGTTATTCTCCCAGCCGAAGGGATGAGAGAGAGTGTCAGGGCATGCAGTTTCGGTGATTTTCTCGCAAGGCTGCAAGAGGCCACAGGCGAACATGAGATGGAGTCGGCAGTTGCAGAAACCGTTGAGAATTTCGGGCTTCAATCCGCCAACCCTGGACTGGCAGGACGACACAAGGTTATGGTCGTCTCGAAGAGGACCCTGCTTCTGCTTGAAAATTTCGGTATCACCTGGCCTTCGATACCAAAGGAGGGACTCAATGCACTATTGGCTATGGCCATGGAGGTGGCCGGGAGATGAGTATTATGACATCATCAGAAACATTCGATTATCTGCCCATTCAGGAGTGGTTTATGACGAGACCGCTTGAAAAGCGCAATCACTTCAACCACTCCTTTCTATTCCGCGTCAATGAGCCGATTGACAAACAGCGATTGGTGGTTGCACTGGAGAAGCTGAGCCTGAGGCATGGAATGCTCAGGGCACACTATCCTGCCGGGGGCAAGTGCTTATTGAAAGAGAGCACGGCTGTTGAGCTGAAGGAGCTTGATACAGAAGGGAAAAGTGAGCTGGAGATAGTTGAAACGCTGACGAGATGGCAAAACCACTTTGACCTTGAACGTGGCTATCTCTGGCAGAGCGGGATTCTCGGAGGGTATGCAGATGGGAGTGAAAGGATTTTTCTTGCGATACACCACATGGTGGTTGATGCGGCAAGCTGGTCGATCATCCGTGAGGATCTGAAAGCACTCTACCTGGAGAGAGAGCCCGAAAAGAGGAGCTGCAGTTACCGGGAGTGGGTTGAAGCCGTAAAGTCATACGCCCTGACGGCAACGCAAGAAGAGCGGAGCTACTGGGAGAAGTCACGATCGGCTGAGGAGGAGGGCCAAAAGCTCTGGCAGAAACTCAGTGAAGCGGGTAACTCTCCGATGCAATGCAACAGGGTTGAATTTTCTCCGGAGATAGTTTCGACCTTACAGCAGCCAGCTCCTGCATACGGCACTCCGCAAATAAGTGATCTGCTGCTCGGTGCTCTGGCCTGTGCAATGTTTGAAGTGAGCGGACAAAAGGAGAACTGGATAACCGTTGAAAAACCGGGACGGGAGGGAGTTTCTGTGCCTCTTGATGTCAGCCGGACAGTCGGATGGTTTACAACGCTTTTTCCTCTTTGTCTGACTGTCGGCAGCGGTATTGAAGAGACAATCAGGATGAACAGGGCAAGGTTAAGAGCCGTTCCCGCCCAGGGAATCGGATACGGGGCATTATACAGTTATGAGAAGCTTCCCGGGATTCTCTTTAACTATCTTGAACGGCTCATCGGCATTGACGAGAGCAGTTGGCAGATTTGCATTGAGGAGCCCAGCGGTGAAAGCATGAGCCCACTTAACCGGTTCGGAAACATTGTCGATATAAATGGACTGGGCCGGAAAGGGAAAATCGGGCTCTGGTTTGAAAGCTCACTGCAGGAAGATCGTCACAAATTGCTCTGTGACTCTTTCAGGAGTCACGTTGAGGAAGCCGTGCAGTTGATATATCGTTGAAAGATTAGAGGTTTAGAGCGGTAAAATGTTTTTTATTGAGGGAATATGGTTATTTTTTTCTGTATTGACGTTGCTTCCTGCATTGTTCGCTTTATGGTAAAGCAAACGGAGCCGCAGATAAAAATACGGGGTTATTTTCTCTTATTGTTCTGTTTTTTTACGAATTTACAGTTGCATTGCTGTTTCTGAAAGAGCGGGTACGAAACCCTGTCTTAATAACAAGGAGAGTCCATTGTCTTTACTTCGTCTCCTGCATCTGATCGGTGGCAAACCTCTGCGGAAGCTTATTGCATTTGCTTCAGCCTCGGCACTGAGCACCACTCTTGTGCTTTCAGTGGTTACCTTTGCTGCCCAAGAGATCGACAGAACCCGTGAGGAGTTCGTTAATCTGCCGCTTGCCGCGCTCTTTCTTGTCGCTCTATTGACTTATGTGATCTTTGAAACACGTCTGGTTGAGCGCTTTGCCGCCGATATCGAACAGGCGATAGATCTGCTTCGCATGAAGCTGATCTACCGGCTGCGTCATGCTGATCTCTGGCAGTTGGAGCACTTCGGTCAAAGCAGGCTCTTTACAAACATCACCCAGAGCTGCAAGGTTGTTTCATCAAACTCCCAATACCTTGCACTGACGACCCGATCGGTTATCCAGATCGGGATGATTCTCATCTATATTGCAACAGTCTCCCTGCTCTCCTGCATTATGCTGACGGCGCTGCTTGCCGTAGCAACAACAGTCTACTATCGCCTCGGGCTCTCTCTGGAGAAGTGTCAGGAGGTGCTGGCCGGTGATGAAGGGAAACTTTTCGAATGTGTTACCGACCTTCTTGACGGATTCAAGGAGCAGCGTCTCTCCTCCCGACGGAGCGGAGCTCTTGGTGAGGAGTTCAATCAGCTATCACTGCATACGGTCTCCTCACGCAGTGAAATGCACCGCCAGGGGTGGCAGCAGTTTGTATTCGGCGAAACCATGTTCAATCTCATGCTGGGGCTTGTGGTTTTTGTTATTCCTCTCTACTCCCCTTCGGTGCGCACCGAGCTGGTCAAGATATCGGCAGCGGTGCTCTTTATGGTTCCTCCTGTTTTCGGGTTGATGCAATCCCTGACAGTACTACGTGCCGCCAAAGCTGCCGCAGGCCGTATGATGGAGCTTGAGGGCGAACTGATCAATATTGTTGAGCCCTGCAGCGAGGAGCTTCGGGAGAGCTTTTCGCCTGAGTTCAGTGAGATACGTATGGAAGATATGGAGTTTGCCTATCCGGCGCCTGAGGGTGAAACACCCTTCACTCTCGGACCTCTCAACGTAACCATCAAACGGGGAGAGGTGGTTTTCATAACCGGCGGCAACGGCTCCGGAAAGTCGAGTTTGATAAAACTGCTGACCTCTCTCTATCATCCCGATCGTGGCCATCTCTATCAGGACAAGCTGGTTATAACTCCTTCCCTGCTTGTCGGATATCGTGCCCTCATGGCACCGGTCTTTTCTGACTTTCATCTCTTTACGCACCTTTACGGCCTCGGAGAGGTCGACTCCCCTGCAGCCGAAGAGTTGCTCGGGTGGATGGAGATGGACAAAGTGGTCGCTATCACCGGCAACCAGTTTACCCGAACAGAGCTTTCAACCGGGCAACGCAAACGTCTTGCTCTTGTAGCTGCGCTGCTTGAGAAAAAGCCGATACTGATTCTTGATGAGTGGGCCGCAGACCAGGATGCCTATTTCAGGAAGAAGTTCTATCGGGTGATCCTGCCTGAACTAAAGCGCAGGGGCCTGACCATTATTGCAGTGACGCATGATGACCGGTATTTTGACGCAGCAGACCGCCGTCTTCACCTTGAGTATGGACGCCTGACAGAACTGCACGTAAACCGGGAGGGCCAGGTATGAGACTATACAAGGCGGTTTTGAAGGAGATACCTGAAAATCTGAAGCCGCTCCTCTTGATGAATATCCTGTCGGCGGTTGCAACAATGTCGCTTGTTGCTCTTGTGTCAACTGCGGCAAATGAGGGGGGAACAGGTCAGATCAGCGGACGCCTTATGCTGATGTTTGCCATAACAGTTACACTCTACCATGTAACACACATCTATACCCTTGTAACAGCCTCCAGGGATACCGAGCGGCTCATACACAAACTTCGTACCGGCCTCTTCGACCTTATCCGCCGAACCGATCTGGTGACCATTGAGAAGATAGGCCATGCAGCGCTTCAGGGTGTGCTGACCCAGGATACCCAGATTCTTGCAGAGGTGCTTCCCATGGTGGTGATCGGGTTTCAGCAGGCGGTCATGCTGCTTTTTCTGGCAGCCTACCTTGCATGGCTCTCCCCGTTGGCATGTCTGCTTGCATTCGGTCTTGCCGGTTTGACTGTTGCCATACGCTTTTCACGTGTCAGGGCTCTTCGCATCATGATGAAGGCGGCTGATGATGCTGAAAAGCGGGTTTTTGACGCTCTTACCGAACTTCTGCACGGGTTCAAGGAGATCAGGATGAACAGAATGCGTGCCGATGATGTGACCAGCACTCTGGCAGATGCCTCCCGTGAGTCCCGCACGTCGAGTTCACTTCTGAAAGCGCAATGGGGTCGAAATTATGCGGTTATTGAAGCCATGCTCTTTTCACTGGTTGGCATTATGGTTTTTGTTGTTCCATTATGGGTTGCGGGCTTTCATGCCGTTATTCTTCCTGCCACAATTGCCGTTCTTTTTATTTCGGGACCGGTAAGTACCGTATCTTTTGTAACGCCGCTTGTGACCAAGGCGGAAATGGCACTTGAAAATATTGAGCAAATCAAGGAGAGGCTTTTTTCAGCCGCTAAATCCGCATCAAGTGAGGAGAGCGAGTTGCTTGAAAAAACTCCCCGGTCGATTGCCCTCAAAATGGCAGAACTCTCTTTCCGTGACGAGAAAGGTCACTCTCTCTTCAAGGTCGGCCCGCTCAATGCAGAGTTTTGTGCCGGAGAGATCACCATGATCACCGGAGGGAACGGCTCAGGCAAATCGACACTGCTGCGGATGCTTACAGGCCTTATTCCGCTTGATTCAGGTTCCCTTCTGGCCGACCGGCTTGAGCTTAGAACCGGGCAGATGCAGGATTACCGCAACCAGTTTTCCGCCATATTCTCCGATTTCCATCTCTCGCGACGCCTCACTTCAATCGATGAGACGGATCAGGAAAAAATCAGCATGATGCTTGAGCGGTTCGGAATGAAGGATAAAGTCAGCGTGATCAACGGCACCTTCAGCACCATTGATCTCTCGTCGGGTCAGAGGAAGCGCCTTGCACTCATTGTTGCGGAGCTTGAAGACAAACCGATCATTGTACTTGACGAGTGGGCGGCTGACCAGGATCCCTATTTTCGCGGAATCTTCTATGAAGAGCTTCTGCCGGATCTCAAGGCTCGTGGCAAGATCATCATCTCGGTCACCCATGATGATCGATGGTTCCATCTCGCTGATCGAATGTACAGGATGCATGAGGGTCAGATCGATGAACCGGATGGTGCAACCCAGATTTGAAAAAAAATGTCGATTCAAAAGCTTCTTGCCGAGCTTTCGGCACTCGATATACAGCTCAGTGTTGAAAACAGAACCCTCTGTTTTGATGCTCCGGAGGGGGTTTTCAATGATGATCTCCGCCAAAAAGTGCTGGAGTCAAAGCCGGAACTCATTGCATTTCTGCAGCAGGAGTGCGGTGGCAGTGAAGAGCCACTGACGGACACGGAGCAACGGCTTGCCGCTCTCTGGCGTGAATTTCTCCGGAGCGATGTGAGCAGTCGTAACGACGATTTCTTCATTCTTGGAGGCCACAGTCTTCTGCTCATGCGGCTGGTTCACCGGATCGAAGTCTCGGGACTCGGCAAAATTGATCTGGCAGAGGCAATAGCGGCGCGAACACTTGGCAGGATGGCAGCGCTGATCGAGCTTTCCGGTACCGCTCCGGTTTGCACTCCTTTACCGGAAAAGAGTGCATCCCCTCCGGCACCCACTCCCGGAAAGCCCTTTATTTCCGGCGTCAATCCGGCAGAATCCCCCTGGCCCCGTGACAGTTCACTTGCCGTTTTGTGGCACACAGCGGCTGAGCGATACCGTGATCTTCCCGCACTCATCTACCGCAATGAATCATACAGCTATCAAGCGCTTGAAGAGTGGTCCGGAGCTCTTGCGGCCGGACTCGCAGCCGCTGGTGTAGGGCCGGGCAGCGTTGTGGCACTTGCACTGCCGCGCAAACCTGAAGCAGTTGCCGCACTGCTTGGTGTGCTCAAATGCGGTGCAGCCTATCTGCCGCTGGATGAGAAATTACCTCCCCGGCTGGTCAGGGAGCTTCTTGATGTTTGTGATGCACACTGGATAATCACGGACCGACGAACCGGTGAACGGTTCTTTGCAGAGAAGGGTTTCGGTGATCCGGGAGGTATCAGGCTGCTTGATATTGAAGAGCTGAAGCGCGATGCACCCGGTAGCGCTCTTCCGGAACTGCATCGAGGTTTCGGTGACAAACCGGCTTACATCATGTTCACCTCCGGCTCAACGGGTAAACCGAAGGGGGTAATCATTCCGCACCGTGGAGTCAGCCGTCTTGCCTTTGACAAAAGAGTGCTCTCGCTCCAGCCGGGAGAGTCCATGGCGCAGACTGCTCCCTTTGGTTTTGATGCTTCGACCCTCGAAATATGGAGCACTCTGCTGAACGGCGCAACGCTTGTATTCATTGAGGATGCGCTGTTGATGGAGCCGGAGAAGCTCGGAAACTATATTCAGGAAAAGAGTATCTCTGCCATGTGGCTGACCGCCTCACTTTTCAACCGGATTGCTGACTACGCTCCCCTTGCATTCAGACCGCTTCGCGTTTTATTAAGCGGCGGTGAAGCAATGAGCATTGTGCATCTCAAGAGAGTGATGGAATCCTGCCCTTTGCTTCAGGTTATTAATGGATACGGACCCACCGAAAACACAACATTTACGGCTATTCACAGTGTCCGTCCGGAGGATCTGTCTGGCAGGAGTGTGCCGATCGGCTGCCCGGTTGCAGGAACAAGGATCTATCTCTTTGACGACGCCATGCGCCCTTGCGGAACGGGCATTATCGGTGAACTCTATGCTGCCGGAGACGGCCTTGCAATCGGCTACGCCGGAGGAGAGGATCTTGACGCGAAGGTATTTGTAACACACCCCGACAACCCTGAAGAGCGTCTCTACCGCACCGGCGATCTTGCACGATTCAGAGAGGATGGTCTGCTTGAGTTTTGCGGCCGCAGAGACGGCCAGATCAAACTGCGCGGTCACCGGGTCGAGCTCCCGGCAATTGAAGCGGTTCTCTCCGGGTGCAAGGGGGTAAACGATTCACTGGCCATGGTGAATGGCAAGGGAGAAGGGATGGCGCTGGTAGCCTTTGTCTCCTCATCTCAACCTGATGAAATGGCCTGGCGAAACCGTATTGCCGAACGGTTGCCCCTCTATATGATGCCGGCCCGTTTTATAACTTTTGAGCACTTTCCGCTCAATGCAAACGGCAAAAAGGATCGCACTGCTCTCCTGGAGATGCTGAGGGAGGAGCCGGAGGATTTTCCCCTTTCAAACAACGAGGAACGGCTCTGGATATTGCAGCAGCTTACTCCGGCAACGGCACTCTACAATGTTCCGCTCTCTTTTGCCATAGAGGGTAAACTCGACTCAGCGGCATTCAGCAGTGCTCTTCTCTCTCTTGAAAAGCGCCATCATGCGCTGCGGCTTGTCATTCGTCCGGGAGATGATACAAATCCCGAAGTGCGCCACCACCTGCTTCCTCCCGGAGGAGTTCTGCCTCAGACCGTTGAATGCAGACTCTCGGGCAATCCGGAAACTGAAGCCGACCGGCGGATGGAGGAGGAGATCAGCCGTCCCTTCCGTCTTGAGGCCGAAGCTCCGGTCAGAACCTTTCTTTTCAGGCTGGGTGAAGAGCAGTGGCGATTTTTAATGGTCATACACCATATAGCCTGCGACGGATGGAGCCTGAACATCCTTCTCGACGATCTTGCCCGCTTCTACGATTTTGAAAGAGGGTTCTCCTCTGCTCCGCCTCCTCCGGCAGAGTTCTCTCTTTGGGATTATGTTGCTGCAGAGAAGAGGTTTCTTGAGAGCAGGGAGAGCAGAGAGCTTATACTGCGCAGGGTTCAACGGCTGACTCCCCCGCCGGAACCTCTCGATCTGCCATCTGACCGGCAGCGGCCTGCAATCCGCAGCTACGAGGGTGCAGCGGTCGATATCCGGTTTGATTCTATGGTCAGTCGAGAGCTGGACCGGCTTGCCGGAGAGAGAGGCGTTACCCCCTATGTCATGCTGCTTGCTCTCTCGGAGCTGCTTCTTTACCGGCTCTCCGGTTACAATCGGAGAGAACCTTTTGCTCTTGGAGCCCTCTCATCCGGGCGTGAGGGGAGCGAGATGGCCGATCTTGCCGGTTTTTTGGTCAATACCCTGGTGCTCCCCTGCCGGATAGAACCCGATCAGAGCTTTCTTGACCATCTTGCCTCGGTCAACCTTGAGTGGCAGGCCGCACTCTGTGATCAACAGTGCCCCTTCGGCCGACTTGTCGACAGCCTGAATCTGCCAAGGGATCTCTCCCGCAATCCGCTTTTTGATGTTCTCGTAGCCTGGCAGGATCTTCTTCCCGAACCCCCCCGACTTTCGGGTCTGGAGACCCGGAGTTATCAGGCCCGCCTGCCGTTTGCAAAGTTCGATCTTGCATTCAACTTCATGAAGCGGGATGGTAACATAGAGCTCTTCCTGGAGTACTCGACAGAGCTTTTTGAAGAGGAGAGCGCTCTACGGATCGTCCGGCGCCTTGAGGCGCTTGCCCGCTCAGTCATCGCCAGGCCCGTAGAAGCGGTTTCGCTTCTCGATATCTGGATTCCGGGCGAGAAAGAGGTTATGGAAAGCTTTAACAATACCGCCGTCTCCCTGCCGACACGCCGTTCGATTATTGAACCGTTTCTTGAGATCTCGGCCACTCATGCTGCTGAGCGTGCGGTAATCGCTCATGACGGTATCACACAGAACTACCGCAATTTTTCCCGCCGGGCCGCAGCCGTGGCAGCTCTGCTTGAGAGCAGCGGACTCGGTCGCGCGGAAGCCGTCATCATACTGCTCCCCCGTTCAGAGGATATGCTTGCCGCAATATTCGGCATTTTGATGGCCGGAGGTGTCTATGTTCCGCTTGACGCAAGCAACCCCGCCGAGCGTCTTTGTGAGATGATCGACGAGTTCCGAAACCCCCTTGTTCTCGTTGATCAACCGCTGCCGGCGTTATTGAGCGGGCGATGCCGAGCCATTACCCTTCCTTCGGTCGCTGAAGAGGCCGATCCGGTGTCACGTGCCGAACCTGATGATCCGGCCTATATCATCTTTACCTCCGGCTCAACCGGCAGGCCGAAAGGTGTTCTGATTGAGCATCACGCGGTTCTCAACCGTATTCTCTGGATGCAGCGCACCTTCCCTATCGGCGCCGGTGATGTTATTTTACAGAAAACACCGGTAACCTTTGACGTTTCAATCTGGGAGCTTTTCTGGTGGTCATGGACAGGAGCAGCTGTTGCCATGCTCAGGCCGGGTGCGGAGAA
>JAAXXL010000125.1 GCA_013334485.1 Chlorobiaceae bacterium | reverse complement strand
GAAAGAGGGCATAGGAGAGCCTCTGGATATAGTATGGATAGCCCTCGGTGACTCTGGCTATCTCATTGGCGATTTCAACAGGGCACTCTTTGCCGCTATCCTTGAATCGGCGCATGATAAAGTCTGCCGCTTCATCTTCATCGAGCGCGGGCAGCTCAAGATTGATGCTGCTCTTGTAGAACGGACGATCTTTTTTGTTGAACATATCAAGCAGCATTCTCCTTCTGCTGCCAAGAAAAAACCAGGAGCAGTTCGATTGTTGCTGGATGTGTTTGCGAAGGAGCGCCTCAATCTTGTCGCCATCACGAAAAGCGGTTATCTCCTGAAACTCATCGATAACAATATTGAATTGGTCATGCTTCTCTTGAAGGAGCTTGCCAAAAGATTCCATGGTCTCCTCAAGTAGTGAAATTCCGGTTTTCCGTGAGACAGGCTGAACCGTCATTGAAACACCGCCTGTCGCAGAAGGGTCAGGGGAAAATACCGGACGCCAGTTTTTAATGATGCCTGCAACTTTTCTGAGCACGGACTCCTCTTTTGCAAGTGAGCTGTAAATGCCCCGTGCAATCATGGATGCAACATCCTCGCTGCTTGATGCATCGGATATGTCGATATAGATCGTTATGAACCCCAGCTCTTCAAGCCTGCTCTGAACCCTTTTTACAAGCGAGGTTTTGCCATAACGCCTTGGCGAATAGAGGACGACGTTACTGTTTGCCTTTGCGTGAGAGATCAACTCAAGCAGCTCGTGCTCTCTGCCGCAAAATGGGGCATCAATTGGCAAAACCCTGAGGTAGAATGGATTGTCAGTCATGCGGGTTCGTTATGTGATTATCATGGAATAATTATCATAACATAATAATAATGAAGAAGCGTAAAAATAGCAAATTATTTATTGGGGGGAAATGGGTTATGATCCTGCCATGGTCAGCAGGGTATTCCCTTCTTAGGATTAGGGTAAATTGTTTTACCACAATATTTCATCTTAGCTGCCGTTACTGCAGCTTGTACTTCGTTAAACGATTCCACTCATTCTGCTTAATCAAATCATTTTTCTGCAATATCATGCGCACAAACTGGTTGCAATACTCAAACTACAGCATGTTAGAGTGACCAGTATTACCGTCTTGCGTACCGCATTTCAGCTGGGGTCGTGAAACGTATGAGGATGCAATTCATTTGCAGAGTAATTTTACTGATATTTTATAAGTATCTTTATACTTCAAGTCCTGAAACTGCAAAAAGCACCAATGCACCAGGATTATGAACTTGCCGGTCAGCTTGCATTGTTCATGGTCATTCAGAGACAGACTTGTGCTAAAGAGCTATGGATCAGGAAGAAACAGCCTGCTGTCTGCCGTTTGAAAAAGCACCGGACAGCAACACCGTCAGAGACACAAATAACATACCTTTTCTCATAATCGGTATCGTTTCTTCTACGCGATGGCCTGATATGCTTGAGCTTCTGCAGCATTCAAAACTGTTGATGGATACATGTCAGCTCCGTTCACTGTATACAAGACGGCAACCGGAAACCCTCTGATGTTTATATGACCGTTATCGAAATCACCGTACCTGGTAATTCATTTTGCATAATCTTAAATGGGGGGAATCGTTCATGAGGAATAAAAGTACTCCTATAGATGATTTTTCCGAATTGCGGTTAAAAGCTGAAAAGCTCCTCGGCGAAAAACAGGTAAAAAGCCCCGATCCCTCTACTTCACCAGATGAAATGATGCGGATGATCCATGAACTGGAAGTTCATCAGATCGAGCTTGAGATGCAGCAGATGGAACTCGTTCAGACGAAAGATGCACTTGAACAAAGTCTTAAAAGATCTGCCGATCTCTATGATTTCGCGCCACTCGGCTACATGACGATAGCGCGGAACAGTGCGATACTCAAAGTAAACCTGATGGCGACAAATATGCTTGGTATTGAACGCTCTCGTCTTCATGGCCGTCAACTGTCAGATTTTATTCTTGCCGAAGACCTTTCCGCGTTTACAGCATTCCTCGACAAGGTTTTCAAAAACGATGCATCAAAATGCTGTGAAGTCCTGCGTCTTGATGAAACCGCAGGAAAAACTCAAACCAGGCCCGGTGCAGGTAACGTCAAACCATTGACCGTATGCATTGATGCCATCGTCAGTGAAAACGGCGATGAATGCCAGCTTGTCTTCTCTGATATCAGCAGGCTGAAAGAGATCGAACATGCAATGCTCGATACGAATGAACGTCTGCAGTTCATTATGGATGCAACGTTTTCCGGAACCTGGGAGTGGGATTTAGAAACCAACCGCCAGAT
>JAAXXL010000020.1 GCA_013334485.1 Chlorobiaceae bacterium | reverse complement strand
CTCCGGCAAAGAGTGCCATGAGAAGCGAAAGGCTGAGAAGCTTTGACTTCGGCACACCGCCGTTGGTCTTTACCTTTTCGGAGACCACTATCCAGCGCTCCTTGGTTCTCGACCAGATGATGTTGAAGATCTTGTTCACTTTTTATCGTGCTTGCATAGCGTGGCGTGTCAGAATGACCCTTAATGCTATTCACACAGCAATTATCACGCCATTCTTTTATAAGCCAACAAAACCGGCACTCCTGAAGATCACTGGAGCAATTATGCGTGTATAATCAGAGAAATTGAGTGCTTCATCTGTAACACCCGAGAAAGTGTCCTGAAATGAGACAAAAATGATCAACCAAGCCTGATATGATTCAGAGGGAGGCAAGCTCTCACGCTCTGGTTTAGTATGATATCCCTGAGAGAATCAGTAAAAGGGATTGATTTTGCCTATCTGTAAAAACCGGTCCAGCGTATAGTTATGAATTCAGGAGGAGAGCATTACACGCTCCATGGATGCAGGTTTCCACAATGAACGTTCAATAAGCGAAGCAATCTTGTTCGTCTCACTTACGTCTCATATTCCTCTCTGTCGAAAATAAACGCGATAAACAGATAGCAGGTAAGGCAGGATGGGGAACCGGATGTTTGCGTGAGGATGAGGGCTATAATGCAAAAAAGCGGAAACCTCGTGGTTTCCGCTTTTTTTGCGATCTCATCGTAACTGCCCTGTTCTTGCTGAACTCAAGGAGAGCCTTTTTATCAGCAAAAAGAGCGGGTTACTTTTTTAGCGGCACTTCGCGCTCTTCTTTTACAGCGTAGTTGATCAGGTAATCGTAGAGTCTGATAAGACGTGAATTCTGATTATTCTGGTCAATCCAGTGGCCGATCATGCCGATGGTACGGGCAAGAACGAAAAAGCCGTTGAGTGAGTATTCCGGGAAGTCAAGGTCGACAAGAATACAGCCGATGGTACCGTCAACATTAAGAATCAGGTTATCCTTTTTGGCTGTCGTTATCTTCTCAACTTCGAGAGCATAGTCAAGACAGGGAGTGTGGAGCGTGGTCTGGTTTTTTACATAGTCAACCAGATACTTCACCCTTTTGTCAGGATTCTTAAGGCTCTTCACCCTGTGTCCGATACCGGGAACCGGGCCGACATTCTGCTTCATCCAGGAGAGAAATCCCGAAATATCGTTGGGATACTCCTTGACGCCGTACTTGAAATATTTACCGGCATTGGTAACAGCACCGCCGAATCGGGGGCCGATCATGGTCATGCCTGCCGATACTGCCTGTGGCAGGTCAATTCCTGCACATGCGGCAATAATGGAGCCGAATGCGCCTGAAACTGCCGGGCCGTGATCAGCAGAGATCATGATAATACGCTTGATGATCTCCGACTCCTCTTTTGATGGAAGTTTCTTGTTCCAGAGAAGACCGATAACATCTTCAATTCCATACCCTTTTTCGCAGAGTTCGGAAGCGGCATAACCGACATAACGGGGCTCTTCACCACGATCATCGGAGATGGTGGTACGAATCAGAGGTTCTACGATCACCTCACCCTGCTTCATGACCTCCTGAACACTTGGAGGTAGAGCTGGAAGAAGCTTCTCATCGAGTTCCGGTTCCGGCTTGATCACTCCGCTTGCAAGCAGCTCCTGATAGACCTGCTTGATCGCTTTGCTGAGTCCGCCAAAGGTGTCAGGCACAATAGCTCCGGCATCACGAAGTGCATTCATTTTGGAACGGGCGGATCCAAGACCCTTTTTTCCCTCCTTCGCACCTGCGTGACCGAACTTCATACCCTGCGGAAGCACCTCCTGACAGGTTCCGCCGATTGCAGCAATAACTTTGATGCGGCGAACTTCCGCTCCAAGCCAATCAGCCGCCTCCTCTTCAAGGGTACCGCCAACTTCACCGACAATAACGACAGCCTTGGTCTCCGGATCCTTTTCAAACATTTCAAGGTAGGTAACAAAGTCCGTTCCCGGATAGGAGTCACCACCGATTGCAACGGCTGTTGTAACACCGTTACCGTTCTGGGCACAAAGCCACATCGCTTCGTTGGAGAGTCCACCTGACTTTGTAATAACACCGAAAGAGCCTGCGCGGTAGAGGTTACAAAGCTTCAGGTTTTTGTACTCGCCACCGATAACACCAAGACGGCACTCCCCTGCTGAGAGGATACCGATAGAGGATGGCCCGTTGAAAATTTTGCCTGTCTCAAGCGCATATTTGCGAAGCCTCTTGGCATCCTTTTCCGGCACGCCTTCAGTGATCATGGAGACAAGCTTGATACCCTTTGCATCAAGAGCCTCTTTGGCTGACTGATAGGCTCTCGATGAGCCGATGTAGATCAGTGCGGTATTGATTTGAGGATTCTCCTCAAGTGCCTGTTCAAGCGATGAGTATACCGTAACATTGTTCAGTTCACCGCCGCGATATATCTCTTTCTGCTGGCCCTCTTCAGGCGGGTAGACAAATGCCTGGACTGTCAGCGGCCGGTTGATCAGAAAGTCGAACTGGGCCATGCGCCTGGCGGCATTCAATCCGGCAACACCGCCTATGATGACCGCTCGTGTTTCCTTATTTGCTAAAATGCTCACGATTCTTTCCGGTTAATAATTTAGAAATTTCTCTTTGGGCTCTCCTGCGGAAAGCACTCCTTATGAATTCAGGGCAAGGTCAACGATATCAGTCATCGGCATGCTGCGATCATAGACGTGGATATCAAATCCCTCTTCCTGCAGCTTTTTGATGGCGGCAAGACCCTGATTTTCATTCGGTCCGCCACGACGCACCCAGATTTTCACATTCTCAAGGTACCCTTTCGATTTGCTCTCACGGAACCCGTTGATGATGCCGCTGAAGGTCGCCTTGACATCGGTGAAATTGGCAATTGCGCCGCCGACGATAATATGCTTGATATTTGGAAGCCTGCAGATAGTTTCAGTCAGAGCCTCTACTGCCCAGTCCGGCGGATCACCGGAGTATTCTGCATAATTGGCAATAGTGCCTCCTCTTGCTACAACCGCATCGGAATAGAACACTGAAGCACCTCCACCGGCAGTCAAAAGGGCGATATCTCCACCGGGAACCTCAACCAGCTTGACCGAACCCTTGATACGGGCATCGATATCCATGATCTGCTGCTCGGCTTCGGTATAGGAACGGCCAATTTCGGAAACCGGCTTAAAATCCCAGTCAGCATGACGGAAACGGGCATCCCAGTCAACATTCATAACGGCATCAAGAGCGGCAAAGCGCATATCGCTCTTGCGAATAACGAGGGGATTAATCTCGATGGACTGCGCATCTTCATTGTCAAAACAGAGAATAAGGCGTGAGGCGATTTTGGCTACACGTTCTGCAACCTCTCCCGAAAAACCTGCTTCATGGGCAATTTCGGTAATGCGCTCGATGGTAGGATTTTCATCAAGAGGAATGAAGAGGCGCTTAACCGTCTCCCAGTTATCTTCAATGTCCACTCCACCCTTGTTTGAAAGAAGCAGTTCCGCTCCATCGCGATTACCGGCAATGGAAACATAGTACTCTTCATCATGATCGAGCATTTCAGCAACAATAACCTGACGGATAACCGACGTACCGATTTCACGGCCAATCATCTCCTGTGCGGCTTCAAGGGCCTGTTCAAGATTGAGACCGAGCTTCACCAGCCCCAGCTTGAATCTCCCGCCGATAGCTTCATGAGCTTTAACAACGAGTTTTGATTCTCTCAGCCATTTATTAGCTTCCCCAAGTTGGGCAAGGCGATTGGCATCCATGATCACAACATAATTTGGCACAGGAATGCCCCATTTGTTGAATAATTTCATGGCTGGCCCTTCAAGTATCTTAGCCATACTTATCGGTATTTGTATGTTAATGGGTAGAAATACAGAAAATGCGCAAGAGTAGAAACACAAGAAAAATGCGCAAGATTAAAAGTTAACTATATTTTTTTTTGATACAATAGATCAAGAATTTTTTTCAGCAAAAAATCATTGAAACATTGAGATTTATGACCGATTTTTTACACTTCTGGCAGAATCTTCCTGCACAAATGAACCCGGTACTCTTCTCTTTTGGAAGCTTTGCCGTTCGCTGGTATGGAATGATGTATCTGATTGCTTTTGCTGTAGTCTATCTGCTTACCCGTTACCGTCTTGATACAGAGAAGCTTCCTTTCAACCGGGCCTTCGTCGGCGATGCCCTCACCTGGGCTATGGGTGGAGTGGTTATCGGCGGGCGCCTCGGCTATATCATCTTCTATGGAATGGACTCTTTTCTCACCGATCCGCTCGGCTCTCTCCTGCCCTGGGTCTCTGCTCCAGGGGGGTGCCGTTTCACCGGTGTTACCGGCATGTCCTATCATGGCGGGGTCATCGGCGTTACGCTTGCCCTGCTTCTTTTCAGCCGTTCACAGAAAACCGGTTTTTTCAAAACCTTCGACCTGCTTATTCCCGCCGTGCCGCTCGGCTACACCTTCGGGCGTATCGGAAACTTCATCAATGGAGAGCTCTACGGACGGGTGACTGAAGCCGCAATGGGGATGTACTTTCCGCTTGCACCAACCGTTGAGCTGCGCCACCCGTCACAGCTCTATGAAGCTATTTTCGAAGGCGTTGTGCTCTTTACCATCCTCTGGCTGCTTCGCAGAAAATCGCCATTCCCCGGATTTCTTTCGGCCATCTATCTTTTCGGTTACGGATTTTTCCGGTTTTTTATCGAATATTTCAGGGAACCGGATGCTCAGCTCGGCTTTGTGCTCTTCAATTTCTCTATGGGTCAGGTACTCTGTTTCATCATGATGCTTGCCGCCATCGCCATCTATATTGTCCAGAAAAAAGCCGCTTTAAATTCAACGAAGTAACACCTCTTCCCCGCTGCCAAAACAACGGCGGCGAACAATGAGCATCACCACGACGGAAGTGACTGCCGTGGAGCCCACAAGCATCAGCATCACAACAATCTGATAGCGGATGGCGATGAGCGGGTCAGTTCCTGCAAGAATCTGACCCGACATCATTCCGGGAATAAAGACAAGACCAACCCCCATCATGGCATTGATTGATGGAATCATTCCAGCAGAAACCGCTTTGCGGAACAGCTCATCGCTTGCTTCACGGTAGTTGGCTCCAAGCGCAAGCTTCATCTCAACAAGCTCACGCTGTTCACGGAGATCCCTGAAAAGCCGTTCAAGGGCAATTGCAAGCGCCGACATGGAGTTTCCGATCACCATCCCCCCGGCAGGGAGAAAATACCTTGGATCCCACCAGGGGGCAGTACCGACAATCACTCCCGATACGAAGAGCGCCGTGGCAAAATAACTGATGAGCATGGTGAGAAATGTCGGTATGAAATAGGGAATCTGCTTCTCCCTTACCCGTCCTTTCACAATAAACATGGCAGAGAGAACCATAACAAAAAAGACCAGCAGTACCAGCCAGAGGTTAGATGATTTCAGAATGAAGGTGAGCACATAACCCATCAGAAAAAGCTGGGCGAAGGTACGGATGGTGCCGATGGTGATATCGCGGTTCAGGCCGAGATGATAGATAAAGGAGCTGATCTGGGCTATTAGAATAAAGAGCAGGGCCAGAAACAGTTGAGCAAGAGAGATGTCAATAATCCGGTTCATGGCAGAAGATTGAGTCTGCGGTTATCGAGCATGTAATTCAACGGCCTCTTTTTTACCGGCTTGTAATCAGCATGGGTAACCGTTATCAGGGTTTTCCCCTCCTCTATGTTCAGACGCTCCATGATCGAAAAGACCATGGCCGCACTCTCCTGGTCAAGAGCGGAGGTCGGTTCATCAAGCAGCAGAAGAAGCGGGTCCTGCAAGAGGGCTCTCATGATGGCAAGACGCTGTTTCTGACCAACAGAAAGTTTCATGGCTGATTGAGCGGGTTCCACCTCTTCGAGATAGAACTTCCGGAGCATCGCTCTCAACTCTTCGCGGGAAGGAGGAGATTTGGAGGAATTGGCTGCAAAAGAGAAGGGAAGAAGAAGGTTCTCCTCAACTGAAGCGTCAATCATCTGTGGAATCTGGGCAACATAACAGAGAGATCTCCGAAGCCTGGCCGGGGCTATTGCGGTAATATCGCTTCCCTGAAACAGGATTGTACCCCCGAGAGGAGGGTTCAACCGGCAGATAAGACGGAGCAGGGTCGATTTACCCGATCCGGAAGGTCCCTTGACCAGAAGAAACTCACCCTCCCGAACAGAGAGATCAAGAGCCTCAAAAACAAGGGATTTTGATCCCTCATAGCTAAAGGAGAGATTGCGGATTTCAAGCAGTGGATTCATGTCATGCTGTTGAAAAACTGCCCGTTGGGGAGACTCGATAAAACTATGCGGTCCCGACCGGTTTACGAAGAAAAATGTAACCCGTGAGCCCGATAATCAGTGCTGATCCAGCCCAGATGATAAGGGAGAAGTGTGAACCGCCATCAATCATACTGATAATACCAAAAAGGAAAAAGATGACCGATGCGCCGATCTTTATTGTTTTTTCAGGCAGTCTTGTCCCGAGCATTTTTCCGGCAATGATAGCCAGACCGTCAGAAATCACCATTCCGATCGTAGAACCGAGCCATACGGGCAGAAAGGGATTTGTTGAGGCAAGCGTGACGGTGGAGAGCATGGTTTTGTCGCCGAGTTCCGCCATGAAAAACGTCGAAAAAACGAGCCAGAAAGGGTTAATTCCGGGTTTGCAGCTTTTCTCTTCATCATCGAGAGAGTCCCCCCTGAGGGTCCAGAAACCAAAAGCGATAAAAGCGATACCAGCAACGAACTTGATCCAGTCAACCGGCAGACTCCCGCCAATAAACCAGCCGATCCCGGCAGAAAACACATGAACGGCAAGGGTCGCCCAGAAGATTCCCCAGAGAACAACGCCAGTGTTGTAGCAGGTTGCAAGGGTCAATGCGACAAGCTGCGTTTTATCGCCAAGCTCGGCCAAAAAGATCATGACAAGCGAAAGCCAGAATGCGTCCATTGTACTATACCATCGGTTACCGGTTACTCAAAACACCTACACGCAACAACAAAAGGGCTTGGCATGTACGCTCTGTATAAAAACAAAAAACAAGTATAGGGCAATCTCGGAGGAACTACAAGTTTTGAAATAAAAAGCCTCAAATATTCATACCGTGCACCACCCAACGCAGTAATCGGGTTTCAGAACAAATAAATAGCGGTGCCCTACCGATATTTGCTCTATGTTGCCCTTGCCTGAGAGTGGATAAACGGATAAATTCAGCAAGATATTTTATTATTGAAACAAAACACCCTGCTTGTAAACCCCTTTGAGTTTCCAAAATGCCAGAAGTAAGAACGGCTGTTGCCGGAGATATTGCGGAGTGCTCTGCACTGCTTGAACTCCTCTTCAGCCAGGAAAAAGAGTTTACCCCTGACAGCTTAGCGCAGTCGAAAGGGCTCTCCTTGATCATTGAGAACCCCGACACGGGCAGGATATTTATCTGTGAGAGTGATGGGGAAATTCAGGGCATGGTGCTGCTGCTTTTTACTGTCAGCACTTTTCTCGGCAAAAAAGTCGCCCTCCTTGAAGATATGGTTGTAGCCCCTGCCTGGCGTTCAAAAGGCATCGGCTCCCTCCTCATCGACCACGCCGTGGAGGTTGCCCGGAGGGAGGGGTTCGGACGCATTACGCTGCTGACTGACAGCGATAACGAACCGGCACAAAAATTCTACCGCTCAAAAGGATTTTCTCAATCAGGAATGATTGTGTTCAGAAAAGCTCTTGGCACAGAAACAACCACCTGCAACAGTGAAACAGCAGCATGGATGTGCAAAGAGTGCGGCTGGCTCTATGACCCGAAAGAGGGAGACAGTGACAACAACATCAAGAGTGGGACTCCGTTTGAAGCGGTATCCTCCGGGTGGAGCTGCCCTGTCTGTTTTGCCTCAAAATCAGATTTTGATCCATTTTCATGAGATCTTCCTCGTCGCACTCAGGAACATACCACCATATTCCGACCACAATAATTACCGGATTTCTCGGGTCGGGCAAAACAACCGCCATCAACCACCTGATAGCCAACAAGCCTGCCAGAGAGCGATGGGCGGTGCTTGTCAATGAGTTCGGGAGTGTCGGCGTTGACGCATCACTGATTGCACCCCGTGAAGAGATCGTTGTCAGGGAAATTGCCGGCGGATGTCTCTGCTGCACGGCAGGAGCCTCTTTTGAAACCGCACTGAACCGTCTTATCCGCGACACCAGCCCCCAAAGAGTACTCATTGAACCAACCGGTATAGGCCACCCGCTGAAGATCATCCGCGCACTCTCCTCCGGCTACTACCGTGAAGTGCTCGACCTGAAGGGGACTATCTGCCTGGTCGATGCCCGCAAACTCGGTGACTCAAGATACCGTGAGCACCCCTCTTTTCAGGATCAGCTCAACCTTGCCGACATTGTGATCGGCAACAAGGCGGACTGCTACAGTGCCGAAGACCATAACGCATTTCTTGAACTTGCGGAATCAGCTCTGCCCGCAAAATCAGTTATTAGCGAAATAACGTATGGACAACTCGATCTCCGGCTGCTTGATATTGAGCGCAACGAGAGCCGTATTCCGGTTTTTCCGGATGCCCATCAAATAACAGGCAAACCTTTTTTACCTGCGAACAGCATCAATAACCAGCATAACGAGACAAAAGCGCCTGATTCAAAAAAATGGAGCGTTCATGAAGGCAATGCAGAGGGGTATTACACCGGAAGCTGGTCCATCGGAAGCGGTTACCGATTCAGTGAAACCACCATTACAGCACTGCTCAAAACATTACCATTTGAACGAATAAAAGGGGTCATGCTCTGCCAGAATGGATGGATAAGCATCAATGGTGGTGAAGGTCAGCTCACATTCTCCTCCTGCAATGCTCTCGACAGTTCCCGCCTCGAACTCATGGACACAACACCACTCCACTGCCACAAAATTGACCAACAGCTTCGTAACAGCGCTGCCAAACCATAAGAATTGCGCGAATTGTCGCGAACCACCCTTGTGTCATCCCGAACATCCTTGTGTCATCCCGAACTGAAAGGAGGGATCTCTCTTTCACTGCAATCAGATCCCTCTCTGCGTTCGGGATGACAAGGGAGTGCATTGGGAATAACAACAAAAAGAAATTGTGTTACTGTCACGTAGGATGTGTGTTGTTCACAAATCACACGAATTTGCACAAAATTATGTAGGGGCAATCCCTTGTGGTTGCCCTGTTGAAATATTCCTCTTCGTCCTTGTTGTCCTTGATCTCCTTTCAGCTCAGTTGGTCTTCAAATCAAGCGACCTGCTCGTCGCAATCAAGGCCGCCTTGCGGGCAGGATAGAGGCTGACGGCAATACAGAGGAGAATTGCGAGAATGGAGACTGCAATAAAGTCATTGAGCTGCATACTCACAGGGTAGGCATCAATAATAAAGGCACTTTTTGAGGGGAGTTTTACAATACCGAAAAGCTCCTGCAGTGTACAGATACTCCATGCAATAACGACTCCTGCGGCTGTACCGATAACTCCGGTCATGGCTCCCTGAATGATAAATATGGCCATAAACTGCGGTTTCTCAAGCCCGAGGCATCGCAGGTAGAAGAGCTCCCGCTGTTTGTCAATAGCGGTCATGGCAAGCGCTCCGGTGAGGCTGAGTGAGGCGACAAGGATGATGAGCATCAGCACTCCGAAACTCACCCACTTTTCAAGCTTCATGACTGCAAAAACAGAGCTGTATTTCTCCTCAAGACTCCGGATCCGGCAGCTTTTGTTTATGGGGCTTCGGTCCAGCCACTCTCTGAGAGCAGAGATAAAGGCATCGTTTGAAACTCCATCCTCCGCCCGGATATCAACACCTGAGGAGAGACCTTGACCAAGGAGCAGAATTTTCTCTGCGAAGCGGTTTGAGGTGAGCACGTAGCGATCATCAAATATTTTCTGAAGGGAAAAAAGAGAGGATACTCTTGCTTCAGGAATGGTTAGCACCGGCATCATATAGGGTTCCGAGAGTGATTCAAGTCCGAAGGAGATCAACTCGGGACTGAAAATCTTCACCATTTTGAACGCCTCGATGTTGGTACGCCAGGCAAGAAGCTCACCGACAGCAATGGTTTCATCTGAAAAATATGGGTGACCGGCACGGGTTTGGCGAATCAGACGCTTGTGGGCTGTATCGCTGAGCCCCTTCACCATAACCAGTTCGCTTTTATCCCTGGTGGCCATAATCGCCTCTCCTTCAGCAAAGGGTTCGGCAGATGCAACACCTTCAATTGAGCGTATGGAGTGGAGCAGAGAGTCAGAGACGGCAAAAGAGCGGCCGTGGAGAGGCACAAGCTGAGCAGGGCTGTCGATGGTGATAAACAGATCACGGGCAAGTTTTTGAAAGCCGTTCAGCACACTCATAACCACAAGCAGCGTACTGACGCCTATCACAATACCGGCAAGGCTGATTGCCGAAATGACATTGATAATCCTGAACCGTTTGCGGGCAAAGCTGAAGCGGCGCGCTATCCATAGTCCTGTTTTCATACAAGCGGCATATCGTTAAAAAATATAAGGGTACCCCAATTGTTATCCCGAACATCCCCCATTGTCATCCCGAACCGAAGGGAGGGATCTGTTTTTCGTAAACAGAGATGTCTCACGTAGTTCGACATGACAGAGAAAAAAATGATTGTCCACGAATTACACGAATTGGCACGAAATGGTGTAGGGGCAAACCTGCGTGTTTGCCCATTTTTGTCATCGCAAACCTCTTCTCCTGCCGTCACTGAACTCCTTGCGCTCTTTGCCCTGCACCGCCCAACGCAGCAATCGAATCGCGTAACAAATAAACAGCGATCCATCAGGTGCTCAGGGCTGTGCCCGGCTTCAGTGACGCCGCTATCCGGGCAGGAATAAAAGCAAAAAGAAGGGTCAGCAACATGACGGCAACCGAGACTATCGCATAATCCACAGGGTCAATCAGAAGCGGAACATACTTGATAAAATAGCTCTTCTCCGGCAGGGTAATGAGATGGAATCGCAGCTCAAAAAGCGAAAGAGAGAGCGCAAGAATATTGCCTGCGGCAATACCTGCCAGTGCTATGAGAAAGGCCTGCGCCATAAAGAGGCGGCTGATTTTGCCGGGTTCAAGACCCAGCGCACTGAGCATACCTATCTCACGGGTTTTTTCAATAATCAGAACAAGCAGCGTAGAGATAATATTAAAAACGGCCACAATGGTGATGGTGACAATCAGCATCGGCATAATGTTTTTCTGAAGCTTCAGCCATTCAAAAAGATTGGCATATCGCTGAAAGACCGTATAGCCATAAAAAGGGTATCCGAGCGTGGCTGTCAGCTCGTTTACCGTATCCGGCAGCTTGTTAAAATTCCTGACATTGGCGTCATAACCGCTGATCATCATGGGATTGAATCGCTCCTGCAACTGCTTCAGATCGGCAAGAACAACAAAATCATCAAACCCCTCCTGAAGGCCGGTATCATAGACTCCACGGATAACACCAATCTCCAGATCCAGTGAAGAGAGCAGATCAATCACACTCTTGTTTCCACTGATAAGCCGGGCTCCTGTCGAGTCACTTCCAAGACCGACAAGCATGACATTTTGTCCGACCTTCAGCCCAAGATGCTCGGCCAGCGGTTTTCCCGCATAGAGTTCAATCGCCTCACTCCCCGGAGTCGTGACGGGAGTTCCCTCCTTTAAAAACCTCTTCAGGAAAAAGCTTCGCTGCTCAGAGGTAATACCCTTGAGCACTACCGGTTTGCTCTGATAACTATCCCCCTCCCCTCCACTGCGACTCCTGAGTACAAAACTTTTTTCAAGAAAGGGTGCTGCTGTTGCGACATCGGGGTGCTGAGTAATACGCAGGAGGTCCTGGCGCCGTTCCTGAAAAAGCCGGTCATCGGAATATCGAATCTGAAGATGGGAAGAGAAGCTGATGAGTTTCTGTTCAACGCTTCCGGCAAACCCTTTGACAATGGAGAGGGTAAGAATCAGTGCTGCGGTGCCCACAGCTATGCCGATCACCGCAACCATGATGATAAAGGTCGGGCGGGAGGCTGAACGCTGTTTGAATGCGAACCGTCTTGCAATATAGAGCCCTGGCTTCATCCTGTCGTGGTTGAGTCGGTGTTCATGGATGCAAAGGTAACCACATTGTTTCTTCCGGCAGATTTCGCCTTGTAGAGCGCCCTGTCGGCATTATTGATAAGGGTATACCAGTCAGTTGCGTCGGCGGGGAACGTTGCAATGCCGATACTGACCGTTAGCTGACCTTCCGGCTGATGCTTTTCGTGGGGGAACGGCTCTATGCTGATAATTTTGCGAAGACGTTCAGCTATCTCCCATGCTGTCAGAGAGTCTGTTTTCGGAAAAAGGAGCGCAAACTCCTCCCCGCCGAAACGTGAGGGAAGATCTGTAGTCCGGCACTGACTGCTGATGATCCCGGCGAGTAATTCAAGAACCTTGTCACCGGCAATATGACCGTTGGCATCGTTGTACCTCTTGAAGTGGTCAATATCAATCATCACCAGGGAAACCCTGTCTCCAGGAAGTTTTGCTCGCTCAACCTCGGTAATGAGGCGCTCCTTGAAATGACGATAGTTGTAAAGATTTGTCTTTTCATCACGAATATGGAGCTCATCAAGCTTTTTGTTTTTTGCCTCGATATCGCCGCAAAAGCTCATGATAGATTCGGCTATCTGGGTAATGTCGCTTGATGAGTCGGTTTCAGTAAGCTCTTTTTTCATCTCCTCGGCCGTATCATGTATACTCTCGGGAATATTGCGATTGATCAGCTTCAGTTGTGAGGCCAGTTGAGCAAGCGGAATAAGGGTCTGCCGGTAGTTGTTATGCAGCAGCCAACCTGCCGTAATACTGAGCGAGAGGAGTATGGCGAGAATGAAAAAGAGAAAGAAGTGATTAATGTCAACAAGTTTGTCCGCCGCGCCCCTTGACTCCAGATCGACTTTCTGAATAGTGTTGTCAAGCTCAAAACGAAAAAGTTCAAAATTTTCAAGTGCGAGCATGGCAGGGCTGTTCTGCCGGGCAGCGTGGAGAACAGGAAGATTGTTAAATCCTGCGGCTTTCATTTCAACAGCAAGCTTGTCGTACATGAAAAGAATTACTCCTGCGGGCTCCTCCGACAGGCCGGGCAGCTCTTCCGAAAAGAGATGATGGCTTTCGGGATGAGTGCGATGAAGTTCAAATTCAATAAGTTTACCTCTGAAAGCAACCAGATCAAGATAACACGCCTGTTTTTTTTCGACATCTTCATGCAGTTTGCCCTGCAATACAAGCAGGCCCACCGTACCGGCAAGAACAAGTACAATACTGATGATTCCGGTAACAACAATAGCCTTCAGCGGGGCAAATTTTTTAATTGCAGATACTGCTGTCATACCGTTATTTAAGAATAATAGTCCGCTCAAAAAGCCTGAAGGGAACAAGAGAACTCTGCTCAAAAATTTTCTGCCCGCTACTCGATAACCAGGAACCGAACCCTGTAGCAAGGACGTTGCCGGGATAATATACATAGTAAACAGTCGTAACAAGAGGATAGCTCCCGTCGAAGATATTTTGACGGGTCGGCAGGTATGCCCTGCCCCCTGAACGTTCACTGGCAAGAGGCACCACCCTGATTTGGTTCCGCTCCTCCCGAGAAACTGGCGGAGCGTTGAGGGATGAGCGGAAAAGCAGGCCAACTGCACTC
Organism: Chlorobiaceae bacterium; assembly: GCA_013334485.1. GTDB lineage: Bacteria > Bacteroidota > Chlorobiia > Chlorobiales > Chlorobiaceae > Chlorobium. The sequence continues at coordinate 27,994 of JAAXXL010000020.1, read as the reverse complement.
CTGTCGGCTCCGACCCTCCTGATCAGTTCACCCTCACTCTTGCATGCCCATGCACGCAGCTCCTCATTTTTTTTCCCGATTTTTTCGGCAAGAAAAGTCCGCAGACGGTAATCATCCCCTGTAATGAGAGGAGTTGTATTACTCGCCTGTCGGGTATAAAGAGTTGAAAGCTCTTTGAGCGAAAACGCTGTGACGGTGTTACGCTGATTGACAATACAGACAAGCGCATCATGACCGACCGGTTCGCGACGCAGTGGCGGTTTCATTGATACGGCAAGAGACTCCTCGCCCGGCTGAAGATCACCACTGATGATAGCTGCTCCGGCTGCATGATTGAGAAGCTGCTTGAGGGTCTTTCCCGATGAGGAGGGCATGAAGGTTATCCGTGCTTCCGGATAGTGGCGGCTGAACACCTCGCCTTGAACAAGCGCAACACCCTGAAGCTGTCGGTCAACCGCAACAGTCAACGCTCCACTTCGGGCTGTTTCAGCAACGGGATGCTCCCTGCAACCAAAAATGAGCAGTAATAACAGAAACGAAAAAGGCGTAAGTAGCCGTTTCGGTGCTTTTAATCCTCTCATAATATTCATTGTTATTCATTTTCAGCTTCAGGCATGAACACCGGCCATGGAAAATACCAGCTAACACATCAAATAAAAAGATGTTGGCATAAATATCAACAACACTGGTCAAAGAATGGAAAAAAATCTTTTCACGCTTGAAAATCGGGCAAAAAAGGTTAATATTTCCGCTTTGATGGATATTTATTCATTTTACTGTTAACAGTACGATTATTAACCGCTCACTTCTGAAATGATGCCACAGTTATCGGACAGTTCCAAAAAATATACCGTTTCGGTAATCGGTGCCTCAGGCTATTCCGGCGCTGAACTGACCCGCTTGCTGCTTCGTCATCCGAATGTCAGGCTTCAGGAGCTTTATGCTTTTTCACAGGCAGGCAAGCAGGTTAACGATCTCTACCCTTCGCTCTCATGCGGCAAAAGCTACCTGCCCTACAGTGGCCAGCAGGAGAGTGATCTCTATTTTCTTGCTCTTCCCCACGGCGAGGCGCTTGCCCACGTTCCTGATCTCCTTCGTGCCGGAAAAACGGTGATTGACCTCTCCGGCGATTTCAGACTGAAAAGCACACTGGAACATGAAGAGTTCTACAAGCAGAAAAAATCCCCGGATGCCGTCATGACCTATGGCATGCCGGAGCTCTTCCGTGATCGCATCAGTCAGGAAACCTCGATCAGCAATCCGGGATGTTTTGCAACAAGCATCATTCTTGGTCTTGCTCCGCTTTTTCTTGGAGAATCGGGACCGATACCGCTCAGCGCAGTCAACTGCACCTCGGTTTCCGGAATTTCCGGAGCAGGAAGAAGCAGCAAAACGGAGCTTTCATACGCGGAGATGAGTGAGAATGTAAGGGCTTACAAGGTCGGTGTGCACCAGCATACACCGGAAATCATGCAGGCGCTCGGCAGTTCGGCCACAACGCCCTCTTTTGATTTCACCTTTACACCAATGATCGGCTCACTCGTCAGGGGCATATACAGCATCCTGAACATCCGGCTTGGAAGCCCTGAAAAAACTGAAACGCTGAAACGTATCTATAAGAGTTTTTACCGCAACGCTCCCTTTGTACGGATGCGGGAGTCCATGACCGAGGTACGCCATGTTGCTTATACCAACTATTGCGATATCCATATTGCCCAGGCAACCGAAACCGGTTCAGTGGTCATTGTTACGGCCATTGACAATCTCCTGAAGGGCGCTGCCGGCCAAGCCATTCAGAACATGAACATTATGCTCGGGCTTGAAGAAACGACCGGACTGCTACTCTAACCATTTAACTACATGCAGACTGCCGTGCAAAAACGTCAAAAAGCACTCGGGATCATTGATAAGCTCTCTCTTTCAACTTCATGGCCGAGCCAGGTTATCCCGATGCCCACAGAGTGGGCTGGAGGAGCCGGGTTCTGGCCGGAAGGTTTTTCTTCCGGAGCGGTATCAGCCGGAATCAAATATGAGCGCAACGACCTGATACTGCTTGCGGCAGATAAACCGGCAAGCGCTGCCGGAGTATTCACCACCAACCTCTGCTGCGCAGCACCGGTAACGCTTTGCCGTACCCATCTTGAGGAGTCGCACTCACTGATTCGCGCCATTGTCTGCAACAGCGGCAATGCCAATGCGGCTACCGGTATAAAAGGGATGCAGGATGCTCGTGCTATGGCAAAAGCCGTTGCGACTGAACTTGCCATCAAAGCTGAAGAGGTGCTTGTTGCTTCAACCGGGGTTATTGGCCAGCTCCTCCCGATGGAGAGGGTTCTCGGAGGCATTGCCGCTCTCCCCTCAAGCCTGAATCGCTACTCCGGCATTGAAACGGCAGAGGCAATCATGACCACGGACACCTTTCCCAAGTTTTTCACCCTTGAACTGAAGGTTTCAGGCGGTACCGTCCGGCTGAGCGGGATAGCCAAGGGCTCGGGCATGATCGCTCCGAACATGGCCACCATGCTTGCTTTTCTCTGTACCGATGCTGCCATTTCACCCTCACTCCTACAGCATGCGCTGGAGGGTGCTAACAGCAGAAGTTTCAACGCTATAACTGTTGACGGCGATACAAGTACCAACGATATGGCCGCTATTCTTGCCAGTGGCACCGGCCCTGAAATCAAGGCAGAAAGCCGGGATTATGAGCTGTTCGCAGAGGCTCTCGAAGCTTTGATGACCTTTCTTGCCAAGCTCATCGTTATTGACGGCGAAGGCGCCACAAAGTTTGTGGAAATCAGGGTTATCGGGGCGGTGGACAACCGCGATGCCGGAGTTGCCGCCAAAACAATTGCAGAGTCAAGCCTTGTTAAAACCGCCATCCACGGCGAAGATGCCAACTGGGGCAGAATCATTGCTGCGGCAGGACGCTCCGGCGCCTCTTTTAGCCAGGATGAGCTTGAACTCTCTTTTGACCACCTGAAGGTGCTGAAACCGGGATTTATCTCGGATTTTTCAGAAGAGGAGGCTTCCGCAATCATGGCAAAGGAGTCCTACACCATAACACTGCGTCTCGGGGATGGACCGGGGCATGCAACAGTGTGGAGCTGTGACCTCAGCAAGGAGTATATCGAAATAAACGGAAGCTACAGGAGCTGACGACACCTTAACCTTTAACTGCAATTTTCCGGAATGGAGAATCCACAGAACAGCGAACTGCGTTCGCCAAGAAAAGCCCCTGAAGCAGCTATAGGCCAAGTGCTGATTGAAGCGCTTCCCTACATACGCGAGTTTGAAGGCAAGACTTTTGTTATCAAATATGGCGGCTCAGCCATGAAGGAGGCCAGCCTCAAGAACAGTGTGGCTCAAAATGTCACCCTGCTCCGCAAGGTAGGCATCAACATTGTGCTGGTGCATGGCGGAGGTGACGCTATCACAAAAACCGCCGAAAAACTTGGGCACCACTCACGCTTTCTTCATGGACGCAGGGTCACCGACAAGGAGATGATCTCGGTCATCCAGATGACACTTGCAGGAAAAGTCAATCAGGATATTGTTCAACTCCTCAGCCAGCATGGAGGCAAGGCTGTTGGTGTCAGCGGTCTTGATGCCGACACCATCAAGGCTCTGCCACACCAGAATGCCGATACGCTCGGTCTTGTCGGAGAGATTGAGCATATCAATACCGACTACATTGATCTACTCTGCCATGCAGGGCTCATCCCGGTTATCGCACCGATCGGCTTTGATGACAAAGGAAATATCTACAATATCAATGCCGACGATGCCGCCAGCAGTATCGCTATTGCTCTCAAGGCAGAAAAGCTTATCTATGTCAGCGATGTGGAGGGTATTCATGTAGGCGAGAGAATCCTGAAAACCATCTGTAAAACGGAGGCCGCTGATTTTATTGAACAGGGAATCATCTCCGGCGGCATGATTCCGAAAGTGCTTTCGGCATTCAAGACACTTGACTCCGGAGTGAGAAAAATCCATCTCATTGACGGAAAATCAACCCATTCGCTCCTGCTTGAAATATTCACCCACGATGGGGTCGGCACACAGTTTATTGCCGAACAGGAGAGTGAATCATCCTTTAACAGTTAATCGCAATGACCGCAGTAAACACCCATAAAGTATCTGGTAAAAGAGATTTTCTCGGTTTTGGTCATCTTGATGCAGCCAGAATTATCGAGCTGTTTGACTACTCGCTCTTTATCAAGCAAAAAAGAGCCGAAAAGCCCTCGGTGTCAGGTTTTCAGCCACTGCGCGATAAAACCGTTGCCATGATCTTCAACAAGCCCTCTCTGAGAACACGGGTCTCCTTTGAGCTTGGTATTCATGAACTTGGCGGGTATGCCATCAATCTCGACGGCAAATCAATCGGGGTAGGATCACGGGAATCCGTTGAAGATATCGCTCAACTGCTCTCTCGCTATAACGACGCCATTGTTGCCCGACTGCACGAGCACAGCATCATCGAAGGGATTGCCGAACATGCCTCAATTCCGGTCATCAACGCCCTTACCGATTTATCGCATCCCTGCCAGATTTTAGCCGATGCTTTTACGCTCTACGAAAAGGGGTTGTGGCATGAGGGCATAAAGGTTGTCTTTGTCGGTGACGGAAACAACGTTGCCAACTCATGGATTGAGCTGGCAGGCCTGCTCCCCTTTCATTTCGTGCTGACCTGCCCCGAAGGGTACCTGCCTGACCAGGGATTGCTTGAAGCGTCAAGAGCGAAGGGAATCAGCAAAATAGAGATCATTCACGACCCGAAAGAGGCAGCAGAAAACGCCGATGTTCTCTATACCGATGTCTGGACAAGCATGGGCAAGGAGGAGGAGACCAAAGAGCGGTTGAAAATATTCAGCCCCTATCAGATCAACAGCGCTCTCTTCAGCCTTGCAAGCCCGTCAGCAGTCGTCATGCACTGCATGCCGGCTCACCGTGGTCAGGAGATCAGCGCAGAGATGATGGACGGACCGCACTCCATTGTCATGGACGAAGCTGAAAACAGGCTTCATGTCCAGAAAGCCCTTCTGGTAAAGCTGCTTAACCATGAAGAGTACCGGAAATTTCACTTGACCCACAGGCTGCTCAATGCCGCAAAAAAAATCAAGGCATGAAGGAGCTGAAGTCATGAACAAGCATGCAAGACAGATGAAAATCATGGAGATCCTGCAGCAGAATCAGGTGGGAAATCAGCATGAGCTTCTGCAACTGCTCCGCACCAGCGGAATGGTTGTTGCACAGGCAACCCTTTCGCGTGACTGCGCCGAACTCGGCCTTGTGCGATCGCGTACAAACAACGGCTACCGAATGGCACTGCCGGATGATAACGCCGGTCGCATTATCAAAGGGCTGGTAGGGGTTGAAGTGCTTGCGGTGAAATCCAATGAAACTGCCGTCATCATCAGAACCCTGCCTGGCAGAGCGCACGGGGTCGGCTCTTACCTCGATCAGCTTAAAAACCCTCTCATCATCGGCACCATTGCCGGAGATGACACCGTTCTCGTTATTCCGGCTTCCGTACTGAATATTTCGGAAGTGATCACCTATATTCAAAACAACCTTTTCAAAAACTGATAATTCAGAACGTAATATGAGCAAGGAAAAAATTGCAATAGCCTACTCCGGCGGACTTGATACCTCCGTCATGATCAAATGGCTGAAAGACAAGTATGATGCCGAAATCGTTGCCGTAACCGGTAACCTCGGCCAGACCAAGGAGATCGAAAACCTCGAATCAAAGGCCCTCTTTACCGGAGCATCAAAATTCCGGTTTCTTGACCTCCGCAAGGAGTTTGTCGAAGAGTACATCTGGCGCGCACTCAAAGCCGGAGCACTCTATGAGGATGTCTATCCCCTTGCCACCGCACTCGGACGTCCGCTGCTTGCAAAAGCCATCGTTGATGCCGCACTTGCAGAAGATTGCACCATGCTGGCACACGGCTGCACCGGTAAAGGCAACGACCAGGTTCGCTTTGAAGTCACCTTCGCTTCACTTGCTCCACACCTGAAAGTGCTTGCTCCCCTGCGCGAATGGGAGTTCACTTCAAGAGAGGCGGAGATCGCCTATGCCCTTGAGCACAACATTCCGGTATCGGCAACAAAGAAAAACCCCTACTCGATTGACGAGAACATCTGGGGAATCAGTATCGAGTGCGGTGTGCTTGAAAACCCGATGATTGCGCCTCCCGAGGATGCCTATCAGATCACCACCTCACCGGAAAATGCTCCCGATACTCCTGCTGTTGTGGAGATTGAGTTCGAAAAAGGTATCCCGGTATCGCTTGACGGCAAAAAAATGAGCGGCCTTGACCTCATCATCCGCCTGAACGAGATTGGCGCAAAGAACGGTGTCGGAAGGCTCGACATGATCGAGAACCGTGTGGTCGGCATCAAATCAAGAGAGATCTACGAAGCACCGGCAGCCACAATACTGCACTTCGCCCATCGCGAACTGGAAAGGCTGACGCTCGAAAAATCGGTCTTCCAGTACAAGAAGAACATCAGCCAGGACTATGCCAACCTGATCTACAACGGCACCTGGTTCTCGCCAATGAGAAAGGCTCTTGATGCTTTCGTTAACGAAACGCAGCATCCTGTTACCGGTCTTGTCCGTTTGAAGCTCTACAAGGGTGGCGTCACCCTGCTCGGAAGGAACTCGCCATACTCGCTCTACAACGAAGAGCTGGCCACCTACACCGAAGCCGACACCTTCAACCACAAGGCAGCCGCCGGATTTATCCATCTCTACGGACTCGGCCTGAAAACCTTCAGCGAAGTCAATCCCGGATACTAAATCCCGCCCATCACATCAGCAAAAACGCGCAGGCACACAAATGCACCTGCGCGTTAACTGAGTTCCATTTGCCGGAACAATTCTTCAAGCAGCTACAGGTGAAAGCTCATAAACCCGTCCATATGTGCTTGCAGTAGCAATATCGCCTGATTGTAACGCTTCCCTTACAGCGTCAAGCTTTAAAGCATCATCAAGGCTGATATAGGGCGACCAGCCTTCATCGGAATCAACTATTTCAATAACAACTTCCGCTGCATATTTGCCTTCATGCACCAGTTTTGTAAGTTTTCTTGTCGTCATTGTTTCCTCCTGCTATAATTATTAGTCCACTTGTCAGGATCGGGACGGTAGGCGGTTATCAACACCGCTGGAAATTCCTTGCCTTTTGCGATTCCCCAAACGACATGAACCGGTTGTTTTTCCCTGTCTTCCTGCAAAACAAGGACACAGGGTCCTTTACCGAAATCAGGATAATCCTCAACAACAACCGCAAGATTTACCGATTGCAGAACGTCCTGCACAAAAATATCATCTGCTGCAAGCTCCTCATATCCATGACTGGAAATAACAACGTTATTTTGAGCTATTAACCCAATAACCTTCTGTAAGGTGCTATCTGGCAAAGTGGTCTCATATAAGGTTTATGGTAAAATATAAGCCCGCATTATTACTCTTCCAACACCGAACAAATCAACTGTACCCGAAGTTCAGATCGTGGCAGCTTATTCTTGTTTTCCGATTACATTTCGGAACAAACAAATATAGGTGCCATTATGCAATACCGATCCAAACTGCGAGAGCCCTGCTAATCTCAAGCATCGTTGAATTATCAAGCCAAAATAACGGTGCCTGACGCAATTCACTTTTCGTCACGCCCTCCACCCTTTCTTGTCTGCTGCTTCATCCAGAATCTGAAGGATCTCCTTTTCATGCAAGTCATCTTTCACCACTTCGGATTGCCGCCTGCACTCCTCTGCAAACCCAGGAATAAGGGTATCGGGAACCCAGATCTGCAAGGGGCGCATACCCTCTTTGCGCAAGACCGCTTCGTTACATGTAACAAAACAGATCGGGATGAATGCGTGGAGGGAGGGATTATCTCAGGCTTTCTTTACGAATTCCGACTTCAACTCCATCGCACCAAAGCCATCGATCTTGCAGTCAATGTTGTGATCACCCTCAATGAGGCGGATGTTCTTCACCTTTGTACCACCTTTTATCGGCGATGATGAACCCTTGACCTTGAGATCCTTGATCACCGTCACGGTATCGCCATCCTGCAACACGGTGCCGTTTGCATCCTTCCAGACTGTAACCGATTCAGTTGAAGAGTCAGAAAATGCAGTCCATTCATGGGCACACTCAGGGCAGGTCAACAGACCCCCGACCTCATAGGTATATTCTGAATTACATTTCGGACAGTTCGGCAAATCACTCATGATGCTCCTCTTTTCAATATTACACAACAAAAACTTTTGCGACATAATAAGAATTGTGCCCCTGAAAACCTTCGTCTGTATCGGGCTAAAGAGAAAAAAATTTGCGCTATGGCAGGTTGAAACCGTTGTGGATCATCTACTCTTTTGTTTCCTTCAGAGCTTACTGTACCATGATATAATCCCTCTCTTTTGTCGCATCCTCAATTACCGGCAAGCCGAAAAACAGCTCTGCACCGCCAACCATTTTCGGCGCAACCACTTTATTGCGGAGATCCTCCCTTATCCTCATCATCAGTTCAGGATGAACCGTTACAGATACGGGATTTTTGATGGAACGGAATCCCGAAAACATTGCCGCTATAATCTTTTCACGAAAAAAATCGTCTCCAACCTCATACTTCGTTTCCATATTACCTTCTCTTTTAGTTCACCAAAACATATCTGATTTACGGCTACAACAGCCTCGCCTTGCTGGAGCAAACGGAAGAAAATGCCGCATCTCCGAAGATCATCAAATTCTGCGATTATACGCAAGGCTTTTTAACACCACCACGGCTTGCGAGCCGTTTATTTGAATCATACGCCTGCTCCCCGTATCTTGCTGTATAGGACACTATGCATAAGGAGACGCAAATAATGTTAAACAGGGAGACCCGGCCATGCAAAACGCTAACTCGGAGTTGCTGGAATCTGCAAGAAAAAAGTTTTCGAAATTCAGGGAGCTTAAGAGTGAGTTCGGAGAGGATAAGGCATGGGAAACAATGCTGGAGGGTTTCCCCGAACTCCAGAAGCAGCGCATGGGGCCTCTGCTTGCACTGCCAACCCTCATCGAAGGGTTTCTCAAGTCCATTCCGATTTTCAATGCGATCGGCATGGATATGGTGGCTGTGGACATTTCAAACCTGGGTATTGATGCCGCCCTTGAGATACAAAGGGTCTGCCCCTACCTCGAAGCAGGCAAAGAGTTCGGATTCGACACACCATGCCACGTGATTTGCGAACTGGATATGGAGGCATCCCGCAGGGCCTTCCCGGAGATGAAGGGAGAAATCCTCTGCCGTCAGGCTCTCGGCAGCCCCGTCTGCATCTTCAAGTACGAACGTCCGGCGAAAAACAAGACAGAAGCAATCAAACCTTCACTCCCTTAACCGGATAGCAAAAGCTTGCACCCCATTGTGGGTTTACAACCAATAACTGATCCTTTTGAAAAAAAAGAACCTGGATTATTAATCGGTGCTTTCCTTATGTCCCGTAATTCCCACTCATCCCCGCAACCCCTCCGAAATTGTCATCTCGACCTTCAGGAGAGATCTCCGGTTTGACTCGCGCATGCACACACCTTTCCTGCAAATACGGCCTTGAAATCGAGTAAATGACCCTGCAAGAAAATTATTCAGGCATCGTGTGTTGAAGTAATAATATCGAAACTCTTATATTTGCTTAATTATCTCTCTTACATGGTCATGACAGAATCATCCGGAATCTTTGAGCCTGCTCATATCGGCGGCATATCAGTTCGCAACCGTTTTATCCGTTCGGCGACGCATGAGGGGATGGCCGATACTGACGGTGCTCCGCTGGAGTCGCTTGAAAAACTCTATCTGCGTCTCGCAAAGGGCGGTGCTGGCGCTATTGTGACCGGGTATGCGGGTGTACTTCCGCAGGGCAGGAGCAGTTTCCCCGGAATGCTGATGATGCACAGCGACGCGTTGATACCAGCTTACCGGCGGCTCGTCGAAGCAGTTCACCGCGAGGGAGCAGCGTTGATCATACAACTTGCCCATTGCGGCGCTCAGACCCGTTCGGCTGTCACCGGCATGAGAACAGTGGCTCCGTCGCCTGTAAGGGACCGGTATTTCAGCGAAGAGGAGCCAATGGCGCTGACGGAGCAAGGGATCAGGGCGATCATCAATGCATTTGTTGATGCTGCGGTTCGGGCACAGGCTGCAGGTTTCGATGGGGTGCAGTTGCATCTGGCGCATGGGTACCTGCTTGCGCAGTTCCTCTCCGGCTACACCAACCGGAGGCGTGACAGTTGGGGAGGCTCTCTTGTGAACCGGTTCCGGATCGTTTTGGAGATCATTGTGCGTATCCGCCAAAGGCTGGGGCATTATCCGGTGCTGGCAAAAATGAATGGTTACGACGGCATGCCCGGCGGAATGCGACCGGACGAGGCAGTGAAGATTGCCATGATGCTTGAGGCCTCCGGATGCTCCGCCGTTGAGATCTCCTCCGGCACGGTTAGCGAAGGACTGGCGATTATGCGGGGACCAGAAATGCCGACGGACGCGCTGCTCAAAGCCAACAATTTCAAGCTGGACGCCCTGCCAAAGTGGCTGAGGCCGATGATTGCCCGCATCCTGCCTTTGATCAGTCCGGAGAGCCCGAAACCATACCATTTATACAACCTTGAGGTGGCCAGTGCCATCAAAAAGGCTGTTTCAATCCCGGTAATGGCTGTCGGCGGTATTCACACTCTTGAAGATGCCTCAAAAACCATTGCAGACGGAGATGCCGATTTCATCTCAATGTCACGCCCCTTCATAAACGATCCATCCATCGTGAGGAAGTTTGAGGAGCAGAGCCAAAACGCCTCGCGATGCACCATGTGCAACCATTGCGCGATCATGATCGAAAAAGAGCCCCTCCGCTGCTGGAACGGTCGAGTGCCCCACAGGGCCTGACCTCAAACAGGTGGGGCGAGAGAACCGGATAAACAAAACTCTTATCCGGTCTCTGGTTTGGTGGTTTACATGGATCGTTAGTCCGTGTTCAGGAAAGCATTTCAACGAATGCTCTTACTCTTGTCAACAACTGACCCGATGGTGGCCCGACCTGAAAACTGCCTTCAAGTCCGATTGAGGGGATACCCAGTTTATGGAAATGGTCCCGCTGTATCTCCTGGTGAACTCCGGCAAAGGAGCATCCGACATAGGAGTAGAAGAGAATTCCCTTTGCACCATACTCTTCAACCAACGCTTCTATTCTCTTCAGGCGGTGTACCGGTGAGCCGATCACATGCCCTCCGGTTGTTCCGAGAATATGCTTGGCCATAGCTTTCAACGGATCGTCATCTTCCGGCCACTCATGAGTCCATGAGTTTGGTGTACTCCAGGCGGTGATGGCTCCACCGCAATCATCAACAGTCTTGTAAACACCAAACTCCTGACCGCGCCCGCCGATCCAGGCGAGCGGAACAATTTTACCGCGTGGTGAAGGGATATAGTCGGCCACCTTCAGCTCTTCGATGAGCAGGTCAAGGGTAGCCTCAAACTCTTCCGGTTTGCCGAAATAGTGGCCCGTACCCATGAGCAGAAACATGGTAGCCAGACTTTTGATATAGAGCGGATTATGCTTTCGCAGCTCGATGATTTGCCGGGCCTTGCCGATAATGCGATTTACACGTTTGATCTCGTGCTCCAGACGAGCCGGATCCAGAGGTTTTCCGGTAAGACGGATTGCCAGATCAGCAAGCTCGTCAACAAGGAACTGCACCTGTTCAGCAAGACGATCCGGATCGTTGTCTCGTGGTCGATTAACCGCCTCAACGCGATAGAGATTATAGCCTTCAGCGGCAATCAAATCCCAGCCGATATTGAGTGGTTCACATGCTGAGTTGAAAACCACAATATCCTTTACCGGATGATTAAGACGAAGATACCACTCCCCCAGCAACGCAGAGACCATTGAGCAGGTCTCTTTGGGAAATTGAAAGTAATCCTCGGCCAGAGTCATGGCATCAGCCGAACCAAGCCTGCCGAGCTCTGTAAATGATATAGGAACAATATCGAGGGCATAAAAGAGCGGCGCATCCCATATTCCCGTAGCCCAGGCTGCCCTCCCCCCACTTCTTGCATGCTCTTCAGCATCCTCAACGTAACTCAAAGCCAGATCATAAATTTTGATAACAGCCGGAGAGTAACGATGATCATGCTTGCTCTCTTCGATATAGGCAAGCTGGCTTTCAAGTTCCTTCCGGGTCGTTATTTTTTCTTCTGTAAGCGTAAGCGACATTCTATATCTCCTGTTTTTCTTTTAACACTTCAACGAAGGCTTCCAGACGGGTCTTGATCTGCCCGGTATCTCCCTGGGAATAATCACTTGCCAGCTCCAGCACGGGAAGATCCATATCCTGGAAACGACGCACAAAGCTGTTCTTGGCCATACCGTAGCATGGGCAGAACTTGAGGTAGTTGTAGATTACTCCCTGAACCCGATATTCAGTAGCCAGTTCAGCCGAGAAATCGATCCGTTTCTGAAGTGGAGTCTGTCGAGCACACGGAGCCTGGTCGAGATAGGCATTGGCAAGTGCCTGCCATGGATCACTCTTTTCGTCCGTATCATGAGAGAAAGCACCGTAACCTGCACAGTGATCTTCCACTACAATACGAGCTCCAATCTCATCTTCAATCATGTCAAGGATACGACGATCGCCATCAGCCACTATTCCACCCGCCATCATGAGACGTAATGGTGCCGGACCGCTCTCGGGTGTACCTGACAGCCTCAGATAGAGATCTTCAAGCAGCACAAGCTGCTCTTCCGGCTGGAGGTTATAAAAGGATTTGGTGATTTCCAGAAAATCGCGACCACTGAGCGGAGGATTGTCACGCTTGCGCAGCGCCGAGATATCACGGATCAGACGACGTGCCTGGTTGTAGAGCTGAATCTGCTCCGACAACTCATCTTCAGAAACCAGTTTTCCTGTCAGTGTTGAAAGGTCTTTCCTGAAGTTGAGGATTTGCTGACGAAAAAACCTCCGCCCCTGTTCACGGCCTCCATCACGAGGGACAACATAACCGAGCGAAGGAACAAAAAAGTTATCGATAGCCTCTGCGGTAGCTTTCATTGAGTCACAGGTGTAGAAGGTTACGACCTGGTCAAGAGCGTTATGCAGCGGATCCTTTTCGGCAAAGTGCCCCAATAGACTCTTGGTGAAGTCGCAAAAGACGCTTTTGGTAATCAGTTCACCCCTGGAAACAACTTCCGGCTCACCGCATTTCATGAGACGTGTATGCGCTGCTCCCGAAGCAGCAAGCAGTTCAATCGGCGTATAAGTGCAGAGATAGCCGATCTTTTTCACATCTGTTCTTTCAATGAACGTCTTTTCGGCAGCCACCGTGCGCTCAAGAATTTCACTGATATCAGCGTTGGATATTTCATCAGCATCAAAGTCTGGCCTGCGCTCTTCCGCATAAAAACGCTGGGCATAAACCGCAGCGCCAAGCGCACCGGCATAGACCGGATCGAGCTTGAAAGGCTTGATCGACAGCCCAATAAGATCTTCCAGTGCTTTTTTCATACCGACGTTATTTGAAACACCGCCAGTGAACACAAGATCACCTTCAAGAGGAATCTTGCTGACCAGATTTTTTACGCGCCGTGCTGATGCATAATGTAGACCTGCCGCTATGGCTTCGCGGGTTTCGCCGCGCGCACGGTGAGAAATAATCTCGGATTCGGCAAACACAACGCACTGGCTGCTGATCTGCGGTTGCGACTCGGCACGCAGAGAGGCCGGGCCGAGTTCAGCAATTGTGTATTCAAGAAGGCTTGCGGCTTTTTCCAGAAAACGCCCGGTACCAGCCGCGCATTTATCGTTCATGATAAATTTGGAGACCTTGCCGCTCTTTGGATCAACCTGAATCGTCTTCGAGTCCTGACCACCAATGTCGATAATCGTGCGGGTATCAGCATTCAAGTAATGTGCACCCATCGCATGGCAGGAAATTTCCGTGACGATCTCGCTTGGTATCTCAATGAACGGGAGCGCAATACGGCCATATCCCGTCCCGACAATGAAACGAATCTGCTCCCGCCCTATACCGGCTTCCTCAAGCAGTTCGTCAAGAAGTTCGTCAGCCGTTTCCTGCATGTTAACCCCGGTCGGCACCTGTACGGCAAAGAGTTCACCCTCATGCAACAGCAGCGCCTTGGCTCCGCGAGATCCGATATCTACTCCCAGCACGGTATTATTATCGATCTCTCCGACCACTCTCTGATCAATAACTTCAGCAAGCTTCATGCGACCTCCTTTTCGCGAGCAGCATTTGCGCCTTCGTAATAACGCTGGGCAAACACGGCGGCACCCAGGGCACCGGCATAAACCATGTCAAGTTTGGTTGTCTTGATCGGATGGCCGATTAACTCTTCGAGTGCATGCTTCATTCCCGGATTGTTGGATACTCCGCCCGAAAAGACAAGTTCAGGCTCCAGACCAAGACGGTTGACCAGGTTACGCACACGACGCGCAGAGGCAAAATGAATTGCCGCAGCGATATCCTCGCGTCGCTCCCCTTTTGCCTTGAGCGAAATAACTTCGGATTCGGCAAAAACCACACACTGGCTGCTGACTTCGAGTTTTTTCTCCGCGAGCAGTGCCTTCTGGCCAAGCTCTTCGAGCTGGTAATCAAGCAGTTCAGCAACCTTTTCCAGAAAGCGTCCGGTTCCTGCGGCACACTTGTCGTTCATCACAAATTCAACAACACGACCATTGTCCGGATCAACCTTGATCGCTTTTGAATCCTGTCCGCCAATGTCAATGATCGTTCTGGTTCCCGCATTAAGAAAATGTGCACCCATCGCATGGCAGGAGATCTCGGTCACTACCTCGGTTGGAAAGGCTTCAAAATTAAGTGCAATACGCCCGTAACCGGTACCCACGACATAGGCAATATCCTGGTGTCCGATTCCGGCCTGCTTTCCGATTTTTTTGATGAGCCTCCCGGCAGTTTCCTGTGAATCAACACCACTTGCCGTAATTGTTGTATAGATTTCATCGCCATACACCAGAACCGCCTTGGCCTGGCGCGAACCAATATCGATACCTATCACCGTGGCTGCTCCCAAATCGGAAACCTTCTCATCAGCAAGGACTTCAGTTTTTTTCATTCAGTTTTCCTGTTTTGATTTCATTGTCATGCATAATTCCTGTCAATCATCACCTGTAAAGTTGGCGTGCAACCGGATGAATCTTTCCAATAGCCTCTAAACAATACGTCAAGATCGCTTCTTCTTGTGAAGTACGAAATCCCGTTGAAGCGGTATATTTTATACCACAATAGCGTTTTGACAGAGTCAAGCAGTGTGTTATTCTGAGGTGCCTTGAGTTGCAGGGTAGACGGATACCGTAAAGCTGGTATTTTTATGGTACAGGGTTGCAAAGCGGCTCTCAAAATGTTGATCTTGGCGCAATACAGGGCTCATTGCAACGAAATCAGGATTTTATATTTTATACGAATGCGTGCGCATATCGGAAACTTCAACTGAAACAAATGAACGTCATAGCAATCAACGGCAGTCCGAAACAGGATGGCAACACCTTTCATGCGCTCGCCGGTGTCGGCAGTGAGTTGCAGAAAAACGGAATCGACTTTGAAATTATCCATGTTGGAAACAAGGCTGTCAGAGGATGTATGGCCTGCGGAACCTGTGCTAAAAATCGCGATGAGAAATGTAGTATAAGCTCCGACCCGCTGAATGAATGGATCCAGCAGATCAAAAACGCTGACGGAATCATTCTTGGTTCACCGGTCTATTTTGCCGGTGTCGCAGGAACCATGAAATGCTTTCTCGACAGGGCATTCTATGTTGCAGCATGCAATGGCAGCCTCTTCCGTCAGAAAGTTGCCGCCTCCGTGGTAGCAGTTCGCCGGACAGGCGGCTCGTCCACATTTGACTGCCTGAACCACTATCTCACCTTTGCGGAAATGATTCAAGCAACTTCAAACTATTGGAACATCACGCACGGAAGAGCACCCGGAGAGGTGTTGCAGGATGGTGAAGGGGTTCAGATTATGGAGGTGCTCGGTCGCAATATGGCGTGGCTGCTCAAGATGCGTGAAGCAACAAAAAACACCTTGCCTGGGCCGGAACCCGTTAACAAAATCATGACCAGCTTCATCAGGTAACACTTACCCTTTTTTTAATGATGACCCAACCTGACCCCTCAGAGCATAAAGATTCCGGCTGTACGGACTGCGGACTCCTGAACTGTTACCGCCAGGATCGCCGTTTTCCTAATTCATGTCTCTCTGAAGCTGTCGGGAGCGAAGAGCTGGAAAGGGTAACCAACCAATACCGGGGAGAGACGATTGACGCTAAAATAGCTCGTGCATCCGCAGAGGTTGAAGGCACTTACTACGGTAAATTGACCCGTGTTGAAGAGATTATTGCCTTTGCCAACCGGATTGGAGCAAAAAAGATAGGGCTTGCGACATGTATAGGGTTGTCAGCAGAATCCGGGATTTTTGCCAAAGTGCTGAAAATTAACGATCTGGAACCATACTCGGTCATCTGCAAGGTAGGTTCCGTAGATAAAAGTGAAATTGGAATCGACGAGAATCTGAAAATCCAGAAGGGATCGCATGAATCCCTTTGCAATCCGATCCTGCAGGCAAAGCTGCTGAATAAAGAGAAAACCGAGCTGAATGTGATCATCGGCCTCTGTGTCGGCCACGATGCGCTCTTTATGAAGCACTCCGACGCTCCTGTTACCACACTGATAACCAAGGATCGACTGCTCGGGCACAACCCGGCAGCCGCACTCTACACCAGCGGATTTTACTACAAACGGCTCTTTACAGAAGGACGCAATTTATAAGCGCAACTGTAAGTCATATCTCCTGTCCTTTGAACTGGCTCAGGTAGAGATTGGAATACATCCCTTTCTGTTCAAGAAGCTCCTGATGACTCCCCTGTTCAACTATTGTGCCCTTGTCGATAACAAGTACCCTGTCTGCATCGCGAATGGTACTGAGCCTGTGGGCAATAACAAAGCTGGTTCTTCCCTTCATGAGTGTCAACAGGGCTTTCTGAATACGCAGCTCGGTTCGGGTATCGACACTGCTGGTAGCCTCATCAAGAATAAGGATATCCGGATTTGCCAGAATAACCCTGGTAATGGCCAGCAACTGACGCTGCCCCTGACTCAGATTCCCCGCCCTTTCAGATAAAACGGTGTTATATCCCTTTGGGAGTTGCCGGATAAACTCGTCAGCTTCAGCAAGCTCAGCAGCATGAACGCATTCATCATAAGAAGCATTGAGTCGGCCAAATCGGATATTTTCCATCACCGTACCTGAAAAAAGAAAGGTATCCTGCAGCACCAGACCAATCCTGCTGCGGAGGCGCGCCTTGCCAAAATCCCGAATATCTTGAGCATCAATGGTAATTGCGCCTCCGTTGATCTCATAAAAACGGGTCAGCAGATTAATAATAGTTGTTTTTCCCGCCCCTGTTGGCCCGACAAGCGCAATGGTTTTACCCTGATCGGCAACAAACGACATATCCCGGACTACCGGAGCCCCATTCTCATAAGCAAAAGTGACACGATCGAAACATATCCGCCCCCCAATAGTTGTCGGAGCGATTTCCTTTGACAGATCAACTTCTGACGGGATATCAAGAATTTCAAATATTCTTTCGCTCCCCGCCAGAGCGGCCTGTATTGTATTATACATAGTTGAAAGCTGGCGAAGCGGCTGAATAAAATTCTGTCCATACATGATAAAGGTGGCAATAACACCAACGCTGACAAGTCCTTTGAGAGCAATCCACCCGCCAAAACCGGCAATAACTATCACAAACAGATTCCCGAGAACATTGGTCAGCGGCATGAGAAGCATAGCATAACTGTTTGCATAGACCGCAGCGCTATAAACCTGCTCGTTATTAACCCGGAACCGCTCGATGACTTCAGCGTTACGACGAAAGGCCTTGATAACCTTCAGACCGCTGATTGACTCTTCCATAACACTGTTTATCTCGCCAAGCTTCTTTTGATACTCCCGAAAACCTTTGCGGGTATATCGGGCAACAAACTGCGTTGAGAAGAGCATTATCGGCACCACAAGCAATGCTGTGACAGTAAGCCAGAGATCAAGCAGCAGCATCGCAATAATAATACCAGCAAGAGAGAGAAGACTGCCAAGAAGTGCAATAATATTCTGTGAAACCGCCTGATTGATTGCATCAATATCATTTGTCAGCCGGCTCATAAGTCCACCTGCCGGGTGATGGTCGAAATAACTGACCGGCAACGTCTGGATGTGGGTAAATAGATCTCCGCTCAACTGCCTCAGGGCACTCTGGGAGACACTTGCCATAACCCAGCCGGCAATAAGCTGAAAAAGGTTGTATAAAAGGTAGCAGAGCAGCATCAGTAACGATACTGTTTCAAGCCCGGAACTGTTTTTTTCAACAACAAAACGATCTATGGCAACCCCCATAAGCCAGGGGCCGACCAGTCCGAGAAGAGAATAGAGCACTACCAGAATAAATACAGCCCAAAGCTTTACCTTGAAAGGATAGAGATATCGAAGCAATCGACTGGTGGCGGCTGTACTATTTTGAGGTTTTTCTATCGGACCGGGTTGCGCCATGTTTCCAAATCCCATACTCTTCTGGCGATCACGCACATTGTCTTGTATGCGGCTCATGCTACCTCCTGTATGGTTCTGACGCCTTCGGGAAATGTTGCTCCGCCCAACTGCGAAGCGTAAATCTCCTGATAGACAGCACAACTTTGCATCAAGGAAGAGTGATTACCCTGCCCGGCAAGAGTTCCTTTATCAAGCACAATAATTTTGTCTGCCTTCAGGACCGTACTGATCCGCTGGGCAACCAGAAGCACCGTACAATTCTCTGCTTTTCGGCGAAGTGCCTCCTGTATTCGGGTTTCCGTATCAATATCAACGGCACTGGTGCTGTCGTCAAATATGAGAATATCCGTAGAGGAAAGAATGGCTCTTGCAATCGCGATACGCTGCTTCTGTCCTCCGGATAGATTGGCACCCCGCTCTTCAATCCGGGTGTCATAACCTTCGGGCAATTTGACAATAAAATCATGAGCCTGGGCAGCTTGTGCCGCGTCAATAACTGCCTCCATACTTGCATCAGGCACTCCATACCGGATATTATCAAGCAGAGTTCCTGAAAAAAGCACCGTCTCCTGGGGAACAAAGGCTATTCTTGATAGAAGTGAGTCCTGGGTAACATTGCGAATATCAATACCATCAATCATAATTTTGCCTGATGATATCTCATAAAAGCGAGGTATCAGATTCACAAGCGTTGACTTGCCTGAACCCGTAGCGCCAAGGATTGCAAGAGTCGCTCCGGGTTCGGCCACAAAATCAATCTCCGAAAGGACAGGAATGCCACACTCGCGACTATACTGGAAAGAGACATGCTCAAAGACAATTCTGCCACCCTGATGTGAAATCGGCATTTCCACAGATTCAGGCAGATCCACTATATCCGGAACAATATCAAGAACTTCTGAGACCCTGTCAGCCGAAGCAAGACCACCAGCCCATACATTCGACAAGTTTGCCATAAAAATAAGGGGCGCCATGGTGGTCAAAAGGTAATTGGTAAAAGCAACCACCTGCCCGATGCTCATCTTGCCCTTTATAGCATCAAGCCCTCCAACCCAAATAACCAGAACCATACCAATATTGATACACATAGTCAATACTGGAGGCATAGTCGCCATAAATTTCATAACCGTAATAGAATCGCGAGTAAACAAGCTGTTTGCATGATCAAAACGAATAAACTCAAAATGCTCACGTACAAATACCTTGATCAGGCGAATCCCTGCAATATTTTCCTGCAAAACAGTGTTGAGTCGATCAAGCTGTTGCTGAACAGAGTGCCAGAGCGGTTCCATTTTCGTAACAAAAAAAATAATCAGAACGGCTGTAAGCAGGAGTAGTGGAAGAATAGTCAGAGCAAGAGTGCTGCTTGTTTGCACCATCAGCATAAAACTTCCGCACATCAGAAACACCGATCTCGTACCTATTCTTAACGAAACCAGAGCCACACGCTGGAGAGCAGAGGTATCACTGGACATACGCACCATAAGCTGGCCTGTTTTCAGTCGATCAATATTGCCGAATGAAAAAGTGTGAATTTTCAGAAACAGTGCTTCACGAAGATCACGGGCTACACTCTCACCAACTTTAACGGAGAGAATATGTGCCCCGACTGCAAAAAAAAGACTCAGCAGGGTTATAACAAGCATCAGAAGGCCTGTATTGATTACCTCCAGAAGGTTATGCTGCTGAATACCCTGATCAATAATCTTCTGGATCAGACGGGGAATACTCAAATCCATCACAACAACAGCAATCAACATGAAAAGAGAAAAAAAGGACTCTTTCCAGTATGGTCTGACATAAGAAGCAAGCCTGAAAATATTATGCATAAGAGCGACAGAAACAACGTTGATCTACTCCCGATAGAGGCTTTGCTGTGCGAACATCTTCAGATGGCATAGGCAAACGGATACTCCGTACCAAGATGAAACTCCTTCAAAATCTCGGCTTTGATGTGCGAAAACTCGGAACTTGCCCTGTCACGAGGTCTCGGGAACGGGACCTTGATGATTTGTTTGATAATCCCGGGACGGGAGGACATAATGACCACGATATCACTCAGGTAGATCGCCTCATCAACATCATGCGTGACCATAACCATGGTGATCTTTTCAAGCAGCCACAACCGCTCCAGCTCCTTCTGCATATGCATTCTGGTCAGGGCATCGAGAGCACCGAGAGGTTCATCGAGAAGGAGAATTTCCGGCTTGTTAGCCAATGCTCTTGCAATAGCTACTCGCTGAGCCATTCCGCCTGAGAGCTGTGCCGGATAAGCACTCTCAAATCCACTGAGGCCGACCAGCTTCAAGTGTTCATCAACGATTTTTTTCTTTGCCTTGCGGTTCTGTTTGTCAAGACCGAAAGCAACATTCTCCCCGACGGTAAGCCAGGGAAGCAGCCTGTGATCCTGAAAAACAATTC
Organism: Chlorobiaceae bacterium; assembly: GCA_013334485.1. Taxonomy (GTDB): domain Bacteria; phylum Bacteroidota; class Chlorobiia; order Chlorobiales; family Chlorobiaceae; genus Chlorobium. The sequence goes on along the minus strand of JAAXXL010000020.1, from coordinate 6,947 downwards.
CCCGGTTTGTACCCGGTCCCTCAATGCGTTCACCATCGAGCAGCGCATCACCCTCATAATTGGTCTCAAGACCGAGCAGTATCCTGAGCAGGGTTGTCTTTCCGCAACCGCTGGAGCCGACAATGGAGATAAAACTCCCTGCCGGGAAGGTTAAATTAATGTTGTTGAGTACCTGCAGGGCATTGCCGTCAACAGTGAAGCTTTTGCTCAGGTTCCTGATTTGAAGAGTACCTTTCTCGATTGACATGTTAATTTATCTTTGCATTTTTGTTAAAGTTCCTGTTCAAAAACCCTGCCCTTCTGCACCGCCTGTACCAGCTTTTCAACAATCTTTGTCATGGTAAATCCAAGCAATCCGGAAATCAGGATTCCTGCGACGACCAGTTCCATATTGAAGGTATCTCGGCCAACATCAATCAGTTTGCCAATACCGGCAATAGTCTCTATAAGAAGCTCGGCGGCAATCAACAGCACCCAGGACATTCCGAGGCTGAGGGTAAAACCGGTTATGATTGAAGGAAATGCTGATGGCAAAATGACACGACGAATAAGCTTGAACCCTTTGTAGCCATAAACAGCGGCGAGTTCTTTATACCTGCGAGGAACATCACGTACGCCAGAAAAGGTATTCAGGGTTGTAGGATAAAAAGCACCTATCGCAACAATGAGGATTCTCGGCAGCTCGTTCATACCGAACCACATAACAATTAATGGTATCCAGCCGATCAGGGGAACTTGCCGTACCGTATGAAAGGTCGGCGCAAAAATCTTCTCTGCTGTTCTTGACAGTCCCATCAGTAATCCAAAGAGGAAACCGGAAGCTGTCCCGATCAAAAGCCCGTAGATGACGCGTCTTAAACTGATAGCAATGTGGAGAATAAGCTTCTCTTCCGTAAAAAGCCTCACCAGTGTTGTGAGAACCTGTCCGGGCAAAGGAAGAATATGATGCGATACAAAACCTGCGGAGACCACGTATTGCCAAAGGATCAACAGGAGTATTGGCAACGCAATACCAATAAGCTTGATTTTTATCTTTTCAGTTCTCTTCATTATTTGCTCGCTCCCTGGTCTGATGAAAAACGCCATACAAGCAGCCGCTTTTCAATTACCTGCAGAATAAAATTTATGCTGAAACCTATAGCGCCAATAACCACAAGCCCCGCCATGACAATATCGATCTGAAACATATTGCGGGCTGCTGCCATCATGTAACCAAGACCGGTGTCAGCTCCGAAAATTTCAGCGCCAACGACAAACATCCATGATAAACCAAGACTGTGGCGAACACCGGTGATAATAGAGGGCATTGCGCTTGGCAGTATGACTTTTGTCAGAAAACGAGCTCCCCTGTAATCGAATACTCTGGCAAGTTCGCGATACCTTTTGGAAACCGTGCTCACCCCCTGGTAGGTATTGAATACCATCGGGTAAAATGCTCCTATCGCGATAAATACATATTTTGCAAGCTCGTCTACGCCGAACCACAAAATGATGAGAGGCATCAGCGCAAACTGGGGAACCTGTTTGGATGCCTTTATCAACGGTCCTGCAAATCGGTCAAGAAAGGGTGAAAGTCCCATAAAGAGTCCAAGCAAAAATCCCGATAACCCTCCTATCAGAAAGCCAACAAGCACACGGTTCAGGCTTGCTATGATGTTAATGGTGAGCTCTCCGGAGTCAGCAAGATAGAGTAGCGTGTCGAGCAGGGTTAACGGTGGTATAAGCAACAGCGGTGAGCATAGCTCCAGCGATACTGCACTCTGCCACGCTGCAAGCAGAAGCAGAGGCACAATAAGCGCCAAAAGCTTATCCTTCAACTCCAGCTTTTTCAGGGAATTTTTTATCATCAGACCATCTCATTTTAATCAGGGGCAAAACACTATCTCTTGCCCCTGACTGGATTAACCTTACTTAGCCCAATAGTTCTGCAAGCCCAGCTCTTTCACCGCAGCATCCGCGTAGCTCTTGTCTACCCACTGATCAACATCAATATTGGTCCTGATCAGCCGTTTGTTGAGTGAGTACTGAACAAGATCCTTGTAACCGTCAACAAACTCCTTGTTCGGCAGAGGATTGTACTGCTCTTTTACCGGCAGGTTACCGACTCCGATCTCCCCCTTGATGTATTTGTATTTGGCTCCGGTCTTGACCAGCAACTGGGCAAGCTGCTCCTTGTTCTTCTCCTGAGAGAGCCAATGACTTGCCTGGATAAAGACCTTGACAACCCTCCTTGTGATATCCGGATATTTTCTTGCGAAATCATCAGTAACGACAAGTCCTTCACGATATCTTTTGGAGATTGGAAAATTACGTGTATCGTAAACCAGTGTTGCAAGGCCCTGATCAATAAGAGGACGATCGTAGGTTCCCACAATTGCATCAATACTTCCTGCTGCAAGCGCTGCCTGGGCATCGGCAAGACTAAGGTTTACCTGCCGGATATCCTTCTCGGTCAATCCATGAGCCTCAAGCACTCTTAGCGCCTGTGTCTGAAGTACCGTGCCTTTCCAGTATGAGACCCGCTTTCCTTTTAAATCCTTGATGGACTTGATATGCAGAGCTGCACGGGCAAGCACATAAACGTTACCGCCTTTGGAGGGAGCCAGAATAAGCTTGTTTTTCAATCCTCCGGCTTTTCCAAGCACAATTGCAAAATCCCCATAATCGGCAAAGTCGAACAGTCCGGCTGCAAACCCCTCATTGGTGCCGGGTCCGGCTGTCTTGATATAGGATTGTTCGATTTTAATACCATCCTTCGCGAACTCTTTTTCAAACAACCCCTGGTCATTAATCACGTTGATTACCGGTGCACCGGCATATCCGGGATTGGTTGCTGCCGGGTAGGCAAACCGGATCACTCTCGGGTTTACCGCTCCTTCAGCATTCACCCCCATAACAAGAAGTGCTGCGACCGGTAAAAATGCTTTTATCCACTTTTTCATAATCTTCTCTCCTTTCATTGTTTTATAGTCTGTTAAAATCCATACTGGAATTGTGCTACGAATTGATTCGTTTTTGCGTCAACCGCTCCGGGTGTTTTTACATTGAGAACGTTGTAGTTCAACTGCAGTTTGGTTGTTTCTGCAAAGAAGAAGTTGAACCCGTAGGTAAGAATGGAGGTTTCGTTCGCGGCAATCTCCGTGTTGGGATCAAAACGATCAAAACGGACAAATGGCTGATAGGTTTTCGGCCACCAGTCGTCATAAACGTTCTGGGCTCTTGCCTGCTTCAGGAACTGCTCACCCCACTGGTAGAAAAGCGTTACGGTATAACCGAGACTTTTTATTTTCTGCCTGCTCGCATTAGCGATAGTCGTTCCGGAGGCTGCACTCTCATCATGGCCGTAGGCGTATTCCGCCGTAAATCCTATTGGTGAGCTGACATAGGAGATATCACCACCCCATCGTATTTTGGACGCCTTGCCAAGTCCGCCGGTAATGAGCGTAGCACCGTTATAGAGATCCTTTTTACCGCTGTATACAGAACCACCTACCGTTAAACCGCGCAGATCAGAGCTGTAGTCGACTGGCGCATTAAGCGCAACTCTTGCTACAACATCCTTGCTCCTGTTGGTATCCGATGCATTTTGGCCTGAACCGTTAAATACCCCTAACGCATACTCAACGAAAGGAACACGATAGTTGTAACCGCCATCGTAATGAGGCCAAAGATCGCCGCGCAACTGAATACCCTGATCCCTCGATGCGAGATCAAGGCCAAGCGGGCCTGCAAATCGAGCAACATTTGCAGCAGGAGTCTTGTCTTCACCTACCTGAGGCTCAAGACCGAACGGCTTTTTCTGCTGTCCAAACTGGACATACAGGGTTGACTGTTCCGGATCAAGCGACTGCAAAATCGAGTACTGTAGGAAAACATCAAGCGGCTGAACGTTGTAGGTCGGTGCCGAGCCGAGAACCGAGAAAACATAATTCAGACTCCTCCCCTCTTCATAGTCTTTCTTCAGTGTACCAGAAAGCGACAGAATCGCGGCATTCACTGTAAATCCATTAGCAGTCTGGACCTGATTGGACTTTGTTACTGCCGTGTAACGGTTCTGCAATACCCCGCCGATCCTCACCGCACGCTGGGTGTTGGCGATATTTCTGTCGAGCCGACGATTTAACTGATCCCGAAGGTTGGCAACTTCAGAATTGAGTCCCTGCAGATCTCTCTGGGTTACCGGCTGATCGCCGTTATCAACCTCGACTGAGGCCTCACCCTCGGGAACGGTACTGTCTGCTGCCGTTATCTCTGCCTGCGATTCGGGGTTCGTTGTATCAGCAGCATGAAGATCACCACCGGCAATTAATAGCGCCCCGAGAAGCAGCACCAAATACTTTTTTTTACTCATATTATTTTTGCGTTTAAGTTCCTTGATTAACAATTACTGTACGAGATATTGCCTGATAATACTTCTAACTGAGAGCGAAAACTCTGCTTGTCAGACAGCAATTAAAACAACATCGCCACTTAGTTCTAACTTCTTTTACAGCCATACAATTATTCTTTTTTTTAGATTTCATGTTAATTATACCGAAAACAAAAAGAGCCGACTCTCTGACAATAAGAACCGGCTCCTGAAGACCTTGGCTATATATTCAAAGCCTAAATTGAGACGACTACTTGTATATCAGGAAGTATCCTGTAAGACAAACAACGACAGGACATATTTAAGAAAAGTATAGACTTCATAAATATCATATTGATTATTTCAAGCCTGATAAAAAACCATTATTTTGTATAATAATCAAGAGTGATGCAATAAAATACCGGTAATATGGTATACAATATTGAATACGTTCAATTTGATATAAATTATTACTGTTCAAATCAAAATATGATATTCAAACATGTGCGCACCGCTATTAATTATAGTCCCCAAATACATTCAAGCTTTCCCCGGTTCTGTAAGCAGGCAGAAATCACTATCATCAGGAGTGGACTGAACACCCGCAACATCAACAACCCTGTCTCGACCGATTGGCGCTGCTCCCGGAACACGAAACGTTGTTTTGTCAAGCGGTATAATCGGAGTCTCAACAGGCGGGGTAAGCTGTGGAACCCAGTTGTAGGGGTAACGATAGGCGCGATAGACCAGATTGAGACTGAGATGACCGCGACCCCAGTATGGACTGATATATTCCCAAACTAACTGATGGTCTGCTGTAACCTCGATTATTCGTCCATCTGAACCCTCTGTTATCAGGGTGTTCCCGTTCGGCAACCTTTGTGCACTTGAAATAAACGGGCTGTAGAAACGTACGGCATCAAGCGGTTGTACGAATCCTGCCTCTTTCGGCGTATACTGCCATACAATCCTGAGCGTAATCGGGTCAATTTCAAGCACTCGTGAGTAGTCACGCAAGACATTGACCTTGCCTGACGGAGAGCCGGGATTTGGCTCACCATAACCTGCCCAACCACCGTTGTCAAAAACCAGGAGATTTCCTGCACCGGGCAGCCCCTTTGGAATTATATGCGCATGATGCTGACCGATAATCCATCCCAGCTCACGTTCGGCTTCCGTGCCGTCATAACGGGGGCCAACTTTCCAGACTATCTTCCCGGTCGCGCGAGAAGTGATAGCAATAATGTTGGCTTCGCGAGAATCCCATATAATATTGTCAGGATGGAACCGTTCGTCACCGCCATCATACCATTGATTTTCACCAACCCATGATACCGAATTTATATGGAGCCAGTCACCGATTCCACCTCCTGACGGGCGGATATTCGGATCTCTCCGAATCGCAGCTTTAGCGGCATCATCAAATCCCAATTCGTCAAAATGCTCGTTCGGACTCCAGCTCCAGAGAATATTTCCGTGCCAGTCAACCTCAATTATTCGATCATCAAGAAGCTTCTTGTCTGAAATTGCACTGTTTGATATATCCTCATGAACCAGAACAAGCGTTTTGCCGCTATCAGTCAGAGGATCCCGACCAGGAACATAGTACCCGACAGGATTACCTTCACGCTGAAAATCATGGTGCTGACGTGCTACCCAGCGTCGAGCTTGTCCGGGATCCTCAACCGCCTCAAGACGCTCAAATTTCCAGACAACATTTCCATCCCAATCAACCTGCACAAGATCCACCTGATCCTGCACTGCAACCCGTGGATCGCGCTGACCGGTGCTGCCAAAGACCTGGCCGCCTGGAAGAAGTTTATTGGGGAAGCCCTGCAATCCTTTCCATAATTGAACTTCACGGCCAGACGGATCAATAAGAAGCGCTCCTACTTCAGCAGCCTGAAGAAGCGTATATCCGCTCCATGCGAGATCGGGACGATAGAGTGTTACTCCTGTAGGAAAAACGGTTGGATAACCCATAGTTACTATTGCTGAATAATTATTAACAAAAAGTGATTCCGAAATATTTACCAATAAAAAAAGAGCCCGCTCTCTGACATCAAGAACCGGCTCTTTATAATCTTATTATACATAATCAGGGATCACATAAAGGCTCGACTTATTAATCAGACTGCTCACAGCAGTGATCAACAACGAGCAATATCATCCCGTAAAAGCACTCCATTAAAGGAATATTTTATAAATGTCGAATACGTAAAAAAATTCATCTTGATCAACATTAACATACACTATTATCAATCTATTCTTACAATTACAAAATCAGCAATAAATTACAATTTCAAAATCCCATTTTAATAGCATATTGTATACCATAAAAAGGGTAATTAATCATATTCTTCTCCACCGCATGCAACTCCAAGGGAGAGTAGTGATTCATTTTCAGACTGCTGCTCCCGCAATTCAGAGTGAATAATAGAGAGCCCCAATAACAGGAAGAGAGGTATAAATGCCGCAAAAACAAGCCCGACAGAAATATAATTACTGAGCCATCCGGCAAGGAGAGGGCCTGTTGTAAATCCCGTTCCTCCTGCAGCCAAAAGAAGACCCGATGCCTTGCCCTTCTCCCCGCGCAAAC
>JAAXXL010000019.1 GCA_013334485.1 Chlorobiaceae bacterium | reverse complement strand
CAAGAAGCTTGCGATCTTTCCCGATGAGGTTGTGGCGTTCGTTCAGGATACCCAGCCGGAGTTCTGGGAGCGGTTTTCAACGCTCAACAACGGGAACGCAAAAGCAGTGCTGATCGAGAGCCTTGTGCGTGAGTTGCGAACAAAAGGAATGCTCTCTATTCTTCGAAGCGGGTATATGTGTTTCCACACCGGTAAAATGGATGTTCACTCTTATGGAAAAAGGGAAAGCCTGTCAGCCTGAACAATAACGGAACCAGTGCCATGAACCTTTTACAATTAATAGATTTGGTCGCTTCGGGAGAGGATGGCGCCCGGCAGTTCAAATCCGATATTCGGAACGCTGAATCTCTGGCATCTGAAATGGCAGCTTTTGCCAATGCTGAAGGAGGCTCCATTCTCATTGGTGTTACGGACAATGGCTCCATAAAGGGCCTTGAAAGCAGTGATGTTTCGCGCATCAACCAGCTTATCAGTAATGCCGCCAGCCATCTGGTACGTAGTCCGCTTACGGTACAAACTGAAAATATTCTCCTTGAAAATCGAAACGTTGTCATTGTTCTTACCGTACCCAAAGGCATTGATAAACCCTATTTCGATAAAAACGGTGTTATCTGGCTCAAATGCGGTGCTGACAAGCGACGAGTCAATACAAAGGAAGAGTTACGACGATTGTTTCAGATAACCAATCAGTTTCATGCTGATGAACTTCCCTCAAAAGCAGAAGTTGACTCTCTCGATAAGCTTCGTTTCAGGGATTTTCTTAAAACAACCTATCAACAGGAGTATCCTGAAACAGATGAAAAGCTGAAAAAGCTTTTGCAGAATATGAATCTGGCTACCGACACGGGAAAGCTGAACCTTGCTTGTGTACTTTTATTTGCCGAAAAACCGGAATGGATTGTACCTCAATTTGTTGTTAAGGCGGTTCGCTTTCCTGGCAATGAAATCCATCAAAGCGAGTATCTGGATATTGAGGATTTTACCGGAGCGTTAGGAGCCATTTTTGAGGGCGCGATGGCCTTTTTGATGCGAAACATGCACAAGGTGCAGGCTGGGCGGGGAATCAATGCACCCGGAACCCCTGAAATACCGCCTGTGGTCTTTGAAGAACTACTGGTTAATGCCCTGATACACCGCGATTATTTTGTAAGCGCCCCAATCAGACTGTTTTTATTCGATAATCGAATTGAAATTATCAGTCCGGGTCACCTGCCCAACAACCTGACTGTCGCCAAAATCAAAACTGGTAATTCCAATATCCGTAATCCCACTCTCGTCTCCTATGTTGCAAAGGGTCTGTTACCATACCGGGGGCTTGGTTCTGGAATCAAACGGGCAATTGATGCGTGGCCGGAAATTGACTTTATCGATGATCGTGATGGTTGTTTGTTTACCGCCATTGTTCATCGAAAAACAATTGACGGTTCGGTAGAAAGTTCGGTAGAAAGTTCGGTAGAAAGTTCGGTAGAAATCGATAATCCTGTGCTCGAACAGTTCAGACTGAATCCTGAACTAACTCTTCATGCATTGGCGAAAACACTGGGCATTTCATTGAGGGCAACTGAAAAAAGGGTGGCTAACTTGCAGGAAAAAAAGCAATTAAAACATATCGGCCCTAAAAAGGGCGGTTACTGGCAGGTACTTTAATAGTATGCTCTTTCAAACATCTCAATCCAGACCCCCTCATGCACAGAGAATTGAACTTTGAGCACTCCATAGAACAATCCTTGTTGCTCCATGGTGGTTACATCAAGGGCGACCCGCTGGCTTATGACAAGAAGCTTGCGATCTTTCCTGATGAGGTTGTGGCGTTCGTTCAGGATACCCAGCCGGAGTTCTGGGAGCGGTTTTCAACGCTCAACAACGGGAACGCAAAAGCTGTGCTGATCGAGAGCCTTGTGCGAGAACTACGAACGAAGGGAATGCTCTCCATTCTCCGGAGTGGATTCAAGTGTTTCGGCAAAACCGTGCGAATGGCCTTCTTTGCCCCGAATACCGGCATGGACCCTGTTACGCAGGAACGGTTCAATAAAAACCGGCTCACCGTAATCCGCCAGCTTGAAACAGAGAGCGGAGCTATCCCTGACATGGTGCTTGCAGTGAACGGCTTGCCGGTGGTGTCGATGGAGCTGAAAAATCACCTGACCGGGCAGAACGTACTACACGCCAAACAGCAGTACTGCGATCGTGACCCCAATGATCTCCTCTTTGCCTTCAAGCAGCGCTGCCTTGTCCATTTTGCGGTGGATACCGAAGAGGTCTATATGATCACCAAACTTGAACGGGGAAGCTCGTACTTCCTCCCCTTCAACAGAGGATACAATCACGGCAAAGGGAACCCTCCGGTTGAGGGTGAGCTTCGGACTTCCTACCTCTGGGAGAAGGTTCTGGTAAAAGAGAGTCTGATGGATATTCTCGGGCGATTCCTCCACCTTCAGGTTGAGGAAAAAACTGTTCCCACCGGAAAAGGGCTGAAGAAGCTTCAAAGCGAAAGCATGATCTTCCCCCGCTACCATCAGCTTGATGTGGTGCGCAAACTTGCCGAACATGCCAGGCAGCACAATTCAGGGCACAACTACCTCATCCAGCACTCTACGGGTTCAGGAAAATCGAACTCCATTGCCTGGCTTGCCCACCGACTTTCAACCCTGCACGATGCCGGGAATGAAAAAATCTTCCATTCAGTGGTGGTCATTACCGACCGTGTGGTGCTTGACCAGCAGTTGCAGGATACCATTTTCCAGTTCGAGCACAAGCAGGGTGTCGTGCAAAAGATTGACGAAAACACCCAACAGCTTGCAAAGGCACTCGCTGACGGCGTACCGATCATCATTTCAACCATACAGAAGTTCCCGTTTATCACACAAGCTCTTGCCACGCTTGAGAAGAAGGGTCAGGGCATCGACATCTCTACTACAGGCAGACGGTTCGCCGTGATTGTGGACGAAGCACACAGCTCGCAGAGTGGCGAAACCGCCATGGAGCTGAAGAAAATTCTGAACCGCGAAGGAATAGAATCGGCCATTGCCGAGCAGATACTCGACATGAACGATGAACCTATTTCAGACGAGGCCAAACGCTCCATGCTGCTGGAGCAGATTAAGCGCACGAAACAGCCGAACCTGAGCTTTTTCGCCTTTACCGCGACACCTAAGTTCAAAACGCTTGCGGTGTTTGACGAGCCCGGAGAAAACGGCACCTCTCCGTTCCACCTTTACTGTATGCGGCAAGCCATTGAAGAAGGGTTCATTCTTGATGTGCTTAAGGGATACACCTGTTACAAACGATATTATCAATTGGTCCGTACGGCAGAGGATGATCCTGAACTGCCGAGAAGAAAGGCGGCGCGGGCACTTGCCCGGTATGTTGACCTGCATGACTACAACATCACGCAGAAAGTTGAAATCATCGTTGAGCATTTCCGCACACACTCCCGCCACAAAATCAGCGGTCAGGCCAAAGCTATGGTGGTAACCGGATCGCGCGAACATGCCGTGCGCTATAAACTCGCGTTCGACAACTACCTGAAAGCAAAAAAATATCACGACATCAAAACGCTCGTCGCTTTCTCGGGCGAACTCTCTCTTAACGACCACCCCGGTATCAGGTTTACCGAAACACAGATGAACCATGGCATCAGGGAACGAGAGCTGCCTGAGCGGTTTGCTTCAGATGAGTATCAGGTTTTACTGGTGGCGGAAAAGTATCAGACAGGATTTGACCAGCCTTTGCTGCATACCATGTACGTCGATAAACGGCTCTCCGGCATTCAGGCCGTTCAGACCCTCTCACGCCTGAACCGCACCTGCCCCGGCAAGGAGAGTACCTTTGTGCTTGATTTTGTTAACGATCCGGAAGAGATCTACCTCTCCTTCAAGCCCTATTACGAAACAACCGGGCAAGGCGAAGAAACCGACCCGCACCAGCTTAATGAACTGGCACACAAACTCGACCAGTGGAAGGTTTATGACCAGTCGGAGGTGAACGCGTGGTGCGAAATCTGGTTCAGCAATCGTATGCACCCTACCGGTACCGAACATAAAAAACTGAACAGTATCCTTGATGTCGTGGTTGAACGGGTCATCAGGCTTGAAGAAGAGGAGATTGAACTCTTCAAAAGCCAGTTTACGAGCTTCCGAAACCTCTATGGATTCCTTTCGCAGGTTATCCCCTATCAGGACTCCGGACTTGAAAAGCTCTACACCTTCGGGCGCTACCTGCTCTCAAAGCTCCCTCGCGGGACTGGAAAGAATGTCAGAATAGATGATGAGGTGCAGTTGAAATACTACCGGCTGGAGAAGTACAGCGAAGGCTCCATTTCACTCCGGGAGGGAGATGCTCCCCCTTTGGCTGGCCCAAAGGAGGTCGGTACCGGAAGCGCTGATGAAGAGGTGCCGCTCTCCACGCTGGTTGAGCAGCTCAACGAACGGTTCGGCACCGATTTCACCCCTGCCGATCAGCTCTTTTTCGATCAGGTGCAGGCTGCCGCCACAGAGAATGAAAAGATTCGGCAGGCCGCAGAGGCAAACACCCTCTCAAACTTCGAGCCGGTATTCAACCAGCACCTCGAAACCCTGCTGCTCGACCGCATGAACGGCAATGAAGCCATATTCAACCGCATCATGAACGACGAAGCTTTCAAAACCTTTATTGCTCAGAAGCTGATGCACAACGTCTTCGACAAGATCACGCGGCAGGCGGGATGATGAATAGATTTGATAGCCGTAAAAATCCGACATTTCAGGAGAAAGAGCATGGCAAGACCTGAAAAAATCTGGTTATTTCGTATTACACACATCGACAACATTCCGCATATTTTGCAGAATGGGCTGGTTACGCGCTATTATGACAACGCGAATATAGATTTTGTCGAGATCGGAGATATTTCACTTATTGAAGTCAGAGATGACATAGATGCTCCAGTTCCGCCCGGCGGTAAATTATCCGAGTACATCCCGTTTTACTTTGGCCCGCGGTCTCCGATGCTGCTCCAGATTGCAACAGGATTTGACGGTGTAACAAAGTATCCACAGGAAGAAATTGTTTACATTATAACCTCACTTGACAGGATCAAAGCACTCAACCTTCCGTATTTTTTTACTGACGGACATGTGAGAAGCGTCACTGCAACACCCTATAACGACGATAAACACCTTGAACGACTCGATTGGGAAGCAATCAATGCGAGAGTCTGGAAAAGTGATGAAACCGACTTGCGGAGACAGGAAAAAAAGCAGGCTGAACTGCTTGTAAAAGATCATGTACCAGTAAACGCTATTGAGCTTTTTTGCGTTTACAATGAAAAAGCTCAACAAATCCTGTATTCTTACCTGTCAGCGGAAAAACAGAGTTTTGACGTCAAAATATCGCCACACAAACTGTATTATGATCACCTATAAAACCGGCAACATACTTGATGCGAAGGTTTCTGCTCTGATCAATACGGTCAATACCGTAGGCGTTATGGGCAAAGGAATCGCCCTGCAGTTTAAACATGCCTTTCCTCAAAATTTCAGCGTGTATACTGAAGCTGTTAAACGGAAAGAAATAAAAACCGGCGAGGTTCAGGTTGTATCGGTTTCATCCCTGAACGGCGTTCAGTACATCATTAATTTTCCCACAAAAAATCATTGGCGTTATCCCTCCAAACTCGATTGGATTACTGATGGACTGCGTGACTTGCGTAAGAAAATAGTTGAAAACCATATTGAATCCATTGCGATTCCACCACTTGGCTGCGGAAACGGCGGACTGGACTGGAGTATCGTTAAGGGTGAGATTGAAAAAGCGTTGAAGGATCTTCCCATTGAAATCCAGGTCTATGAACCATCAATCGCTATAAAAGAACTGCTCGCGAAAGAAGAAAAACTAGCTGCCGCCCGTTTAACACCGGTCAGAGCCATGCTGCTGCTCCTCCTCTATCGTTACCGTGCCATGGGTGAACACGCCAGCGAATTTGCTGCCGAAAAACTCAGTTATTTCCTGCTGAGAGCCGGAGAAACTCAGTTAAAACTTGAATTCACCAAAGGATATTATGGCCCCTATTCCGGCAAGGTACGCCATGTACTTTATGCTCTGAATGGTTATTACCTGAAAGGGTTTGAACAAAAAGCAGCAAAACCGTTCGAATCGCTCGAAGTAGTTGTTGAACGAAGTAATGAAGTGCTGGAATACATCGAGACTAAATTAAACGCTGTTGAAAAATCACATCTTGATAAAGTCCTGAAACTGATCAAAGGATTTGAATCGCCGTATGGGCTGGAACTCCTTGCTACCGTTGACTTCCTCATCAACGAAACCGGAAACAGTGATCCTAAAGCCCTTTCAAAGGCGATCTGGCAATGGTCGACCAGAAAGGGCGAGATGTTCCCTCTTGAACACATAAGCCTGGCTGCAGAGCATCTGGAAATGTTGAGAAATTGATACTCTGTTTACTTTCCTCCTTTCAGAACACTCACTACGGAATCAGCCAAAGCGATGTGGGGACTCCGGGACGATCATGATTTACTGTACTTCCCGTCTGCATCGGGGCCGCTCACAATTCCGCATTCTTGAAGGCTCAAGAGATTGTGAATTTTAATAACGGATTCCGGATATAAAAAAAGCTTTTGTAAGCTGAATCAGAACCGTTATGTCAATGAATTATTGAGCGAATAGAGAGTCAAACCTTCTGCTGCTGCAGACGTTCTCCAAGCCAAACTTTAATCACGGACTGACGCGATACGCCAAGACGCGAAGCCTCTTTATCGAGCGAGTCAATCATCCAGACCGGAAAATCAACATTCACCCTCTTGTGCTGTTGCTTTACTCTTTTTGCCTTGTTCAGGTCAAGATGATCGGTTATATCAGCACCATCATCAAATTCCCTGTCAAATTCCACTGCTTTCATAGATCGTTACCTCCTCAATACGGGATCGCCTTACTGAAATTATTCTTGTTGATTCACCTCGGTATGTAATGACACCAGACCAGAATCTGCCTGAAATAAGGCCGATGACAACGAAACGAGGCTCTTCCGTCGTTCTTGCAGGAATCTCAACAAGGTTCTCATCATCCCACAACAATTGAGCTTCAACAAAGTCAATGCCGTGTTTCTCTTTGTTTCGTCTGCTTTTTTCAGGATCAAACTCGAAACGCATGGTATATTTTTAATGCTATTTCTATACCATTAATATACAAACTGACCCCATAAAGGGCAACGTTTTCCGGGCAAATTACGGGACGGTATTCACCGGTAACAGTTACCGGCACAAACCGCATTGCACAGAGATGCCTCCCACCGGTTTGGCATGACACGAAAACAACGATCACGACACTACCGCATACATTACAGGCTCTTTCCGTTTTCCCCATTCTCCTGTCAAATTAATCAGACAACGTATTGTTCAGAAATAAAATATACGATTACCCGCAAACCACGGCAACAAATCAGATCGTAACTATCCGGTAAACCTCAGCAAGAAAGCTGAAGAGATTTTGAATTTTGAATTATGGATTCAGAATTGAGGGGGAAGATCAACCACGAAACAGACGAAATCACACGAAAAAGAAGAGTTCAACTTCCGGGACGTTCTCGACTAACTATACTTGCTGTGTGTTCATAGCGAACCGGGTGACGAAGATGAACGGGTTTTCTCTTCGGGGGCGAACGGTGGGATGGTTTTGCCTGTTTGAGTATGATGCAGGCTGGTCGGGGTTGTTCGGTTCCGCTTTAAACTAACGGGTCTCCATGTTTAAAAAACTGTTTATGAACAAGGTGTGGACGGTCTCCACCCTCTTCGCCATCTCGCTGGCCCTTTATGGTATTGACTTCAGTATTTTCGGCAACTTGAAGGAAATATCAGCCAGTTTTCTCGGCAATCTCGCCTTCCTTCCCATTTACATCATCGTCGTCACGCTCCTCTTCGAAAAGGTGCTCAAGGAAAGGGAGCGACAGTCGGTCATGAGAAAACTGAACATGGTCATCGGCGTCTTTTTCAGTGAATTCGGCAACCACCTGCTGAAAGAGTTGTCGGTGCACGTGGCCGGAAGCGAGGAGCTGAAAAACCGCCTGCGTATGACCGGCGCATGGAAAAAAGAGAATTTTGACGCGGCGCTCGACTATCTGCGCCAAAGCAACCATAGAATCAGCATTGATAGTGACGCCCTCACCTCGCTGAAGCAGTTCATGTCCGGAAAACGGAGCTTCCTCTTGAGTCTGCTGGAAAACCAGAATCTGTTTGAGCATGAAAATTTTACGGACCTTCTCTGGGCAGTGTTTCATATCACCGAAGAGCTCAAGGCACGGGATTCGTTCGAGCGTATGCCTCCAAGTGACAAAGAGCACCTCAATGGCGACATCAAGCGGGTTTTTGGTCATCTGATCCGGGAATGGATCCTCTATATGCAGCATCTCAAGGAAGATTACCCCTATCTTTTCTCTCTGGCAGTTCGTCTCAATCCCATGATCGACTCGCCGGATCCGGTGGTGTATCAGGAGTGAGGAATGCGTGGAATAGAGTAAATTACAGGCCGGTAATTATTACGAATGCAATGATTTGCTGGATCATGGGGTTTTCAAAGAGCTGCGTGACAAAAGCTATTTCAAACAGGTTCGAGCAGAGCATGGGTCTATAGCATGGCCGCCTGAACCGGGGAATGTAAGGCCGATCAGGCACCGGGCCGTGTCCAGACCTGTCGGGAAGCATACTCCTCAAGCTTTAGTGCAATGCAAAGAAACTCTATTTTATCAGGTACAACCTCGATGATCAGGCCTCTCCAGTGCTTTATCCACTCTTCCGGATGGCCGAATAGCCTGAACGCCTCAAGAAAGTCGGGTTCATCCTTGCCGATAAGCCGGGCATGACCGCTCAGTTGCATCCCTTCGACATCAAGCCAGTTGTGCTCCGCCTCGGATTTCGGGTCGTATATACCGACACTTACTCTCGGGTTCCATTTGATGTTGCCAAGCTTGATGCCCGGTTCACCGGCCATGTAGAGGGTGAGATGCTTTGTACGGAACTCGATGGGCGTCGCTCTCGGTACGTTGTTGCGGCAGGTCGAGAGCACGCACATGCTGCGCGCGGCAAGAAAGGTAACTATCCGGGCCTCAAGCTCATCCTGTGTGAGCTCTTTGACCGTCTTTTTTGAAAGAATTTCAGGTACCTGCTGTTCACTCATAACACCTCCAGATAATTGAATTGCCGGACAGTGCTGATAACCACCCCTGTAAGTAAATGAACATCAGAACCGCTTTATTAATTTGATTCCACGCTCATCTACTCCAACAAAAAAAGCACGGGGGTGCCGTGCTTTTTTTGTTCTTGCAACTGCAAAGAGCAGCCGTATGCTGTGTGTATGCCTTTTGCTCAAGGCATGACCGGAGCGGCCGGAGGATCCTCCCTGATGACGTTCGGCACTCCCGCCGCACCGGTATAGAATACGGCAAGACTGACCGGTTCCGGGCCGGAGTTGGTGCCGTTATGAAAGGTGTTCATCACTTCAACCAGCGCATCTCCCTTGTTGAAGGTAAAGGTTCGGCCGTCCTTTAAGGCAACCGTCAGCCGTCCTTCGAGCACATAGGCGTAAACCGGTACCGGGTGCTTGTGCCATCCGGTTGAACCTCCGGGAGGAATGCGGACGGTGAGTGCGGTAACCTCGGGATTTTTGCTTTTGAGGTAACGGATTTTGTCGCCACTGCTGGTTGTGGTGGAGACAAGAAGCTTTTTCACCTCAACATTCTGGTACTCTACGGCCTGCAGTGCCCCGGCCTGCAAGAAAAAATGCAACACCGCAATCACAAAAATTCTCTGCATGGTTGCTCCCTCAATGAATTATTTAAAACTATTTGTGCTAAAACTGAGTCTGTACTACGGCCAAGTAATTATATATGTATAGGTATACCGAAATAACGTGATGCCTCGTAAAAAAACTACTCAAACCACAAACCAAATCAAGGATAAAAGAGTAATTTTTTACTCTGCCCAATTTTCTATAATCAAACCTTTTACCCTTTTGAATTCCCTTACATTGTTAGTCACAAGTACTGCCCCCAATGCTTGTGCATGGGCAGCTATCATGGTATCAAGCGATCCAATAGGCTCTCCCCTTCGCTCAAGATCACTGCGCATTTCGCCATAGAACCAGATTGCTGATGCATCAAAAGGAAAAAGTTCAAGCGGGGATAGAAACATCTCAAGAGCATGGCGATTTCTTGCTGACCCGCTTTCAATAACACCAAATGCCAACTCAGAGGCAGTAATACTCGAAATACCGACATTTCCGATAGTCTCCTGACGGAAGCGCTCCAGAACATGCGGTGGCTTGGCATTAATGATGTAGATACAGATATTTGTATCAAGCAGATATTTCACAAAGCTATCTCCTTGCGTATCTGTTCTTCAGGCTGTTCTCTCTCCAATTGAAATCCCGGTTCAAACTCCTCCAGTGCCGCTTCGAGTATTGCCCATGAGTTATCAATCGGTAAAAGCAGTACACCATTACCGAAGTGCCGGATAAAGACATCACTGCCCTGAAAGCGGTACTCCTTCGGAAGTCGGACAGCCTGACTCCTGCCTGATGGAAAAATACGTGCTGTATCCATTTTCTCTACTGATTAATCATAAAAACGATAACTATCAACGATAACTATCATTGAATTAAAATGCAAATTTCTTTTTTTCTCTGAATAAAATCAATAACGAAAGAGTAATGGGCACCTCTATTTATTGTCGTGAGAAGCCCGAGAACAAGGCGGATGGAGCACAGAAACCGGAATGTACACGTAGTACATGAGGATTTCGAGCACCACCCAACGCAGTAATCGGGTTTCGGAATAAATAAATAGAGGTGCCCTAATAAAGAGCACTGATCCTGAATGCAAGTCTGGATGTTAAGGGGCAAAAGAATTTCCGGATTATCTATATTGCACGATTATAATCTATTGAAGGTACGTATGGAACGAAAGGGAGCGGGCAAAAAACCGGAGTGGCTGAAAATCAGGATGGCTTCAGGCGCATCATTTGCCTCAACACGCCGGCTGCTTGACCACCACAGTCTCAACACGGTCTGCCGCTCAGCACTCTGCCCGAACCTGCAGGAGTGCTGGTCGAGAGGCACCGCAACCTTTCTGCTTCTTGGTAATATCTGCACGCGCACCTGCCGATTCTGTGCGGTCGGCAAGGCTGCACAACCGCCCGCACCTGATCCGCTTGAACCGCAAAACATTGCCCTGGCAGTTGAGTCAATGCGTCTTAAGCATGTCGTACTGACAAGCGTCACCCGTGATGACCTGCCGGACGGTGGCGCAGAGCACTGGGTCAAGACCATCAGGGCAATCCGTTCGTCAAAGCCTTCGCTCAGCATAGAGTGCCTTATCCCTGATTTTCAGGGCAATGAGAGCGCGCTTGACATGGTAATGGCTGAAGCTCCGGAAGTTCTGAACCACAACATTGAAACCGTCCCTTCGCTTTATAGTGAAGTGCGACCACAGGCAAGCTACAACCGTTCACTTGAACTCCTGCAGCGTGCGAAAAAGCATTTCGGCCTATCAACAAAGTCAGGGCTGATGGTGGGAATGGGAGAAACCGCCGTGGAGGTTGAAACCGCTCTGGGTGACCTTATCCGCCATGGGTGTGATATGGTCACTATCGGACAGTATCTTCAGCCATCTGCAGCACATCTCCCGGTAGAGCGCTATATTACTCCTGAAGAGTTTGAAGCATACCGAGGTGTAGCAGAAGCTTCCGGATTCCACCATGTGCAGTCCGGACCCTTTGTGCGCAGCTCATATCACGCAGAAGCATTTACCAATAACATTGAAACACTCCCTTAACCCCTAACCCTCTCTGACAAATGGAACTATCGGTACCGATGATGATCTATGCCTACTGGGCCTTTGCGCTTCTGATCGGATTTCTGTTTTTCAAAAAGGATATCCTTGCCTTCAACCGGGAGTTCGACACAAGAAGAATCGCACTGCTCGCGGTGTCACTCCTCATTATTGCTATCAATGCCTGGGTCTACTCTCACTCCACCACCGATGGCGGACGTGCGCTTGATCCTCTCACCGTGCTGGTGTTCAGCATCGGCAACGGTATTGCTGAAACCTTCATGTTTTATGCCGTTTTTCGACTTGGCACCATGCTCATGGGAAAAGTTACACAAAACCCCTGGGCTCTCTTTTTTACCGGATTTATCTTTTTTATGGTCTACAGCGGCCTTATTCACGGCCTCTTCTGGATCAATATCCTTCCGGAACATGTGGTACAGACCAGCCCATATAAACCCTTTTTCATGCCAGTTCAGCTTATGATTGCCTCAAGCTGGGCTCTCGCCTTTTTCTGGTACCGCGACATCAGAACCGTCATCTTCCTGCATGCACTGGTAGATCTGACAATGGTCTACAACGTAAGATTTTCGCTCTTTAATTGATTTTAAAACATAAACCTATGTTTTAAAATCATCCCGAATCCGATGCAATCGGGTGAGGGATCTATACTTGAAACGGCTGAGATGTCTCTCTTCGTTCGACATGACACATGGAAGATTGTGGAAATCATGGACGAAGAAATTGTGGACACAGTGGACAATATCGGATAAGAGGGGCATGACAAAGGGAGGCTTTTTGGCCTCCTTTTGTCGTCCCTGGCCATGCTTTCGTAGAGGTGCCCATAAAGGGAACCATCAAGAGATACCTCTCGTTGTTCGGAATAACACTCGTTGAAAAGAATTCTGATTGAATCTGTAGGGGCAATCCATTGTGGTTGCCCTTTTGAACCGAGAATGAAAGAAGATATTCCTCTTCGTCTTTGCTGTCGTTGAAGTCATCAAGGTCCTTTCTTTTCAACAAAACCTGTACAAACCATAGTTATCATGAGCGAATTCAAGGGCAGTGTGCTGGTGGCCGGAGCTGCAGGCAGAACCGGAAAGTGGGTGGTAAAAAGCCTTCAGGCTCACAACATTTCGTTTCGTCTATTTGTCCGCTCCGCGGAAAAAGCGGTCAGGCTTTTCGGGCCAGAAATCATTGACAGGCTGACCATCGGCTCCGTTGAGCAGCCCGCAGAGATCAGGGCTGCGGTGCAAAATACACAAGCTCTCATATCAGCAATCGGAGGCAATGTAACCGATCCATCAGCTCCCCCGCCATCGGCAATCGACCGTGACGGCATCATTCGACTTGCAACTCTTGCCAAAGAGGAGGGCGTAAAACAGTTTATTCTTATAAGCTCGCTCAGCGTAACCAAACCCGATCACCCCCTGAACAAGTACGGAAAGGTTCTCTCGATGAAGCTTGAAGCTGAAAACGAGGTACGCAGACTTTACTCCGAACCCGGCTTTTCATACACCATTCTCAGGCCCGGAGGGCTGCTTGACGGAGCACCGCTTCAGCACAATCTGCTGTTTGATACCGGTGACAAACTCACCACCGGAGTTATCCAGAGAAGCGATGTTGCAGAGGTTGCCGTGCTCTCTCTCTTCACCCCTGAAGCCCATAATCTGACCTTTGAACTCATAGAGCAAGATGAGGTTTCGCTTGCCTCACTCGCGCCATTTTTCAGCCAGATTCACTCCTAACCTCCTCCTGAGAGCAGGTGATCCGTGATCGGGAGGCTCGAGCAAAGAGCAACAGCCTTCCGATTATCATACACACATAACCACATCACAATAATATTTTACAGAGTCATATTCAGTAGATCTAAAAATGATAGATCCTGAAACTATAATGCACCAAAATTTTTTGGCTTGTATATATTATAACTAACTTTTTAATATTTACAGCCACCCTATAGCAGACCTGTACAGGTAATACTAACACAACGCCGATAAATACCATTCGACATTTACGAAGTCAATAATCATCACCATGATAGCACAAGTAATCATCAATAACAATGATTACTTTTAGTATAAATTTTTTTTCAAAAACAATTACATCCTATTTTATTATCGCAAAACAACACACCGCAACTATTCTAATTTTTTTATATAATGATGATTATGTTATTTAATTTTAACATTTTGCAGTATTCAGAGACATAATATTTATGAAGTGTGAGACAGTTAGTTTTTTTCATAATTAACTCTATACCAATACATTAGTGCAAAGACACATAATAAAATCTGAATCAAATATTGACATTCACGGAACACTCTTCAGTGGTCAGTCATTTATGTGGAATCCTGTTGAAGGATATCCGGATTATTATGCTTCGATCATCGACTCTTCACCACTATTTATAAGACAAATAGCAACCGGTGAATTTGAAGTTTATTCAAAATCAAAAATGATCTATGGAGAACCAATTCCGTCATTTATAAGGAATTATCTTTCAATTGATATTGAAATCAATGCAATTTTTCCTCAGAGTTTTCAGAATTGCTATCCGGAAATCCGGAAACTGCTCTCGGGATATTTTTCGCTGCGGGTTTTGCGGCAGGATTTTTTTGAGACCATGATCACCTTCATGTGCGCGCAGGGTATCGGCATGCATCTGATCAGAAAACAGGTAACCATGCTTTGCCAAATGTATGGAGAGAAACAAACCGTTATTCTTGATGGGAAATCGATTGACCTTTACAGCTTCCCCACTCCCCTGAAGCTTGCGGAAGCGGATATTTCCGAACTGAGCCGCTGCACAAACAACAACCGCACCAGGGCGGCAAACATCGCTCGTGCAGCAAAAGCCTTTGCCGAGGGGGTAATTGAACGCAATGTGCTCCGCAATCCGCAACTCCCGTTGCCAGAACTGCGCCGCATGCTCTGCCTCAACCCCGGCATCGGGTACAAGATTGCCGACTGTATTGCACTCTTCGGTCTCGGGCGTTTTGACGCCTTTCCCATCGACACCCATGTAAAGCAATACCTTGCTCACTGGTTCAACAGTACGACCGCCCTCAAACCTCTGAGCCCTCTTCGCTATCTTGAGCTTGATAGCGAGGCTCGAAAGATCCTTAATCCCGAAACGGCCGGTTACGCCGGGCATCTCCTGTTTCACTGCTGGCGAAAGGAGATTAAAAAACTTCGAACGTTTTAGCGCAATCAACACTTGAGTGTAGTGAACTGTAAACATCTTTTGGGCACCTCTATTATATTGTCGTGAAAAGCCAGAGGAGAAGGCGGATGGAGCACAGAAACCGGAGTGTACACGTAGTACATCAGGATTTCGAGTACCACCCAACGCAGTAATCGGGTTTCGGAACAAATAAATAGAGGTGACCACCTGAGAATTCCATAAACGGAGCGGATAACACCATGGCAGGCACAAAAAAAGTACTGGTTGCAGGAGCTTCAGGATATCTCGGACGATATGCTGTTCGTGAGTTCAAAAAACGGGGATATCTGGTCCGGGCCCTGGTGAGAAACCCTGAAAAGATCAAAACCCCTGGCCCTCATGGAGAGCCCGCGGTCTACGATTTCGTCGATGAGATTGTGATTGGCGACGTAACCAATCCGGAAAGCATTGAGGGGATATGCAACGGCATTGATATCGTTTTTTCTGCGCTCGGCCTTACTGCGCCCGACCCGAAACTCACAAGCTTTGATGTTGATCACCTCGGCAACGGAAGGATCCTTCAGCAGGCTCTCCAGCAAAAAGTATCAAGATTTATCTATGTCTCCGTCTTCAACCAGGATAAAATGCCCGATATCCCGACCATAAAGGCCCATGAGCTTTTTGTGGCCGATCTTAAGGCTTCGGGGCTCTCATGGGCAGTTATTCGCCCGAACGGCTATTTTTCCGATATGGGGAGATTCTTTTCGATGGCCCGAAGCGGTCACCTCTTCATGGTGGGTGAAGGTGAGAAAAAAATCAATCCGATACACGGCGCTGATCTGGCCATAGTATGTGCCGATGCCGCAAATGGAGAGAGCCGCGAAATTCCAGCAGGAGGGCCGGATACCTATACCTTCAGGGAGGTCATGGAGATGGCGTTCCTTGCATGCGGCAAATCACCATGGATAACAACCCTGCCCATGTGGCTTGCAGAAGGCTCACTCGCAGTCGCCGGTCTCTTCAACCGCAATCTGGCCGATCTGCTCTCCTTTGCAGTCGAAGCTCTCAAATTTGATCATATAGCGCCATCATACGGCACCCACCATCTCAAAGAGTTTTTTGCTGAACTTGCCGCCTCGGACAAACACGAGGTATAATGCAAACAAGAAAGTGGACAGAATGGACACCGTGGACAAAATCAGGAGATTCCGGATTTACCTCACCCAATGTCATCCCGAACGACAGAGAGGGATCTCATTTCAATCGTGAGGATTTGAAATGACAGACCGGGGATGGTTCTGAATTCCGGATTTGGTTGCAGGGGCAAACCCCTGTGGTAGCCATGGTATTTTTCTTCGTCGTTGCAGTCCCTGATCTCCTTTCAGTCCTTTGGGCAACCCTTTTGTTAAAAAAAAGTGTCATCCCACCCTGAAGCGCGTCCTGATTTTCTCTTCGTCCTTGCTCTCCCTGATCTTCTTTAAGTCCTTTGGACCACAATCTTGTTAGAAGGGATATCTCTCTTCGTTCGAGATGACACTGCGGGTGAGTGATTCAGGGTTATAATCAACGAGAATAGACTCATAGTATAGCCCTTCTTTTTCTGCTTTTTTTTTAGCCGCAACCCGCTTTTTTCTCAATAGCTAATTCAATACCTTAAGGATCGAAAGGATATAGCGAAAAGTGCACTGTTCACCCCCGCTGATCCATCAAATTGACAGAAAAAATTGAAGCGCGAACCTAAACAAGTACATGTTGAAAATTTTCGAAAAGATCTTCGGCTCCAAGCACGATAAGGATATCAAAAAAATCCAGCCCATTATCAACCGCATAAACGAGCTGTATACCTCGCTGAACTCACTGAGTGATGCGCAGTTGAAAGAGAAAGGTCAGGAACTGAAAAAGAGAGTGCGAGGAGTTCTTGAGCCGATCGAGCTTGAGAAAAAAAATCTTTTCCTGAAGCTCGATAATGGCGATATCACCCTCGAAGAGGCTGAAACTATCAATGACCGCCTTGACGCCCTCGACGAAGAGTATGAAAAGGCAACAAATAGTGTGCTTGAGGAGGTTCTGCCTGAAACCTTTGCCTTGGTCAAGGAGACCTGCAAGCGCCTGAAAGGACTCGTCTATTCGGTTGTCGGCCGGGAGTTCACCTGGGACATGGTTCCCTACGATGTTCAGCTTATTGGAGGCATTGTACTCCATTCTGGCAAGATCTCCGAAATGGCTACCGGTGAAGGTAAAACGCTTGTTTCAACACTTCCGGTCTTTCTCAATGCCCTGACCGGCAGAGGTGTTCACGTTGTTACCGTCAATGACTACCTTGCCCAGAGAGACAAGGAGTGGATGAGCCCGGTGTTTGACTTTCACGACATCAGTGTAGGCGTTATCCTCAACTCCATGTATCCGGAGCAGCGCAGGGAGCAGTATCATTGCGATATAACCTACGGCACAAACAACGAATTCGGCTTTGACTACCTGCGCGACAACATGGCAGGAACCCCGGACGAGATGGTACAGCGCAAGTTCTACTTTGCAATTGTTGATGAGGTGGACAGTGTGCTGATTGATGAAGCAAGAACACCTCTCATTATATCCGGTCCGGTACCCAATGCCGACAACAGCAAGTTCCAGGAGATCAAACCCTGGATTGAGCTTCTCGTTCGCGCCCAGCAGCAGTTGGTTGGCTCATACCTTTCAGAAGCTGAAAAACTTATAAAAACCAAACCCGGAGACCTTGATGCAGGCCTTCCACTCCTGCGGGTAAAGCGTGGACAACCGAAAAACTCCCGCTTCATCAAAATGCTCTCCCAGCAGGGTGTGGCAAAACTTGTGCAGGGAACCGAAAACGAATATCTCAAGGACAATGCAAGCCGGATGCAGGAGGTTGATGATGATCTCTATTTCGCCGTTGACGAGAAGGCCGGCACTATTGACCTGACTGACAAGGGACGTGAATTTCTGAGCAAACTGAGCCACCAGGACAGCGATATCTTTTTATTGCCCGATGTCGGCACAGAGGTCGCCGCTGTTGAAGCAGACGCATCGGTCAGCACTGCCGAGAAGGTGGGTAAAAAAGATGCCATCTACCGCCTCTACGCCGACCGTTCCGAACGGTTGCACAATATCAGCCAGCTCCTGAAAGCCTACTCACTCTTCGAGCGTGATGATGAGTATGTTGTACAGAACGGTCAGGTAATGATTGTCGATGAGTTCACCGGACGTATCCTCCCTGGTCGCCGTTACAGCGAAGGACTGCACCAGGCAATTGAGGCCAAGGAGAATGTAAAGATCGAAGGTGAAACGCAGACCATGGCAACCGTCACCATCCAGAACTTTTTCCGCCTCTACAAAAAACTTGCCGGTATGACCGGTACTGCGGAGACTGAAGCATCGGAATTCTATGAGATCTACAAGCTCGACGTTGTTGTTATTCCTACCAACACCTCTATTGTCCGAAAGGATGCAGACGATCTGGTATACAAAACCCGGAGGGAGAAGTACAATGCCGTTGTACTGAAGGTGGAGGAACTCCAGAAAAAGGGGCAGCCGGTACTGGTCGGTACCACCAGTGTCGAGGTCTCGGAGACCATCTCAAGAATGCTCCGTGCAAAAAAAATCCCGCACAATGTCCTTAACGCCAAACAGAATGACCGCGAAGCTGATATTGTGGCCGAGGCGGGTCAGAAAGGCGCGGTAACCATTGCCACAAACATGGCTGGCCGTGGAACCGATATCAAACTCGGAGCCGGTGTCAAGGAGCTTGGCGGCCTCTTCATTCTCGGTTCCGAACGCCATGAGTCACGGCGCATTGACCGTCAGCTCCGTGGACGTGCCGGACGGCAGGGTGATCCGGGTGAGTCGGTCTTTTTTGTATCGCTTGAGGATGAACTGATGCGGCTTTTCGGTTCCGACAGGGTTATTTCAGTGATGGACCGCCTTGGACATGAGGAGGGTGATGTGATTGAGCACTCCATGATCACCAAATCAATCGAACGGGCACAGAAAAAGGTGGAGGAGCAGAACTTTGCCATCCGCAAACGCCTGCTTGAGTACGACGATGTGCTGAACCAGCAGCGTGAGGTAATCTATTCACGCCGCAGAAACGGACTTGTCAAGGATCGCCTTACCAGTGACATCCTGGACCTCCTGAAGGAGTACTGCGACACGGTCATTACCACTCACCACAAGCAGATGGATGTTGAGGCGCTTGAGGAGGAGGTTATGCGTGAGCTCTCCATCGAGTTCAAGCCTGAGCGAGATACCTTTGAGCGTGACGGCATTGAGGGAACCTCCGCGAAGCTCTACGATACCGCACTTGCCTTCTACCGCCGCAAAGAGGAGGCTATGGAGGATGAGATCATGCAGCAGATTGAAAAATATGCTGTTTTAAGTGTTATTGACCAGAAGTGGAGAGAGCACCTTCGTGAAATCGACTCACTTCGTGAGGGAATCAATCTTCGTGCCTACGGCCAGAAAGACCCGTTACTTGAATACAAACAGGAGGCCTACAAACTCTTTATCACCATGCTGCGCGAAATAGAGCTTGAAACCCTCTCGCTTGCCTTCAAGCTTTTCCCCGTTAATCCCGATGAAGCAAGGGAGATTGAGGAGCGCCAGCGACAGGCTGCCGGAAATCCCGGCAGGCTTGTAGCTCAGCATGAAGAGGCTCAAAGCGTCTACACCGCGTCAAGTGAAGTTGATGACGATGGGAGCGCTCAGCATGAAGAACTTCAGCAGAACCTTCAGCAGCCGGTCGTAGCCGATAAAAGACCGGGCAGAAATGATCTCTGCCCATGCGGAAGCGGGAAAAAATATAAAAACTGTCACGGCCAGCAGCCATAACCCCTGATAACGTTTACCGGTAACCATGAAACACACTGAACTGGACGTAACACCTGCTCTTGCAGAAGAACATGGCCTCAATGCCGAGGAGTATGGCAAAATCTGCACTATTCTCGGAAGAACCCCGTCGTTTACCGAACTGGGCATCTTTTCGGTCATGTGGTCGGAACACTGCAGCTATAAAAATTCCATAGCAGTACTTAAAACCCTCCCACGCGAGGGTGGAGCCCTGCTTACCAGCGCCGGTGAAGAGAATGCCGGACTGGTCGATATCGGCGACAACCTTGCCGTCGCCTTCAAAATCGAGTCACACAACCACCCCTCAGCCGTGGAACCATACCAGGGTGCAGCTACCGGCGTCGGAGGCATTCACCGCGACATTTTCACCATGGGTGCCAGGCCTGTAGCCTCACTCAACTCTCTTCGATTCGGGTCTCCCAAAGATCCCCATGTCCGCTACCTTGTAGACGGAGTTGTTCGTGGCATCGGCGACTACGGCAACTCCTTCGGTGTACCGACCGTTGGCGGAGAGATCTATTTTGAAGAGGGTTATACCGGCAACCCTCTGGTCAATGCCATGTCAGTCGGCATCGTTGAGCACCACAAGACCGTCAGCGCAACCGCTCTCGGTGAAGGCAATCCTGTGCTGATTGTCGGGTCCTCAACCGGACGGGACGGCATCCACGGAGCAACATTCGCTTCGGAAGATTTGAGTGAAGCATCTGAAGACAAGCGTCCAAGCGTTCAGGTAGGCGATCCTTTTGCCGAAAAGCTTCTCCTTGAAGCAACCCTTGAAGCCATTGCAACCGGCTATGTTGTCGGCCTGCAGGATATGGGTGCGGCGGGCATAACCAGCTCCACCTCCGAGATGAGCGCACGGGGTATTGAAAAGACCGGCTCAGGCGGTATAGAGATCGATCTCGACCTTGTGCCGATCCGTGAGGCCGGAATGAGCGCCTATGAAATCATGCTCTCCGAGTCACAGGAGCGGATGCTCATTGTGGCTGCAAAAGGTTTTGAAGAGAAAATTATCGAGGTCTACCGTAAATGGGATGTTCTGGCGGTTGAAATTGGCCGGGTAACGAGCGACAACCTCCTTCGTATCACTCATAATGGCTCGATTGTAGCGGAAATCCCTGCTGAATCACTGGTACTTGGCGGCGGCGCTCCTGTCTACATTCGCGAGGCTGTTGAAAAAAAGCCCGATACTCCGGCAGCAAAGCTTGTTGATGACAAAAATCTTGACTTCAAAAAAGCAAGCCTTGAACTGCTTGCGCGCCCCAATATCGCAAGCAAGCAGTGGGTCTATCGTCAGTACGACTCCATGGTGCAAACCAATACCGTCACCCCTGTAGGACATACCGATGCGGCCGTTATCCGTATCAAGGGTACAAAAAAGGCAATTGCAATGAAAACCGATTGCAATGCACGCTACGTCTATCTCAACCCGTCAAGAGGCGGCAAAATTGCTGTGGCAGAGTGCGCCAGAAACATCGCCTGTTCGGGAGCCAAACCTCTGGCAATTACCAACTGCCTGAACTTTGGCAACCCCTACAAACCGGAAGTCTACTTCCAGTTCAAAACATCGGTTGAAGGGATGGGAGAGGCGTGCAGAGTGTTCAACACGCCCGTGACCGGTGGTAATGTCAGCTTTTACAACGAATCATCAATAGGCGGTGTGCGCACAGCCATCTACCCGACACCGACAATCGGCATGATCGGCCTGCTTGATGATATCGACAACCTGGTCGGCTCCACCTTCACCCATAAAGGCGACGCCATCCTGCTGCTTGGAGAACCTGAACTCACACTCGACGGATCGGAATACCTTGTCATGCAGTACGAAACCCCCGGCCAGGATGCACCCGCAGTAAATCTGGAACACGAAAAGAACCTCCAGGATCTGCTTGTTGCCCTTGCTGCTGAAAAACTTGTTCACTCCGCCCACGATATCTCCGATGGCGGACTCTTTGTCGCCCTTGCAGAAAAAGCCATCATGAATGAAGAGGCTCCACTCGGCTTCAGCGTTGATCTTGAGGTGAGTGAGAAGGATGCCTGCTGTATCCAGAGAGCGCTCTTTTCCGAAGCACAGGAACGGGTGCTTTTGAGCATCGCTCCCGATAAGGCCAAAGAGGTTATCAGTGAAGCAGTCAAATACAACGTACCGGTACGCGTTATCGGCAAGGTAGTGGAAAAGGATGCAACAATAGCGGTTAACGGCCAGAAGATGATCAATTTGACGACGAAGGATCTCGCCGGAGCCTACTATCATTCGCTTGAGCATGCACTGCACCTCGACGAACTTTAGGGTGACGACAATTAAGAGCGCTGCCGGTTAACCAAAGAGAACTACTATGCTGCCTGTTGTGACCGCAAAAGAGATGCAAAAGGCCGACAAGGCAGCAATAGAGCAGCTCCATATCGGCGAAACCCGACTGATGGAGCTTGCCGGACGTGAATGCGTTCGCATTATTACCGAAACCCTCCGGAGAGACTCGCTTGGCGGAGCATCCTTTCTGGTGATAGCAGGCAAGGGGAACAATGGTGGTGACGGTTTTGTGATTGCCCGCCATCTCCTCAACCTTGACGCTTCGGTTGATCTCCTGCTCCTCTATCCGGAATCCCTGCTCACGGGTGTAAACCGCGAAGGGCTTTCTATCCTTGAAGCCTACTCCACTTTCAGCGCTCCCCTGCGCATCTTCCGCAGCATTGAGGAGGCTCTGCCTTTTGCTGCTGAGACAGCCTACGACTCTCTTATTGACGCTATCACCGGTACCGGGCTCTGCCTGACTGAGGAGTCAATGGAGCTTCCTGCTCCCCTCTCTTCAGGAATAGAGCTGCTCAACTCTATCAGGGAACGCAGCGGATCCCCGACAATTGCCGTTGATCTCCCTTCCGGGCTTGATGCAACAACAGGTTTTGCCGCCACTCCGGTTGTCGTGGCAGATGCAACGGTTACCATGGCCTTCCTTAAAACAGGCCTCTTTCTGAACGACGGGCCGGAGCTCTGTGGAGAGCTTCATGTAGCTGAAATATCCATCCCCGGCTTTCTTGCTGATCCAGCCTGCGCTCAGCTTACAGACAAAGAGTTCGCCGCAGAACAGTTCCTCCTGAGGGAGCCTTCAAGCGCAAAGCATAGCAACGGAAAAGTTCTGATTATTGCAGGATCCCATTCAGAACAGGGTTCAATGCTCGGAGCAGCCATACTTGCCGCAAAAGGGGCTCTCAGGGCCGGTGCCGGATATGTAGCTGTCAGCATGCCGATAGCGCATGCAGGGGTCATGCACACGGCTCTCCCGGAAGTGGTGGTGATCGGAAGGGATAGTGCCTCGATAGCTGAAAAAGCCCGCTGGGCGGATACGATACTCATCGGTTGCGGCCTGGGACGCGACAAAAGCTCTCTTGATCTGGTTGCAACCCTTCTGGCAACTGAGGATATCATCAATAAAAAGCTGATTCTTGACGCTGACGCGCTCTACGCACTCTCCGTTATGGGCACAGAGATGCTCGCCAACCTTTCCGGCGATGTACTGCTCACACCTCACTATGGGGAACTCAGCCGCATCAATGGAATGACGGCAGAGCAGATTGCCTCCGACCCGATCGAAACAGCAAGAGCCGTTGCAGCAAATCTCGGAGTACACCTCCTGCTTAAAGGCAGCCCCACAGTCATTGCCGATCCTGAAGGTTCGATACTCCTGAATACAAGCGGCACAGATGCACTGGCAACAGCCGGAACTGGAGATCTCCTCTCCGGCATGATTGCCGCCCTTGCAGCCAAAGGGGCCCCGCTCTTCAACGCAGCAGCAGCCGGAGCCTGGTTTCACGGCAGAGCCGGAGACCTTGCCGGAGATGTATCCAGCCTGGTCTCGTCGGGTATGGTCGCTGATGCGATTCAGATTGCTATAGGAGAGATTTTTGAACTGAAAGAGGAGAAGTAATGAAGCTTAGAACATTATCTTTATCACTTTATTTACTTTTGTTATCCCAAGGCACAGCGCTGAGTACACCATCGGAACAAGCTATGCCTACTGCCAAAACAAAAACATCAAAAATCGCAATCACTGAAATAAGCGCTCCAATTTATTTTCGGGAAAAATTTGGCACTGATGACACCCCTTTTGTAGTTAAATCAAAAGATGAAATTGATTGGATGCCAGTAGTCATATCTTTAATCGCATTAATAGTGTCTGGTGTTTCTGCTGTTGCTGCTATAAGTTCATCAAATGCCTCTCATGCTTGTGTTAAAGAAGCTAAGCTCGGAAATAGGTATGAAAGACTGGATAGATTAATCGCTCTCAGAAAAAGTTTTGAAGAAAGTTTACATGGTCATAACAAAGCTTTGGGAATTCACCAAACAGAGGATGGGATCAAACTTAGAGAAGAAGATTTGAAACACTGTAAAATATTGTCAGATGAAATAAATAAGTATTATTCTGAAGTGATACAAAATGACAAAAAGTAAACCATAAATCTTTAATCGTTTGCAATCAAACACATTGAGTACAGCGAAAGGTAACTTAGCCTATTCTTCAGCAGAATACCATTTCAAATGCTTATTCAGGTCATAAGGAACAACTATGGAACAAAAATCTATCCACGCAATAAACAAGCTGGACGAAGCGATCAACAACCATTCTTTTGCATTAAAAGGCCAATACATCCAAGTTGGAAGGGCTTTATTGTCAGCTTTAAGTGATTGTGGAAGATTTAAAGTCGACAAAAGTAAATTCTGTGATGGGGTACTGGATGACGATATTAACGTCTCGTTAAATGAAGGAATACAGTTAACGGGTGAACCTGAATTCATCGATGATTATGGATTTTTACTCCCTCATCAACCTAAGCCGTAATTCTCAAATCAAAAAGCCCCGGTCTCCCGGGGCTATTCTCACGCTTCCGGTGTTCGCAGAAACTTCTTGATGTTGCGGGCGGCCTGACGGATACGCTCTTCGTTCTCAATCATCGCCACACGCACATACTCATCACCGTAAGCACCGAACCCGATGCCGGGGCTTACGGCAACCTTGGCCTCCATAAGCAGCTTCTTGCTGAATTCAAGACTTCCAAGGTGACGGAAGGGCTCCGGAATATGCGCCCATACAAACATGCTCGCACGTGGAGAGACAACCGGCCAGCCTGCATTTTCAAAGCTCTTGACCATAACATCACGCCTTTTGCGATAGACTTCGGTGATCTCGTGCACACAGCTCTGGTCTCCGGTAAGGGCTATGGTTGAAGCGACCTGGATCGGTGTAAAGGTGCCATAATCAAGCCAGCTCTTGATTTTTTCAAGTGCGCCGATCAGTTTTGCGTTGCCGACCATAAAGCCGACACGCCACCCCGCCATGTTATAGGTTTTTGAAAGCGTGTAGCTCTCAACAGCAACATCCTTGGCTCCCGGCACCTGCAGAATCGACGGGGTTACGTAACCGTCAAAAGTCAGTTCGGCATAGGCAATATCGCTGATAATGTAGAACCGTTCCTGGCGGGCAATATCGACCAGCTTTTCATAAAACGGAAGCTCTACGGTAGCGGTGGTAGGGTTATTCGGGAAATTCACCACAAGATATTTCGGTTTCGGGGATGATTCACGCAGCGCCTTTTCGATGTTGCGGAAAAAGCCCGCCTCATCGAGCGTCAGATCATCGTTCAATTCAAGTTTCAACCGGTGCACGTTACCACCCGCAAGAATAAATGCCTGGGAGTGGATCGGATAACAGGGATCCGGCACCATGGCCAGATCGCCGGGATTGGTGATGGCCTGAACAAGGTGAACATACCCCTCCTTGGAGCCCATGGTTGCAACAACTTCACGATCAAGATCAAGATCAACATTGTACTTGTTCCTGTACCATGTGCCAACCGCACCTCGAAGCTTGTATATCCCTTTTGAGACTGAATAACCGTGGGTCCTGGGTTTATTGATGCTCTCTACCAGCTTGTCGACAATATGCTGTGGAGTAGGGCCATCGGGATTGCCCATTGAAAAATCAATAACATCCTCACCAGCACGCCGTTCAGCCATCTTCAGCTCGTTGACTGCAGCAAAAACATATTTCGGAAGGCGTTTTATCTTGTCAAACTCTATTTCGTCGAACATAGGCTTGTCAGAAAATAATTCATGATACAAAAAGGAAATATCACTGTTATCATAAGCAAAAAGAGTATCATATCAATGCGATCTCTTTTTTTTCCCGATCATTAAGAGATCTCTGCGATATAAGGGCCAAAAGGAGAAAAAAATATAACCTGATACTTTTCAGGATTTTTTTTATCCTCTTTTTTGTAATATTGAACATATGCCTGAAACTCTTATACTTCAGGAGCTGTTCCTTAACAATTGTTACTCGATCTTTCTCTTTTACCCGTTGCATGCTGTTCTTTTCAAGAAAGTAAAAAGAAGATGGTTGCATGGAATAAACCGACATAAAAATTTGACATTATTGTATTTTTATGTAAAATACCATGTTTGTGCCATTTAGCGCCCCGCTCCACGAAAAGCAATCATATACCACGTGTCAAAAATCAACATGACAGAAACGGACGGCTTCAAGCATCAGCTTGAGGAGTCCACCGGGAATGACTACAACTGCTGCTACCAGTGCGGAAAATGTACCGCTGGTTGTCCGGCTGGAGGAGTTATGGATAATCCCCCTGCAAGGATCATGCGTCTGGTGCAGGCAGGCTATATCGAGGATGCGCTGAGAAGCGATGCGCTCTGGTACTGTCTCGGCTGCATGACCTGTACATCCCGATGTCCGCAGAATCTTGACATTGCGGCAACAATGGACTCACTCAGAGCGCTCGCTCTTGAAAAGAACATTGTTTCAGAGGATCGGTCAAAAAAACTTGTTACTGCCTTTCACGTCTCATTTTTGAAAAACGTCCGCAAACACGGCCGTCTTCAAGAGCTTTCACTGGTCAACAGCTACAAACTCCGCACAAGAACCTTCCTTCAGGATGCCGTACCTGGTGTCAAGATGATCACCCAGGGCAAGATCAATCCGATGCATACACTCACCGGAAAAGGGGGCATCAAGGCGAAGGATCAGATAGAGAAGATTTTCCTTGCTTCGGAAGAGGAGTCACATCTGGCCGCCCCGAAAAGACGCCCGAAAAAGAAGGAATTTGTGGCCAATGCGCCCCTCTCCATCAAACCGGGCATGACTATCGGTTACTATCCCGGCTGCTCACTTGACGGCACTGCTCAGGAGTATGGTATTTCGGTTAAAAAAATGTGCTCACTGCTCGGACTGAACCTGAAGGAGATAGAGGACTGGAACTGCTGCGGAGCAACATCTGCACATGCAACCAATCACAAACTCTCACTGCTTCTTCCAGCACGCAACCAGGTGCTTGCCGAAGAGCAGGGACTTGATATAGTGCTTGCACCATGCGCTGCCTGCCAGAACCGCCAGGTAAGCACACGCAAGGCCCTTATTGACTCCCAGGAACTTCGCGAGGAGATCCGTTCCATAACCGGCATAGAGCCCACCTGTACGACACAGTTTATCGGTGTCACACAGCTTCTTGAGGCAATGGATCCGGAAGAGATAAAAAAACGGGTCAAAAAACCTCTTACGGGCCTCAGCCTTGCCTGTTATTACGGCTGCCTTCTGGTTCGCCCCATGGAGGATATGGGTTTTGACGATCCCGAAAATCCCGACAAAATGGAGGCCATTGTCTCTGCGCTTGGTGCCACACCGGTTGACTGGGCATTCAAGATCGAGTGCTGCGGAGCCGGCCTCACCCTTGCCCAGCAGGATCTTGTTGAAGATCTCACGCACAAGATCGCCAGAAATGCCTCCGCAAATGGAGCTGAAGCATTTG
This sequence comes from Chlorobiaceae bacterium, assembly GCA_013334485.1. Classification (GTDB taxonomy): domain Bacteria; phylum Bacteroidota; class Chlorobiia; order Chlorobiales; family Chlorobiaceae; genus Chlorobium. Next base: position 14,215 of record JAAXXL010000019.1, on the reverse strand, counting down.
TCGTCGCTTGCCCTCTCTGTCAGGCTAATCTTGACATGCGTCAGGAGAGTATGATCAAGCGATTCGGTGATGTAAAGCCGATGCCGGTTTACTATATTTCGGAACTTGTAGCCATAGCCTGCGGCGCAGAGCCTTCTGAAGTCGCAGTCGGCAAGCATTTTGTACCGGCTCTTGATCTGGTATCAAAATTTTAAACTGACAAAACGGTAACGCTGCCGCTCATCCCCCCGCGCTTCAAAGCAGTAACGGGATAGCGGCAGAAGGTGAGTAAAAAGTCAATATGTATCAGACGACAGAATCACCGGTCACACAGAGACGATCATCCCCATGATCCACTGCAACAGCTATGGCTTAAGGGGAGTTTTCATGCCTTGTTGAAAATAATGACACCGGTGCAGCCTTCCTCTCACCGGATTCATTGAGGTGCCGTGCCGTTATGCGGCTTCATTCTAAACGATTGAACCATGTCGAAAATAGGGGTATTCATTTGTCACTGCGGCGAAAATATCGGCGCGAAGGTTGATTGTACAAGGCTGGCTTCAACTCTGGGTGATCACCCGGGCGTAGCCTCATCTATTGAATACAAGTATTTCTGCTCCGACCCCGGTCAGGAGAGCGTTAAAAAAGCCATTCGCGACAACAATCTCACCGGCGTTGTCGTTGCAGCCTGTTCACCGAGAATGCATGAGGCAACCTTCCGCAAGGCTTGCGCTGAAGCGGGTCTGAATCCCTACATGTGTGAAATCGCCAACATCCGCGAACAGTGTTCATGGGTACACAATGACAATGACAAAGCTACCGACAAGGCCATCGACATTGTTCGCTCAATGGTTGAAAAGGTAAAGCGCAACAACAACCTTCAGCCGATTGAAGTTCCGGTAACACGCCGGGCACTGGTTATCGGAGGAGGTATCGCCGGCATACAGGCCGCGCTCGATATCGCCAATGCAGGTCAGGAGGTAGTGCTGGTAGAACGCGAACCCTCTCTTGGCGGCCACATGGCCCAGCTTTCGGAAACATTCCCGACACTCGACTGTTCGCAGTGCATCATGACCCCGAGAATGGTTGAGGCGGCACAGCATCCAAAAATCAGACTGCTTACCTATGCCGAAATCGAGAGTGTTGACGGCTACATCGGTAACTTTCAGGTCAAGGTTCGCCTTAAAGCACGCTATGTAAACAAGAGTACCTGTACCGGATGCGGTGAGTGTATAACCAAATGTCCTTCCAAAAAAATCTCAAGCGAGTTTGACTGCGGAATCGGCAAACGAACCGCCATCTACACCCCTTTCGCCCAGGCTGTACCGAATATTCCGGTTATTGACAAGAACAGTTGTACCTACTTCAAAAACGGCAAGTGCAAAATCTGTGTTAAAACCTGCCCGCTTGACTGCATCGACTTCGAAATGCAGGATGAGTTTGAGGATCTCGAAATCGGCGCCATCGTAGTTGCAACCGGTTTTCAGGTTCAGAATAATGCCATGTACGGAGAGTACGGTTTCGGAAAATATCAGGATGTCATTACCGGCCTCCAGTTTGAACGCCTCGCTTCAGCCAGCGGCCCGACAGGCGGAAAAGTCCAGCGCCCGTCGGACGGAAAAGAGCCGGAAACAGTCGTTTTCATCCAGTGTGCCGGATCACGTGACCCGTCAAAGGGGGTAAAGTACTGCTCCAAAATCTGCTGCATGTACACCGCAAAACATGCCATGCTCTACGCCCACAAGGTTCATGGCGGAAAGAGTAAAATCTTCTACATGGATATCCGCGCCGCAGGCAAGGGGTATGACGAGTTCACCCGCCGGGCGATTGAAGAGGATGAGGCCGGTTATCTGCGCGGCCGTGTCAGCAAGGTATGGCTTGAAAACGGCAAGCTGATGGTCCGGGGTGTTGATACCCTGCTTGGCAAACCGGTTGAGATTGCTGCTGATATGGTGGTTCTTGCTACAGCCATGGTTGCTCAGCCCGATGCCAAAGAGTTCGCAAAAACCATCGGTATCGGTTATGACGAGTACGGATTTTTCAATGAAGCTCACCTCAAGCTTCGTCCGGTTGAATCCTCAACCGCTGGCATCTTCCTGGCTGGAGCATGCCAGTCTCCAAAAGACATTCCAGACTCTGTTGCCCAGGCATCGGCATCGGCGAGCAAGGTACTCGCACTTTTCAGCAAGGAGAAGCTTGAGCGTGAACCGGTTATTGCCGTCAATAACGAAAGCACCTGCGCCGGATGCTGGGGCTGTGTTCTTGCCTGTCCGTACGGGGCAATCGAGAAAAAGGATATCATGGACCGCTCCGGAAAGCTCATCAAGCGTGTCGCATCGGTCAATCCCGGCCTCTGCCAGGGTTGTGGAACATGCGTTACCTTCTGCCGCTCGAACAGCATCGATCTGGCAGGCTTTACCGAAAAACAGATCTTTGCTGAAGTAATGGGTCTCTGAAAAGAGGCACTCTTTTTTCGTGAATGAACAGAAATTTGCTACAGGAGTAAGCTGATGAGTGAACCATTTGAACCAAAAATTACTGCCTTTGTCTGCACCTACTGTACCTATGCCGGAGCTGATCTGGCGGGAACCAGCAGGTTGAAGTATGCACCGAATGTGCGTATTATCCGACTCCCCTGCACCGGAAGGATCAGCCCGATGTTTATCCTCAAGGCGCTTCAGAAAGGTGCTGACGGTATTCTGATCAGCGGCTGCCACCCTGGTGACTGTCACTTTACCCATGGCAACTATCACGCCCGCCGCCGCTGGATGGTTTTTCGTGCCCTGCTCGCATTTACAGGCATTCCCGAGGAGAGAATCAAGTACTCATGGATCAGTGCGGCTGAAGGTTTGAAATTTGCCGATCTCATCAACAGTATTACAGAAGATATCCGTAAACTTGGTCCGTTTGATCAGTACCATAAGCTGATCGAAGAGACCCAGGCCCCAGCTTCACTCTAATAAAACAACACGCAATGAGTATCGAGCAACTATACAGAACCAGGGCAAAAGAGCTTCTTTCGAGCGGTGAGGTTAAAATGGTTATCGGCTACGGCGCAGGCTCGAACAAAGAGCGTCGTCGTCCCCTCTTTATCACCTCTGCAGAAGAGTGCGATAAACTTGTGCTGGACAGCGCATGCATTTCGAACCTCTCCGGCTATCTGCTTACGGAAGGACTCCTGAGTGATGAGAAACGTGTAGCTGTTTTTCTCCGACCCGAAGGTGTACGTGCCCTGAATGTCCTTGCCGCAGAGGCCCAGCTTGACACTGCCCAGATCGTCATTATCGGATTCGACAGCCCGAAGGGCGAGCTGAAGGCGCTTGAGGGAAGCTCAGTAGAAGAGTTTACCGCTCTTATCACCGCCCTGAAGGAGATAACCCCTGAAACTGCCGGTGAGGAGCAGCTTGCAAAAATTGAAAAAATGAGCCCTGAAGAGCGCTTTCTGTTCTGGCAGGAGGAGTTTTCCAAATGCATCAAGTGCTATGCCTGCCGTCAGGCCTGCCCCATGTGCTACTGCCGCCGCTGCATTGTTGACAGCAACCAGCCGCAATGGGTCAATACCTCATCACATACGCTCGGAAATTTCGAATGGAATATCGTCCGGGCATTTCACCTCTCCGGCCGCTGCGTTGAATGCGGTAACTGTGACCGGGCCTGCCCGGTCAATATTCCGCTCCGCCTCATCAACCGGAAGATGGCTGAAGAGGTTCTGAACTCTTTTAACCATTTTGCCGGAACAAGCAAAACACAGGAGCCTGTGCTTGCAAGTTTCAAAAAGGACGATTCCGAGACATTCATTCTCTAAGTAACCAACGCGTATGACTAAAATCCTTTTCGCCGATAAACTGGACAGTTGTGTCGAACGATGGCGCTCGGCAGGCATGACGGTGATCGGTCCAGTGCAGAGAACCAACAGTTCAATGTACGATGCGGTAAAATCCGCTTCGGAACTTGATCTCAATCTGGTTCTCGCCGACCGTTCAATCAAGGAGCTCTTTTTTCCCCAGAGCGAACCGATGTTGCGTTACAACATTACAAAATCAGAGATCAACACCTCTGAATTTCTGCCTCCCTCAGGCCCGAGAATCATCTTTGGTGCCAGGGCCTGCGATGCATCCGGACTGGCCATCGACGACCCGCTTTTTGGATGGGATTACAAGGATGAGTACTGGTTTCAGCGGCGAAATGAGTCGGTGATTGTGACCATTGCATGCACAAAAGCTGACGAGTTCTGCATGTGTACCTCGTTGAAGCTTGCCCCTGACAGCACGAAAGGTTCCGATATCTTGCTGCGCCCCCTTGAGAACAATAAAGGGTGGCAGGTTGAGGAGCTTACAGATCGGGGACGCGAAGCCTTCAAAAAAGTGGCCGACCTCTTGCAGGAGGGCTCAGACCCGGCGGCTGCGACCGTATCGGTACCCGAAAAGTTCGATGCTGATGCCTGTGCCGAGTGGCTGAAAAACCCTGAAAACTTTAACAGTCACTTCTGGAAGGAGATTTCGCTTCGCTGTATCGGCTGCGGCTCCTGTACCTATCTTTGCCCTACCTGTCACTGTTTTGATATTCAGGACGAAGGTGGCAGCTTTGAGGGTATAAGACGAAAAAACTGGGACAGTTGCTCTTTTGCACTCTTTACCATGCACACATCGGGTCATAACCCCCGATCAACGCAGTCTGCACGGTGGCGCCAGCGCATCATGCACAAGTTCAACTATTTTCCCGGCAAGTTCAGTGCAAACAGTTGCAGCGGATGCGGCAGATGCACCAGAGAGTGTCCGGTTGACATGGGAATAACAGAAACTTTACAAGAGATCTCAAAATTATCGCAGTGACAGAAAACAACAGCAACGCGGCACAGAACATCTACAAGCCGGCCATCATGAAAATCGTCAACCGCCATGACGAAGCGCCCGGCGTAAGAACCTTGAGGCTCGAGTTTCAGGACCCTCTTGACCATGAGCTCTTCAAGGCAACCTACCGTACCGGCATGTTCGGGCTCTACGGAGTTTACGGAGAGGGTGAGAGCACCTTCTGCGTAGCGAGCCCCGAGACCCGCAACGAGTATATTGAGTGCACCTTCCGAGAGTCAGGAAGAGTGACCTCTGCGCTTGCCCGTGCCGATATCGGTGACCTTGTAACCTTCAGGGGCCCTTACGGAAACCGCTTTCCTCTTGAAGAGTTCTATGGCAAGAACCTCCTCTTCATTGCAGGCGGCATTGCCCTTCCTCCAACCAGAAGCGTTATCTGGTCATGCCTCGACCAGCGGGAGAAGTTCGGCAAGGTGACCATTGTTTATGGTGCCCGCACCGTAGCTGACCTGGTCTATAAACATGAGCTTGAAGAGTGGATGCAGCGAGACGATGTAGAGCTTGTACTCGCCGTTGATCCGGGTGGAGAGTCTCCTGACTGGAAGCACCGGGTAGGATTTGTCCCAACCGTTCTTGAAGAGGCCGCTCCCTCTGCGGAGAACTGTGTTGCCATACTTTGCGGTCCCCCCATCATGATCAAGTTCACCCTGATCTCGCTCAAGAAACTGGGATTTGAGGAGTCCAATGTCTATACGACACTTGAAAACCGCATGAAGTGCGGGCTCGGCAAATGCGGACGCTGCAATGTAGGATCGATCTATGTCTGCAAGGAGGGGCCTGTCTTTACCGCAGCAGAGGTTTCACGCATGCCTGCTGCCGACCTGTAAAGGGCACCCCTCAATATAAAACTACCCTGAAAAACTTATCCGGCTGATGAAAATCGGCCGGTAATGAGGGTGACGGCCACCATGGGAAAAGAGCATACTCTCCCCTTCCCGTTGAGACAAAGCACTGCAGCGAAACCCTTCCTTCTGAAATAAAGGGTTCAAGCAGAGCGTAGGTAAACTCCATACCGAAACACTCTTCATCATTTATCAGATTCAGAGAGCTTTTCCAGGGTTTCTCCGAAAGTTCGGTGTAGCCTTCACTCCTTTTTCTCGGTCCATCAAAACGAAGAGCCACCCACTCTCCCTCAGGTGTCATTTCAAATTCAAGATAGCGCTCACCGGAACCCCCGTCACCAATAAAAAGCTCGGACACCCCATACTGCCACAAACCGTCAACGAATGTGCTCTCACCGGACGTTGAGGGCGGTTTACAGGCAAACAGGGCTTTATCAGCAGTATGACGGTTTGTCCAGCGAAGAAACGGAGCATCGGGATCGGAGGCTGCCTCCTTCTGTGAACGGAGTTGCTCCACCTGAACGAAAGCACCGGGCGGCACCTCCCGATCAACTCCGCTATATCCGACCAGCGGACCCTGTATGAGGATACGGGGATCTCGCGGAAAAGAAGCATCAGCTTCATCATCCTGCACAGAGTTCAGGAGCCCCGCCCACCCTTTTCCCGGATCGCTCCGGTCGCTCTCATAGCGAACGCCGCATGCATCAAGAAGAGTCCGGCCAAACCGGCCGATGCACTGCACTTCAAGATCAAGCTTGACGCCCGCCTTCTCCAGTGCAGCCGATTTCATGCGACCGGCAAGCCTGAGCACATCAATGGCCGTTGCTGCATCCCTGTTGAAAATGAAATTGGCATGGTGCTCGCTGACCATTGCACCGCCTTCACGTGACCCCTTGAAGCCAAGCTCCTCGAAAATCTGGCCGCTCGAACGGCCAGCTTCATAGTTATTCTTGAACGCAGAGCCACAGCTTGGATAATCGAAATGATGCTTTTTAATTCGCTCCGACTCATACACCTCCATCTGGCGGTGAATCTCAACTTCCGGACTTTCAAGGGGAAAGTGAAGCACCACGGCAACCACTATTTCAGGATTCTCCATCAGTGAGGTGTGCTTGTAACCGTGAAAAACCTCTTCAGGTGACTTCCATGAGAGCCTGCCGTCAAGAGAGAGTGTCTGGATGCCTGAAGTGATAGCTGAAACTTCCCCGCCAAAACAGCGGGCATTCATTCTGACGGTTGAACCTATCTGACCCGGAAGACGGTAAAGCCACTCACCGCCACTTTTTCCGCTTTTAAGCAGCTCTTCGGCAATCATGGTATTATCAGCCCCTGCTTCACAGAAAAGCTCGTCCTGAGAGAGCCAGAAAATCCGCTGCATACCATCAAGCGATAGTACAATACCGGGAAACTCCTCATCCGAAAAGATAATATTGCTCCCCTCTCCCATTACAGCAAGAGGAAGACGGTGCTCACGATTCCAGAAAAGCATATCGCCGAGAGCGGAGAGGCTTTCGGGACGGGCGAAAAAACGTGCTGTGCCGCCAATGGCATAATAACCCCTCTTTCCGAGAGGAACATTGGATTCAAAACGACAGGGAAGGGATAACTCAGGCATGGAGATAAAAATCAGTAAAAAACGTTACAAGGCACCGCCTAACTCCCGCCACCCAGGGGAGCATCCCTTAACATAACCATACGGATCTGATTCAGCAATCCATAACAGTGTTGAATTAAACACCTCAGGGTATTCCGGTTTTCCCTGCCCGGCTACTCCCCCTCTCCAACAGGTTCCGTTGATGTTGAAAGAAAACCCCTGCCCTGGGCAAAGTAGATATAGACCGGTTTTTCGTTGCGCAGCACATCAAGCACACTCTGAAACATGGCTGAGGGAAGATGCATCAAAATGGTACCCCCCGTCTGGCTGTCATTTTCAAAAAGCATTCCGGGATCATTGAATCGCAGATAAGCCACCGTTTTTCCGTCAGAACCGTAGAGTGCAATCTGGGCCCGATTGGTCTGGTAACCTTCAGGACTGCCATAGACAAGAATGTGATAGTTTTTAACTTCAATAGTCATGCTCTTTCTCCGTTTAATAGATGTGCCCAATGGTTAAACCTCATGAACGAATTACTCCCTGCCTCTGTTTTGTGTTAACCGAATGACGGTTCAAATAGTTTTACTCTCTTTGAACTTGTATCAACAATCTGAAAACCGGACGACTGAATGTGCTGCGTGCCACTCACACTCTTCAGTCAGAGCTTGTACCTGGATGGTGAAATAACGATATTGGACGAATAACGCTTGTATGCTCAATAATGGCTATTGTAGTGAACAATATGAAAAAATTTCTCCCTGTGGCTCTGCTCACTCTTCTCTCTGCATCCCCGGCGCTGCTGGCAGAAAGCATAGTGTCACAAAATGCAAATGCCTCCCGGGCTGGATCAATTACGGTATACATCAAGGGTCTGAAAAATCCGGATGGCATGCTTGGTGTTGCACTCTATACCACCAAAAAAGGTTTTCCTGACAAGCCCGAACGTGCCTTTGCAACAAAAGTAAGTAAAAACGGAACCGCTTCAATTGGCGCCACATTTGAAAACATACCTTACGGAAACTATGCTGTAAGCGTGCTTCATGATGAAAACGGCAACGGTAAAATGGACAAAAGCTTTATCGGTATTCCAAAAGAGGGGTTCGGTGTTTCCAATAACCCTCAAATCAGACGCGGTCCGCCATCATTCAACGAAGCGCTTTTTTCGCTTGGCTCCTCAAAGCTTGACCTGAGCATTTCAATGAACTATTTATAAAAGCCAATCTGCGTTTAACAGAAGGAAAATCAATGAACAAAGCAACTATCCGCATTCTCTTCGCACTCACGTTAACATCATCCGTATGGTTGAGTGCCTGTAGTCCGACGGTCAAGGTTGAAGCTCCTGACAAACCGATTGTGATTAACATGAACATAAAAATTGATCACGAGATCAGAATCAAGGTAGACCGTGAACTGGACAATCTGCTTGACACTAAAAAAGGATTATTTTAACCAGGAGGAACAATACTATGAGAACCATACACCGGATTATATCCAAAGTTGCTGTCTTGATGATGCTGATGTTCAGTGTGTCACTGTCGGCATATGCTCTTGACCTCGAAACAGCCAGATCCAGCGGGCTTGCAGGAGAGGTTGACAACGGACTGCTTGCAGCACCTCCCGGCGCTTCAGCCGCAGCCCAGGATCTGATTTCAACAATCAACAACTCCCGGCGCGCAGAGTATGCAAAAGTTGCCGCACAGAACAACCTTTCGCTTGATGTTGTGGGTGCCATGATGTACGAAAAAATCTACTCCCGGCTTCCGGCTGGAACCTGGATTCAGGTTAAGGGCAACTGGGTAAAAAAGTAAACATCCCACAGGCATCTCTACCGGTAGTGATGCCCCCATAAATTTTCTGCCCGTGAAAAAATGGCTGCTTTACTCACTGGTTTTTTTACTCCTGCTGCTAACACTCATTCCGGCAGCAGGATACCTCTTTTTCCCCCTTATTGCACCCCGGCTTCTCACCCATGCTCTGGAAGGCAAACCAATCCGGATTGAGCTCTCGGATCTGAGCTCTCCCGGCCCGTCAGGCATAAGCTTCCGCCAGATGAAAGCCTCGCTTACTCCCGAGAACGACGGGTGCAGTGATCAACCGATCACCTTCACACTCTCACTCTTTAACGGCCGACTCTCGTTACACCCCGTGACCTTATCCGCGCATAAATCATGGGGGTTCATACCGGATTTTATTGATGCTGAATTCACCCTGCAGGCTGACTCACTCAGGATCGGTACCAATCCTGAGCTGTTTGTATTCAGCGACAAAAATCCCCGGATAACCGCGAAGGTTACCGTGTCACGCAGCAAGGGGCTATCGATCTCCTTCAAACCACTCTTTGTCTCCTATCCGTTGGTCAATGCGATGGCAAGCCGTGAAAAGCTTCGTCTTGAAGGAGTAAACTACAACGTTAATCTCAGTGAAGCGGGACAATGGCAACAGCCTCTGGATACGCTTCATATAGCAAGCCTCCTCAGCGACGGAACTCCTTCACCAGTCAGTAATTTCATAGCCCTTTTCGGCTCAAAACGTGACCCGCTCAAACCCTGCACGCTTACGCTCAGCAACTGCTCCGTTGACCTCTTTGAGTGGCAGGCATCTTCGGAGAAAATAGACTACGACCTCAAGGATAAAAAGACCAGCTTCACCCTCTATCTGCCTGCAACACCACTTACCGGGCTGCCAGGTTTTAACCGTGGAGGAAGCACAACCCCGGCCGCCTCAGGAAATGTCAGCGGAACACTGCCAATAGAGTTTCAGGACTCAACAGTAACCGTCAGAAATGCAGCGCTTGCGACCACAAATGGGTCACGAATCATCTTCTATACAAAAGAGAAAAAACCTCTCTTCTCTTTTGATATCAGCACAGCCAAAGGTGGCGAGAAACTTCTCGAACAGCTCAATGCCACCATAAAACTCAACAGCAGCAGAAAAAATCTTTCGGGACTCGCAGTAAGCAGCCTTTCAGCAAGAGTACTCGGAGGAAAAATAACCTCAACACCCTTCAGTTTTGATCCATCAACAAAAAGCAGCCGTTTCACCCTCAAACTGCAAAACATCAATGCGCTTCCGCGGGTAAAACTGCACGGAGATCTCGTTGGATCGCTCCATGGGGCGCTAAGCGGTACCCTGCCGATTACTATCGATAAAACCCGCTTCTCGGTGAACAAGGCCCGCCTTCAATCATCGGGTGGCGGAACCGTCACGATTGCTCCTCCCCGGAAAAAGCAAACAACAGCAGATCGTATATTCAACAGTTCAAATCCTGATGCAAGCTACACATTCTCGGAGCCCGATCTTCTTCTTTCCCGTACACTGGATGGAGCTGTCACCATTCACTTTAAACTCAAGAGCCTCGGACGCAAGAGTTCTTCAGGAGAGCTGATGCTGCTCGACCCTGACGGAACAATCGCGCTATGGCAGAACAGGCTGCGCCCCGATATTTTGACACTCACTGACTTCCGCACAGGTTTGTTTGGCGGTTCACTCTCCATTGGTCGCATCGATTACGATATGGCGAAAAAAAGCGGAGCAACGACCCTGCAACTGAGCAACATCCCCCTGCAAAAGCTGCTTGATCTCCAGGGAACCAAAAAAATCTTTGCCACCGGAACAATCAAGGGTTCCATTCCCGTAGCGATAAAGGATGAACTGTTTGAAATTCGCAATGGAGGAGTGAATGCCGAACAGGACGGACAGATCATCTATGCCACAACCGCAGAGGAGCGGGCTGCTGCAAATCAGGGTCTGCGAACAACCTACGAGGCCCTTTCAAACTTTCTCTATGTGGATTTGAACTCTTCATTAAGCATGACCCCTGAAGGAAAGTCTGTGATTGCCATCCAGCTCAAGGGAAGCAATCCTGACTTTCAGAACGGTCGTGCCGTAGAGCTGAATCTCAATGTTGAGCAGAATCTGCTTGAACTCATACGCAGCCTCTCCATCTCTTCGAATGTTGAAGATATCATATCAGAAAAAGCTCTGCAGAGGCAAAAAAAATAGCGCGGCAATCCAAAGAAAACGAAAAGGCCATAAGAACTGTTCTTAAAGAGGTAGGGACACTTTGTCTTCAACCTCATTAACCAGTGAAGAGCACTATGGAACGGAAAATCTTTATCAACAAGTTCGACCGGCAGCTCAGGTCGTGGGATCGCGATATAGCAAAACTGGAAAAAAGAGCAGATAAAATCACACAAAACCTCAAACAGCATATCGAAGTGGTCAAACACCAGCGAGAAGCTGCATCAACAAAAGCTGCTGACCTTCTGCACAGCAGCGAAGATGCCTGGATGGAGATGAAAAAAGGTGCTGAAATTGCTATGAACGACCTGAAAAAGGCCTTCAAAAAAGCAAAATCCAGGTTCTGAATTATCGGCATCTACTTTTTCTCAAAAAAAATGGCGGATTGCGTCCAAGTAATTCGCCATTGAGCTGATTTGTTGAGGGCGCAGGTTTAGGACGTTAATATATAAGATATAATCTATCTTACTTCCTACCAAAGAGTAGGGACCTAACCATTTCCTACATTATCGTAGCAATAAAGATTGCTCAAAATACCGAAGATAGCTGTAATTGATTATTTTTTATAGTCTTGGGAAAGGGTTACTTTTCGGCACGGTTATTGCTTAATTATAGAGGCGCAGGCATACTGAACCTGACAACCCTTTAAATTGACCAATAATCATGAGCACGGCAAGCACACTATACGGCGATCTTTCGGGAGTAGAGTTCCGCACTCTCTTTTCAAACGGCAAGATGGACGGCTGTCTTGTAACAGAACCAAATAGCCTTGTAACCCCTTACGGCACTCTTGTGCCACAGTATGAAGCTGAAGATATGGGACGGCGGGCGGTAAAGCCGGTCTACTTCTACAAGGATGGTTCACTCAAATCGATAGCACTGCAGTCACAGACCATACTTGAAACACCTGTTGGAGCTATCCCGGCTGAACTGGTCACCTTTCACAAGAGTGGCAGCATTAAACGGATATTTCCGCTTGACGGAAAGCTGAGCGGCTTCTGGTCATGGAAAAACGAGTTTGCCCTTGCCGACCCGCTTACCTTCCGTTCACCTGCCGGAGAGCTGACGGCTAAAATTATTGCCTTGCAGTTTTATGAAAGCGGGGCACTGAAAAGTATAACCCTCTGGCCCGGTCAAACACTTAAAGTAACGACTCCACTTGGCGAGATCACCCTCAGAACAGGCCTTTCGTTCTATGAGTCGGGCGAAATTCGCTCGTTTGAACCCTATAAAAAAATTGATATCCCGACCCCTATCGGCATACTTACCGCCTACGATAATGAGCCGAACGGCATTCATGGTGATATCAACTCCGTCCAGCTCTCACTGAACGGTTCAGTAGAGGCGCTCAGCACGGTCGATCATGCTGTAGAGGTCTCAATACCTGGCGCTGAACGTGAACTGTTCCGTCCCGGAGTGAAAAACAATGTCTGTGGTGACGAACGCAAGGTAAGCGTACCGATGAAGATACGATTCGAGAAGAGATCGGTGGTTTTTCATGACAATCCGACACTTTCCTACGACCTGGAAGAGAGCCAATTCTCGATCGTAAAGATGGACATGGCAACCAAAGAGCCCCTCTACTCCTGCGGGTAAAGAGATTTTGAATTTTGGATTTTGAATTACTGTAGGGGCAAACCTGCGTGTTTGCCCCCTTGAGAGGCGTATTTCTCTTCGTCGTTGCTGTCCCTGTAGTCCTTTAAGTCCTTTTTCTGAATTTCAAAGGTCCTATGAAATTCAGAAGTCACTCCTTTTTCTGAACAAAACTCTTAACCGCATTCTGGCCGGCCATCCAACCGGTTGAAAATGCTGCCTGGAGGTTGTAGCCGCCTATCTCGCCGGCGTAGTCAAGCAGCTCTCCGCATAAAAAAAGGTTTGGGACCACACGTGACTGCATGCTCTTGGGATTCACCTCGGCGAGCGAAACACCTCCGGCTGATACCTCTCCCTGATCAAGCACGATTTCACGAACACGCCCAAGGGGAAAGCGCTTGAGTACAGCAAGCAATGAGAGTCGCTTCTCTTTGGAAAGTGTACTCCAGGTCACTTCACTCTCAACAGCCGCCTGACGCATGATTGAAGGCACAATCGCAGTAGGAATTGTGCCGTGCGGTGCTGTGCCGAAAGCGCCTTCAGGCGGGGCTATCGGGCAGCTCTGAAGGAATTTGCGCACCATCTGGGCACCATTTTTATGCGTTAGGCGAAAAAAGAGCTGTTCGAGTTCTGCCTGTTTATGATGAGGAAAAAAATCAGCAAAAAGCTCGCATTTCCCGGAATCCCTTAGCAGCTCAGCAATATCACGCGAAAGCGAAAGCGCGGCAGGGCCGCTGAAACCGCGATGCGTAAAGAGCAGGTCACCGCACCGCTCAATCCTCTGTCCCCCGGCGGATGCTACCAATCCAGCAGAACGGAGTGCAACTCCGGCAAGGGTGTCTGGGGGAGGCTTGATGGTGTGAATCGGCGAGAGCGCTGCGGATGGTTCAACTACCGAATGACCGAAGGATCGCGCAATTGCAAGACCGTCTCCCGTCGTACCGGTATTGGAGTATGAAACGCCTCCGGTAGCAAGAATGAGGGAGTCGGCAGTAAATGATAAGCCGGCGCACTTCACATGAAACAGGCCATCCCTGTACACTACACTTTTGACCCGGCATGAAGGGCGCACCTCTACCGACGAGATCCTCTGCAGCTCTTCAAAAGCAAGCGCTACCGATGTGGCTTCCCCGCTTTCGGGAAATATCTTTCCATCAGCTCTCACTTCTGTACGCACGCCTCGTGAATGCAGGAGCTGAAGAAGGTCACTGCTGGTAAAACTGTACAAGGCATGGCGCAGAAAACGCTGTTCATTGCGCCGGATAAACCCTTTTTCAAGAAGCTCTTGCGGGCTGCCCTCGTGGGTGACATTACATTTG
>JAAXXL010000018.1 GCA_013334485.1 Chlorobiaceae bacterium | reverse complement strand
TCCGCCGCCGCCGTTGTTTCCGCCACCGCCATTGTTTCCGCCACCGCCGTTGTTTCCGCCGCCGCCGTGGTTTCCGCCGCCGCCGTTGTTTCCACCATCATGATGACCACCCCCATCGTGATGCCCGTTACCATGACCGGAACCTCCGCCACAGTGAGAATCAGACATGTTCCCATGATTATAGGCACCAAGCAAAGGTGCTGAGTATCCAGATGCTATTAACGTATAAAAAACAACTCTTATAATACTTTTTTTCATATTTGCTCCGTCAGTTAGGGTATATTTGTTAAATAGTTAGGTAGTATCCAGGCAGATTTCTGAATTTGACGTACACGTTATTCGTGATAATGATGCCTGAGATTGCTCATAAATTTATCTGATTATATGCATGGAATACAAATCAGAGTAAACAACTGAGTTTCAATTTAATATTTTTATCTATCCTCGTTCATCATACAAAGCATTTTGGAAATATCCAAAAATCCTTAAAACGGGAAACCAGTTCCAAAACCGAATGTACAACGGACTCCACTTCCCGAGTTAGATGTAAGATCCGCTGCACCAAGGATTGTCGAAATCGGTATGTCGTTGATCCAGAATGTTTTCGATATACCCGTGCTGAGATTTATTCCATTCCAGGCAGCTATAATGTTACAGGCTCCGGCCACCTCATAAGCAACGCTGCCAAATACATAGGTACCGTGAGCTCCTTTTCCAGATTGAATATCTGAGGGACTTTTCTTTCCAAACCTATTAGAACCAGCACCAACTGTGAAATAAAATTTAGACTGACCAGTATTATCATTGATAAAAGGCTCACTCTTTAAAGCTTGGCTGTAAACTACATAAAAGTTTTTATCTGAATCAGAGCCTCCAGTAAGAGAGACATTCTCCACACCAGCACCAAGTGCGGCAACATCACTTATATCTTTTGATAGATGCAGATAGAGTGCATATCGTTTCCAACCAGAAAGATCTAACGAAACTAAAGTTATTTGAGTTCCAACTGTTTTTTGTGAATCACCGACGCCAACCCCTAACTCCATTGCTCCATCTGGCCCTGACATATACGGTGCAGGTATACTTCCACCACCACCGAAGAAAATATAGTTATTTGACGCACCCCATGCCGTCGGTACGCTTATTGATTTACTATGACTATTGAGAATATACGCGGGAGTTATAGCTGTTGTGGATACATTGGAATCAGCATCCTTTTTTATCCATTCATACATCTCATTTAAATATGTTTTAGACGTGTTATCAGAAGCCAAGATAACCTGAGGGCTCATGGATTGTAGTCCGATAACGAATAAAGAGATAACATAAACAAATAACTTCATATAGAATATTTATTATATTTTTTAATAATGAATGCTTACTTTAGAGCTTTAGAGTAATAAAAAAAACGTGCTATCTGTGGAAGATGCATTACATCTTAATTTTTAAGAAATAGTAACAATGTCTCGGATCATGTTTTCAATACCGTGCCGCCCTACGGTATTGAATTAAACAACTATCCTTCAGAATCGCCCTCCTTAAAACCGCTTTTAACTTCTTATGTTGTTTCTAAGGATTTTCTTTGCTGTGAAACGTATATCAGCTATTTTTTGAAAGCTCTGTATCACGAATTTAAAATGATCTTTTTAGTTCTATTTTAGATCTGCTCAATGTCATACCTGTATAAATTCTCAATACATATCTTTTCACTACCTAATTAACAGCTCATAAAATAATACACCCATTTGTATTTCGATGGGATAAAATAATTTATAACAGTGCTGACAGATTATAGTTTTTTTAAATAGTCAGTCAATTTTTTCTGTATAAATGAACCAAAGCTTTGAGAAATGGACAATTATATTTCAATACTCGTCATAGGCACTATAAGAATCAAGGGCATGTTCATTAGATGCGACAAGTGCAACTCCAAGTAAATGCTCCCTGATAAATGAATCCGCAACAAACTCTTCAAAGTGCTTCCGGCTGGTAAAATAAAGGCGAGCAGACAAAAGAACACCGTCAACAGATCGAAGCAGCATGGCTACATCGCTTAAAAAAAATGGTGGACTGTCAATCAGTATCATGTCAAATCTTGATTCAAACTCTTTGATCAGTTTAAACATTTTAGGTGAACTTAGAATATCATTTCCATTTGGAATTTTATTACCAGCAGTAAGCAGAAAAAGGTGCTCTACATGAGTAGGTTTGATATATAAATCCCCAATCATTTGATGTTGACTAAACAAATAATCTGTCAGCCCATCCTGACGTGAGCAATTGAATATTTCATGCTGTGATGCTCGTCGAAGATCACAATCAATAATAAGTGTTTTCTTTCCGGTAATGGCAATAGCCATACCAAGATTGGCACAAACAGTTGACTTTCCTTCAGACATCGCCGCCCCGGAAATGACTATTGATTTTAGGGGGGAGTCTACTTTAGAATAATCAAGGGCTGTTCGAAGGGTTCGAAAACTCTCAGAAAACACTGAGGACATTTGATCTGTTATCTTCGGAATGAAAGACCTGTCGTCCCGTTTACCATCATAATGATTACTATAAAATATTTTGTTAAATATTCTCTTACCTAAAACACCATTTTTTAAATTGATAATACGATTCAAATGCGCTCGTATATTACCAGAAAAACTACCATCTCCATTATTTGGCAATAATGGAATAACCGCAAGCACTCTTAACTCTAAATCCTTGAAAAACCGTTTATCCTTTATACTATCGTCCAGTTTTTCTGCGATAACAGAATAGATCCCGGCAAATATACAACCAAGAATAAATCCTGTCATAAAACTTTTGCTTATGTCCGGCTTATCAGGTGAAAAAGGACGGAAGGCAGTCCCGACAAGTGATATACTACCAACTTCAGAACCAAGAAGTAGTCGAGTTTCATCGTATTTTTCCTTAAGATAAAAATAGGTTTTATTTACAACTTCACGCTCACGCAAGAGTTTTGCATAATCCTGCTGTTTTCGGGGAAGTGTAAGTAACTGGCTTTCATAGTATTGTTTCAAACGACCATACTCTTTTGATGTAAAGCTCAAGTCATTCAGTTTCTGCTCAAACTGTAACTTTTCTGATATTAAGTTGAAGCCGTACTTTTGAGTGCGTCCGGCATAGCCAATTTCCCCTGCTATTTTACTGCGATATAAATGTTCATATCTTGTTTTTATAACATCCAATCGTTGACGCATTGCCTTGACTTCAGAATTATTAAACCCTTTTTCACGAGCAAAATTGACATATTCCCGCTCACGTTTACGCATTTCATCAATAATGGAACCAAGTTGCGCATTGGCGCTCTCAGCGATACGCATACTGATGGCCTTATCTGATTCCGAGAGTTTTTTTTCAAGGAAATCAAGGTGATTTTTTGCAATATTATATTCAACAAGAATATCGTTATATTTTGCATCAGTTGTAATAACCTTCTCAAGAAGCTGTTGCATATTTCCCGACATCTCATAGATTTTATGCAACTCCATATATTTTGATAGTTCATCATCTGCTACAACAACCTTTTTTTTCTGATCTTCAAGCATATCCGCAATAATTTTACGAGCTTGAGAGTACTTTTCTGAGTTGCGAGCTATATCAGCTTCTTTATAAACACGACAAAGCGTATTTGTTAAAAATGTTGCTTCATCAGGAAAAGGGCTTAAAACTGATACTTTCAAAATATTAGTTTCTCTAATACTTTCCACAATTATTCTGTGATTTAGCTTAACCGCATAACCACGTAACTCATCATCAAAAGCAAGTTTATTTTTAGTTTTTTCTTTATCCTTTTTGATGAATAAAAACTTTCCAATTTTGCGATCGACTGGAGAGATATAACGTCTTTTTCCGAAAAACTCAAGTGAATCCTTAATACTACTATTATAAAGTTCCTTCACCACAAGTTGAGCTATTGGCATCGATTTGAGTAATTCAACATCCTTTCTAACCGCTTTATTGTCTGCCTCCGAAATACCGATAACTGAAGAAAGTAGATCCCCCTGTCCCTTTGTTGAATTAATCATCATTATTGAGACAGCACGGTATTCCGGTGTTTGACGATAATGATAAAACAGCGATGCCGAAAGAAATACAAATAGAATCAAAAGAATACCGTACTTCCGTCGAAGGATAATCGAAAATATTTCTTCTAATGTTATGTCATGATTATTACGCATAAAATAAATTCCAGAAAATATTTACAATACCAGCCGCATAACATGCAACATAATAACGTATAAATATGTTATTTAGAGACAATCTTATAGATACTTACTCCTGATAAAAAAACAGCGGCAATTCTGGAAATAGAAGCAAGATTAAGTCCTTTATTTTCCGGAATAATGATCGTATCGTTAGGTTTCAAAGCTATAAAAGAACTGCGGTCACCTTCTCCATAAAAGTTCTTTAGATTGATTTTATAAACCTGATTTCCATTATCTTCAGGATTTTGTCTTGAGATGAGAACTTTTTTAAGATTAGCTGTCGGCTTCAAGCCCCCAGTAAGAGAAAAAAGAGTCGCAAAATCTGCATTTTCACGAACAACAATCTGACCCGGATGATTGACTTCACCAAGTACATTAATAAACATAAGTATATTACCAGAATCATCAGTAAAATATGAATTCTGGACAATTGGATAATTTGGTACTGAAGCTGGTGCGGTTTCAGCAAATACAGTGGTATAAGAAATAATGAGTTGAAATAAAATCATTAAAACGGTATTTTTTTTCAAAAGACGCATAGGAATATCTCTATTTAAGTTGAAATAATTTCAGCAGCCTGTAGTAATTGATTTTTTAGGCAAAAATATCAATTTATTTGCAATAAACAAAAGCACCTTATTATTGAAACTGTATAAGATTATCACCAAATATTTTCTCTATAACAGGTAAATAGTACCTTTATAATATTCAGGAATAACACATACAGTTCATTAGAATTATGAATCCTCGCTCTTGATCCTTGAAGCATTAATAGAGTCACAATGTGTGTAAACGCAACTTTACATATTCCTTTTTACTACCTGAACCCTGAACATGGTAACGAAGCGTATTTTCATACCCCTACATCCCTACAGCATTGACATATAAACTCATCCCCCAGCACTCTCGGCCTTTAAGTTGTTTTTTGATTTCAGGATATTTTTTTAATGTGCTCTTTGGCTGTAATACTTTTTATCATCTGTATGATGGTTTTTTGGATTATTTGTCATTGCGCGCTGAATCATGACATCAACATGATCTTTATCTGTTCCTGTGTAGATAAACTCAATCTCATACAGGTATGAAATTTCATTGCGTATGAGTTTCAGACTCTCATTGACAGCTTCAAAAAAAACACTCGTCAGAAATTGGATAGGCTGACAAAATGGCAAAACAATACCGACATGTTATGATTTTTGTCTATGCATTTACTCATTTTGTTCCTTTTTAACAAATAAGATCTTAGGGAAATGTAACATCACAGATTCAATTGTAATACAGATAAACTCCTGTTTTGTCTTTGAAATATCTATATTTGTCTTGTCAACAATGAGCCACCCTCTTCTGAAACTATAATAAAAACAATGGTTTCAGTTCTACGATAAAGCGTTTCCTGAAATTTTCTACAGAGTCATAAGTTGCAAGTTTCAGCTTCTTGCTTTAAAAAGGCCCTGTGATGTAACAGTTACAAATATGATTTTCAGGATCACAGGCTTTATAACCTCTACCCGCATAGGCATCTCTCAATGACGTAAAATAAAGCTGCGCAAGAAACTCAACAACATAACGCAGGAAATGATCGTCTGACAGTCAGCCCCTGAAACGATGATGGCAAAAAATCGAGTGACTCTCAAAAAGCTGTAAGAAAACCTTAATGCATTGCATGTAAGTGAGCAATTCAAGCGATAATTACACAAGCGACATACAACTTAACTTATAGGTATAAATAGATTTGCGGTTATTTTATTTATTTTTTCTTTTTGCATAATCCGACAAGATGTCAGAAATCTGCTAAGCAGTAATAAAAAAATTGAGTGGATCTGTTTTGCTCGACAAACAGAATATAGAATGAAAGTTATAAAAGTTTGTATGACAATCCTTATGAATTTCAGGATACCAGAGAGCTGCCTTCCAAATAAATACATAGCTTCGCACTTTTCAGTCACATCCGAAATTTCACTTAATCCGGAGTTTGCCCCGTTTACTGTAATACTTGTTCTTGGAAATTCTCCTCAAACTGAGCGGCAAATTCTGCCGATGTTAACCCGCCCAAAGCACTGTGAGGACGGTTCGTATTGTAATCAACCCTCCATTTTTCTATGAGTATCCGGGCATGTTCCAGGCTTAAAAACCAGTTATCATTCAAGCACTCGTCTCGTACCGTACGGTTAAAACTCTCGATAAATGCATTGTTTAAAGGTTTTCCGGGTCTGCTGAATTCAAGTTTAACATCGTTTCTATAGGCCCAGCTATCCAAGACTTTTCCGGTGAATTCAGGTCCGTTATCTACCGTAATGACGTCCGGTAATCCTTTCATCCATCCGATCCTGTCAAGCACGTGACTGATCCGTGTACCGTTTATCGATGTATCGACAACCATTGCCAGACTTTCTTTCGTAAAGACTTCCAGAATGTTCAGTAACCTGATCTTTCTGCCATCAGCAAGATTATCACTCATGAAATCCATTGCCCAACGCTGGTTTGCCTGCTCTGGATAAGTCAACGGTACTCGAAGCGTTGCTGCTGTTTTCCTGCGTCTTTTGATCTGTATCTGCAAGCTTTCTTCCCGATAGAGTCTCTCCGTTCGTTTATGGTTGATGATGATGCCTTCTCGTCTCAGAACCTCATGTATTTGCCGATAGCCCCAGCGGCGTCTTTCTCCGGCTATGTCGCGTAACCGTTCCCGTATATGTGGGTTCTCATTTGGCTTCGTTTTATAATGCCAGGTTGATGTCGATAAACCGATCAGTCTGCAGATTCTCCGTCGACTCTGCCCGAAACGTTCCTGCAAATGCTTTACTGCCATGCGTTTCGCTTCGGGCGTTACCACTTTTTTGTGGTGATCTCCTTAAGCATTTGAATATCAAGGGCCTGATCGGCTACAAGCTTTTTCAGCCTTCGGTTTTCATCTTCAAGATCCTTCAGCCTGCGGGCTTCACTGACAGCCATACCGCCATACTTGGCTTTCCAATTGTACAGTGTTACATCGCTCATGCCATATTTACGACAGAGTTCTTGGATTGGCATACCGGCATCTGCTTCTTTCAGAATGCCAATAATCTGTTCGGTTGTGAATCGGGTTGTTTTCATGCTGTGTTTCCTCCTTGGATGAGTTTATAAATCATTTCTTCTACATCCAAGTATTACAGCTTTAGGGGGCTACCTCCACCCTATCAGGAGGATTTCTTACTCAATCATCCATAGTGACATTAAGGATTAAAGAGCAGATCAGGAAGATCTCCGAGTAGAAATAAAGGGTTTTGACTGTTTATAACTATGAAAAGTTATCTATAATCAATTTAAAAGTATACACACGTGAAATACGTATAGCAGCACTCCAAGAAGTATACAAAAAAAACATAAGGTCGACAGCTCCTTAAAAAAAAAGACAGATTTAGGCCGATTATGGGGTATACTACAGAATACCTACAGCTCCACCGTCTCAAAGAGATAAAATATTAAGTTACTATTTCAGCTAAGACAAATTTGGTTTCTTTCTTTATCTTCTTTTTTTTGTGAACTAAAAAATCCAGGGCATGCAAGAGGTATTGCCTGTTAAACGCGCAAAGAGCATCAATACGGTTTTCAGCCTTTATTCGACTGTAAATATTAATAAAATAAAGAGTCAACTGGCGCAAATCAAACATCAGACCAAAAAATTTGGGAGTTAAACAGTACTGTATGTCTACACGATACCTTTCAGGATCTGCCGTTGCGCTGGTCACACCTTTCCGCCACGACAGATCGGTCGATACCGATGCTTTAAGGCGGCTTGTGCAGTTTCATATTGCGGCTGGAACCGATATTGTCATCCCCTGCGGCACAACCGGTGAGTCACCGACCCTTTCAGGGGCAGAGCAGTTTGCAATCATTCGCACAGTAAAAGAAGAGGCTGACGGAAAGATTATTGTCGCTGCTGGTGCAGGCACCAACTCAACCGAGCATGCTGTTGAGCTTGCACAACACGCCGAAAAGGCGGGTGCTGAAGCAATTCTCTCCGTTGCACCCTATTACAACAAGCCTTCGCAGGAGGGAATCTATCAGCACTACCGTCATATAGCGCAGGCAGTCTCTGTACCGATTATTATTTACAATGTTCCCGGAAGAACCGGATGCAATGTGGCGGCATCAACCATACTCCGCTTGGCACGCGAGTTCGGCAACATCACGGCGGTCAAGGAAGCGTCGGAAAATATCGGCCAGATTATGGAGCTGATTGAGGAGCGCCCTCAGCATTTATCAGTTCTGACAGGAGAGGACTCGATGATACTCCCTTTTATTGCCATGGGAGGAGACGGTGTTATTTCTGTCGCAGCTAATCAGGTTCCTGTTCAGGTAAAACGCCTGGTCAATGCGGTAAAAGATGGGAATCTTGATGAGGCTCGCTCACTGAACAGTGCCTACAGAAAGCTCTTCAAACTGAACTTTATTGAGAGCAACCCGGTACCGGTAAAATATGCCCTCTACCGGATGGGAATGATTGAAGAGATCTATCGCCTCCCCCTTGTCCCGATGACAGCAGAAAACAAGCTGACAATGGATGCGGAGTTAGCCTCACTCGGCCTCATATAGAAGGTTCTTCACAACAAATTCAGTTACCGGCAACCCGGTAACTGAATTTGCTTATACGTCCTATTCGCCCTATCTGTCCTATAACTCCTTTCCCCCGAACTCCTACGCAATAAACGCCTCAAGGTTATCCACAAAGCTGTCAAGCTCCTCCTGAGTCCGCTTTTCGGTTACCGCTATCAACAGACCTGTCTCATGGTGAGCAGCAAGGTCATAGCCGGCAAACACCCTCTTTTCAAGCATAGCGCTGATGATTTCAGCCGCCGGGAGCGGAGTTTCAACAACGAACTCCTTGAAAAATGGCGCACTGTACTTCAAGGAAAAGCCTGGCAGTGCATCAATTTTCGCTGCCAGATAGTGAGCATTTCTTGTAGATTGAGCGGCAACATGTTGGATCCCCTGCTTTCCGAGTAGAGAAAGGTAAACTGCGGCCTGCAGAGCATTGAGCGCCTGGTTACTACAGATATTCGATGTGGCCTTTTCGCGGCGGATATGCTGCTCACGGGTCTGAAGGGTAAGAATAAAGCCATCCTCGCCATCGCGGTCTTTTGTCATACCGACAAGGCGTCCGGGTATCTTGCGGACAAGCTCCTGCTTGACCGAAAAGATACCAAGATATGGCCCGCCGAAATTCTGCGGGTTACCGAGCGGCTGACCCTCTCCAACTGCGATATCGGCGCCGTAACTGCCGGGAGCAGCAAGCACGCCAAGTGAAAGCGGATCGGCTGAAACAATAAAGAGTGCCCCTTTTGCATGTGCAATATCCCGGATCGCCTCAACCTCTTCAAGACAACCGTAAAAGTTCGGCTGTTGAACAACAACCGCCGCAACACTCTCATTGACAATCGCGCCAAGTGAAGTGAGGGAGCCGACACCATCTGCAAGTTCATTCTGTATAACCGCATTGTGTCCGGAAGCCTCAAGATAGGTTTTCAGAACAGAGCTGTTATAGGGATGAAGCTTGCCGGCAACAACAACCTGTGAGCGGCCGGTAACATTCATAGCCATCAGTACAGCTTCGGCCAGTGCAGTAGCTCCGTCATACATGGAGGCATTGGCAACGTCCATCTCATAGAGACGGCAAACGAGACTCTGGTACTCATAGATTGCCTGCAAGGTACCCTGAGAAACCTCTGCCTGATAGGGGGTGTAGGCCGTATAGAACTCGCTACGTGAAACAATAGTCTTGATCGCAGCAGGAATAAAATGATCGTATGCTCCACCGCCAAGAAAACTCACATAATCAGATGTACTCTGGTTAGTTGAAGCAAGACCTTCAAGCAGTTTTCGTACCTGCGGTTCATCAAGAGCAGGGAAAAGATCAAGAGTTTTTTTCAGGCGGATCTCTTCAGGGATATCCTCAACAAGATCCTCAAAGCAGGATGCACCGATAGCCTGAAGCATCTCCGCTCTCTCTTCGGGAGTATTGATAATGAAAGGCATGATTACTCTCCTGTCAACTGACGGTATGCAGCCGCATCAAGGAGTTCCTCAAGGGCCGCCGGACCGGCAACTTTCAGCTTGATCAGCCAACCCTCTCCGTAAGCATCCTGATTAACAATTTCCGCATTCTCAAGCGCAGGATTCAGTTCAAGAATCTCTCCGGCAACCGGAGCAAAAAGATCAGCAACAGTCTTTACCGCTTCAACAGTACCAAACACCTCATGCTGCTTGAGTACCGTTCCCTGAGATTTCAGCTCTACAAAAACAATATCGCCAAGTTCGTGCTGGGCAAAATCAGTAATACCGACAACTGCCGTAGTGCCATCTGCAAGCAGTTTGATCCATTCATGGTCTTTGGTATAACGGAGATCTTCAGGAATAGTCATGATAGAAGCGTATGAGAGGTTGTTGGATTTTTCAGGAGCAGTAGCTGTATATGACCAGCAAGGTAATATTTTTTTGAAAGTGCTGAAAGAACGCGGGAAAAGAATCACGTTAAATCAATCAAAAAAACATGTTTCAGGATTTTTTTCCCATCGTGAAAAAATCGGGGAAAAGTTTCGATCCCGACTCTCATCGGGATAGCGAAGTAATCAAATCGCAGAATAGATTTATAGGAACTCCTATAAAAGACGCTGGCGCATAGACTCATAGAGCAGCACTCCTGCCGTCACGCTCACATTCAGCGATTCAACACAACCTGCCATGGGAATGCGGACAACATGATCACAGAACTTGAGCGCCTCTGGAGCAATCCCGCTCCCCTCCATACCAAGCACTATAGCTGTTGCTTTTTTCAGATCCGCATCAGTGTAGTTGAGTTCAGCATCCATATCGGCAGCAATCACCTGGACATTCTTTTCGTGCAGATACTCAAGAGCTCGAACGAGGCTCTTTACCTTGCAGATCCGCATATGGGAGAGCGCTCCGGCAGAAGCCTTGTGAACCACAGCATTGACCGGCGAACCCTTTCCTTCAACAAGCACAACCGCATCAGCAGCAACGGCTTCAGCCGTCCTGATGATAGCGCCGACATTATGCGGGTCATCAAGCCCCTGAAGTACAACAAGAAAAGGAGCACTGTTCCGGGGAGTGGCGAGCACCTCCTCCAGAGAGTAATAGGTAACCGTACTGATAAGTGCACAAACGCCCTGGTGCTTGGTCGTACCAGCAATGAGGGAGAGTTTTTCAAGCCTTGCCTTGCCGGTTACAATCTTCTGCCGCCTTGCTCCGATGATGATCTCCTTGAGCTTCGGGTGCGTAGTATTGAACTGGAAATAGATTTTCTCGATGCTCTCGGGCTTCTGCTGGAGCAACTCAAGAACAGCATTGCGACCATAGACAATATTTTCTGAATGTTCGACATCCATATCGGGTGGTACTCTCTCTTGCAGGTTAATAAGTTAGGCTCCGGATCCCGCTTGAGAGCGCCCGGCAACACCGTCAAAAGTCAAAGAAGAATGTAATTAAATTTATCAAAAATCGTTTTTTTTAATATCTTTCCAACCGCCTCGATTTTAATGCATTTTATACGATCATTACGTTTTCAGCTCCTTCGGGGTTCTCAGATCGTGCTCTGTACATACCTTTCATCAATACAAATTCATTGACTGCCAGTATGAGCCGGACCTATAAAACAATGGAGGGGAATGAAGCTGTTGCTCATATCTCTTATCGTACAAGCGAAGTTATCTGTATCTACCCTATCACTCCTGCCTCACCCATGGGCGAATATTCGGATGCATGGGCTGCCGAAGGGAAAAAGAATATCTGGGGAACCGTTCCTAAAATTGATGAGCTGCAGAGTGAAGCCGGGGCGGCGGCAGCAGTGCACGGTGCCTTGCAGACCGGTTCTCTGACAACCACCTTTACGGCATCACAGGGACTGTTACTGATGATTCCGAATATGTATAAAATTGCCGGAGAGCTAAGCCCCTGCGTGATTCACGTATCGGCACGAGCTCTTGCCGGGCAGGCACTTTCGATCTTCGGTGACCATGGTGATGTCATGTCTGTTCGCGGAACAGGCTTTGCCATGCTTGCATCCAGCTCCGTTCAGGAAGCAATGGATATGGCACTTATATCCGCAGCGGCAACCCTTGAATCAAGAATTCCATTCCTTCACTTCTTCGATGGATTCAGAACCTCACACGAAATCGCCAAAATCGAGGTCGTTCCTGATGAAACCATAAAAGCACTGGTCACCGATGATCTTGTCATAGCTCATCGCAACCGTCGCATGAGCCCTGACGCACCAATTATCCGCGGAACCTCGCAGAACCCGGACGTCTATTTCCAGGCCCGTGAAACCGTCAACAGCTACTACAACGCCTGTGCGGATATCACCGAAAGAATAATGGCGCAGTTCGGAGAGCTTACCGGACGCAACTATAAACTCTATCAGTACTACGGAGCACCCGATGCAGACCGGGTTATCGTCATGATGGGCTCCGGAGTTGAAACCGTAAGGGAAACGGTTGAATATCTCAACAACAAGGGCGAAAAAATCGGCGTCATCAACGCCCGCATGTTCCGTCCGTTCGATATTGACCGTCTTGTCAAGGCACTCCCTGCAACCGTTAAATCACTCTCCATTCTTGACCGGATGAAAGAGCCCGGAAGTGCCGGAGAGCCGCTCTATCTTGATATCGTCAACGCTCTCTTTGAAGCTGTTCAGAAAGGCCTTCTGAAAACACTGCCGAACATTACCGGCGGGAGATACGGCCTTTCATCAAAAGAGTTCACTCCGGCAATGGTCAAAGCCATTTACGACAACATGGCTTCAGCCGCACCGAAAAACCATTTCACGATAGGCATCAATGACGATGTAACACACCTGAGCCTTGACTACGACCGAACCTTCTCGATTGAGCCGGACGAGATGTTCCGGGCTCTCTTCTACGGTCTCGGATCGGACGGTACCGTCGGTGCCAATAAAAACAGCATCAAGATTATCGGTGAAAACACAGAAAACTTCGCCCAGGGGTACTTTGTCTACGACTCCAAAAAATCAGGATCAATCACCACGTCGCACCTGCGGTTCGGTCCTCACGAGATTCGCTCAGCATACCTTGTCACCGAAGCCCAGTTCATAGGTTGCCACCACTGGATCTTCCTTGAAATGATTGATCTTGTCAAAAATCTGAAAAAAGGCGGCACACTGCTCCTGAACTCTCAATATACTCCGGACGAGATCTGGGAGAAGCTGCCGAAAACTGTTCAGGAGCACCTGATCAGCAAGGAAGCGAAACTCTACACCATAGATGCCTACAAGGTAGCCAACGCAAGCGGTATGGGCCAGCGCATCAACACCATCATGCAGGCCTGCTTTTTTGCTATCTCCGGGGTACTTCCCAGCGAAGAGGCAATTGAAAAAATCAAGAGTGCCATCAAATACACCTATGGCAAAAAGGGTGATGAAGTCGTCAAGCAGAACATACAGGCTGTAGACAACACCCTTGCCAACCTGCACCAGGTCACAATAGGAACTGTAGCCGACAGCAAACAGGATCTGCGCTCCTGTATCGTAGGAGAGGCAGGCGGCTTCTTCTGCAATGTACTGGCAAAAGTGATAGCTGGCGACGGTGACGACATTCCGGTAAGCGATCTGCCCGATGACGGCACCTATCCTACAGGAACAGCAAAATTTGAAAAACGTAACCTTGCTGACGAAATACCGGTATGGGAACCCCACCTCTGCATCCAGTGCGGCAAATGCGCAATGGTCTGCCCCCATGCAGCAATCCGCGCCAAGGTCTATGACCCGAAATACCTTTCCAATGCCCCGCATACATTCAAATCAGTACAGGCCAAGGGTGCAAGCTGGGAAGGGATGAACTACACCATACAGGTTGCGCCTGAAGATTGTACAGGCTGCATCGTCTGCGCACATGTATGCCCCGGAAGGGATAAGAACAACCCGGAGAGGCATGCGCTCAACATGGCGCCACAACCACCTCTTCGCGAATCCGAAGTTGACAATTGGAACTACTATCTCAATATTCCCGAGTACGACCGCAGCAAAATCAATACCAAGCTGATCAAGGAACAGCAGTTGCAGGAACCGCTCTTCGAATTCTCAGGTGCATGTGCCGGTTGCGGTGAAACACCGTATATCAAACTCATGACCCAGCTCTTCGGAGACCGTCTTGTCATAGGAAATGCCACCGGTTGTTCATCAATTTATGGCGGCAACCTTCCGACAACCCCTTACACGACAAATGCTGCAGGTCTCGGACCAACCTGGTCAAACTCACTTTTCGAGGATACAGCAGAGTTCACCCTCGGCTTCAGGATCTCGATTGACAAGCAGCGTGAATATGCAAGCGAGATCTTGCTGAGAATCGGTTCCCAGATAGGTGAAACGCTGACAAGGGAGATCCTTGAAGCAAAAGAGCTCACTGAACCGGAGATTTTCGAGCAGAGAAAACGGGTAGCAATACTCAAGGAGAAACTTCGTCATCTCAATACACCCGACGCAAAGAACCTGCTCTCTATAGCCGACATGCTTGTCAAAAAGAGTGTCTGGGGAGTCGGAGGCGATGGATGGGCCTATGACATCGGCTACGGTGGTGTTGACCATATCACGGCAGGTGACAAAAACATCAACCTTCTTGTACTTGATACCGAAGTCTACTCAAACACCGGTGGACAGGCATCAAAAGCGACACCGAAAGCAGCAGTAGCGAAATTTGCTGCAGCCGGTCGCGCTGTAACGAAAAAAGATCTCGGCATGATCTCCATGAGCTACAACAATGCCTATGTCGCCTCAGTTGCCTTTGGCGCTCGCGATGAACAGACACTAAAGGCTTTCCTTGAAGCCGAAGCCTATGACGGCCCATCAATCATCATCGCCTACTCACACTGTATCGCCCACGGTATTGATATGGGAACGGCGCTTGACAACCAGAAAGCTGCGGTAGATTCCGGACACTGGATTCTCTATCGCTACAATCCGGACAGGCTGAAAGAGGGCAAGAACCCGCTGATTCTTGATTCGAAAAAGCCGAAAATTCCGGTAGCACAGTTCCTCAATATGGAGAACCGCTTCAGAATGCTCAAGAAAAGCCATCCAACACTTGCAGAAGGCTATTTTGCAGCTATCCAGAAAGAGGTGGACGCAAGATGGGCCCATTACGAATACCTCGCAGCCCGTACTTTCGACGAGCTGAAAGAGAAGTAGGAAGCCTACTCAAGAGATAACAATAAAAAACGGCGGGTAGCATACCGCCGTTTTTTATTTCAAGAAAAAGACCACAAGGACATCAAGGACGGCAACGACGAATATGAATTGCAGGGCAAAATATCTTTAACCTCTTCGTTTCGAGCCTTTTCGTGTATTTCGTGGTTCAAAATGTTCTCATCCCTGAGCACTGTTCGTCCTCTACTTCCCGTTAAGCTTCCTGATTTTTGCACGGGTTTCTTCCGCCTTCTGATGATTACCGAGTTTATCATACACCTGAGCAAGGTGATCAAGTATTTCTGTTGCTCTTGGATCAATGGTGGCGGCTTTTTCAAGGTACTCCAGTGATTTTTCAAACTCGCCCATCCTGAACAGTATCCAGCCAAGCGTATCAAGATAACTCGCACTTCCAGAATCAAGAGCCACAGCCTTCATGGAAAGAGCCCTGGCTCTCGGCAGATCTCTCTTCTTCTCGGCGAGCATATAAGCAATATTATTCATAACAAGAGCATTTGCAGGATCAAGCTCAAGAACCTCCTCATAGAGCCTGATGCTTTTATCCGCGAGCCCCTGTTTATCATAGCACAGCGCAAGAATACCTGCAGCGTGAAGGTAGAGCTCTTTATCGGTTGTAACATTGATTGACTGCAACACGTTTTCAAGCAGCACCACAGAGCGCAGTAGCTTGCCCTGCTGAAAAAGGAGATCCCCCTCCATCACCTGGAACCGCAGCTTCATTGACGGAAATCGCTGTTTAGTATCCACTATCAACGCCATTGCCTGACGGTACTCCTGCTGCATGATATAGGCAGTCACAAGCGATTCACGAATCACCATATTCCCAGGGGAGAGCCGGTGGGCTCTACGGAAATAGCGCACAGCTCCCGGCACCTCCTGCCGCTGCATACGTGCCTGGCCACAAAGAAGATAAACTCCGCTATTTGAGGGATAAAGGCGCTCCAGCTCTGCAATCATTACTCGTGCGGGCTCTTCGTAAGCAGGGTCTCTCAGCGATCGAACAAGAAAAAGACGGGTAATGCCAATCCGTTGATCAACTCCAATACGACTGACCATATGAAATTGGTGCAGATCCTGAAGAAAAGTCTGTCGATTACGGGACTGAACGGAAACCTCAAAAAGAGCAAGCCATGCCGGAACAAAAAGAGGATTTTCACTGATAACCGCCCGCACCGACTTGAATGCAGAGTCATATTGACCGGTCTGCATATAGAGCTCGCCAAGGGTGAGGCGAAGCTTCTCCTTGCCGTCGCCCTGTTCAATCAACTCCCTCAGGGTTCCAATAGCATTCTGGTAATGGCGAAGCTTTATTTCAAGCAACAGCACCTGTGCCTGGGTTGTTTCATTCATGGGGTCAATACGAAGAATCTCCTGAAATACCCCAAGAGCTTTTTCCGGCTGATCGGCTGAAAGATATTCGAGCGCAAGCAGAGAGAGATTCTCCGGACGTCCGGGTTCAAGATTGACGAGACGCCTGTAGAGTTCAGTTGCACGAGGGTAATCGGTCATCTGATGGGAGAGCTCTGCAAGATAGCGCAGATAATAGGTATTGGTGGAATCGAGCTGAACGCTTTTTTCGCTGTAAAACCGGGCTGAATCAGAAACCCCGATGCCTCGAAAAGAGCGGGAAAAAGCATAATTAATGGCCGCACTTGAAGAGTTGCGCTGCAAAAGAGAACGATAGCGCTCAACAGCCTCCCGGTGATGCCCTTTAACATTCAGCAGCAGTGCAGAAACAAACTCCCTTCTGTTCGATTCGGAAAGAGAATCAAGCGCGACGGAGCTGCCCGCAGTAACCTGGCTGGAAGAACAACCTGAAAGCGCAAGCGCAAAAAGCGCTGTAACCAGCAGCACTGGATTGAGGGCGCACCGCCCTGCGGCTAAAGCTTTGCGCCAGCTACGCATGGAAAAGGGGGCCCTCGTTCCTCTTCTCCTCTCCTGTTGAAAACCTTACATGAGCCAGGAGTGTCGCGACTCTTCCTCTCGGTGTTCTTGTCAGATAACCCGCCTGGATAAGGTATGGTTCATAAACCTCTTCAATCGTATCCTGCTCCTCCCCGACCGATACGGCAAGTGAAGCAACACCGACAGGGCCGCCATTAAACTTGTTGACAATGGTCTCCATGATCTTTTTATCCATATCATCAAGCCCCTCCTCGTCTATTTCCAGACACTCAAGAGTCTTCATAGCAATAGGGCGGTTAATCACCGGTTCGGCATCAACCTGGGCAAAATCCCTGGCCCGCCGGAGCAGCCTGTTGGCAATACGGGGGGTTCCCCGGGAGCGTCCGGCAATCTCTTTGGCAGCATCATCGTCAATACCAATACCGAGAATACCGGAAGCCCTGATGATAATTTTTTCAAGCAGTTCAGGTGAATAGTAGTCAAACCGACTGTTGATGCCAAAGCGTGCCCTGAGCGGAGAGGTCAGAAGACCGGAGCGGGTTGTAGCCCCGACAAGCGTAAAAGGCTCAATTCGCAGTTGTACCGCCCGTGCAGAAGGACCACTATCAAGCATGATGTCAATCCGGAAATCCTCCATGGCAGAGTAAAGGTACTCTTCAACAGCCGGAGGCATTCGATGAATTTCATCAATAAAGAGCACATCACCCTTCTGCAGACCGGTCAGAAGACCGGCAAGATTTCCCGCCTTGTCAAGAAGCGGACCGGAGGTTGACTTGATGCTTCCTCCCATTTCTGAGGCAATAATATAGGCAAGAGTCGTTTTGCCAAGACCCGGAGGGCCCGAAAGTAGAACATGGTCAAGTGCATCTCCCCGCATTCTTGCTGCAGAGATAAAGACCTTCAGATTATCGGTCAAACGCTGCTGTCCGGCAAAATCCTCCATCCTGAGCGGGCGTATCTGTTCCTCGAACCTTGTTTCAACGGCGTCAGGGGGAGTATTGAGCAGTTCTATTCTCACAAGAGAGCCTGTTTCAGATTAATCATGAGCACCCTCAAAGCTTTATGCGTGGATCAACAACTGCATAGAGCACATCAGCAACAAGATTACCAAGCACGATAAGGGAGCCGGATATAAAAGTATTGGCAATAATCAGCGGATAATCGCGAGCAAAAATCGCATCAACCGTAACCCTTCCCATCCCGGGAAAAGCAAAGATCACCTCGATAAACAAAGCTCCGCTGAAAATAAAGGGCAGCGAGCTTCCCATAAGGGTAACAACCGGAAGAAGGGCGTTGCGAAGCGCATGCTTGAAAATAACCACATTTTCCGGCAACCCCTTGGCCCTTGCCGTACGGATATAGTCCTGACGAATCACCTCAAGCATGCTCCCTCTCACATAACGGGCAATACCTGCCGCGCCATTTACACTCAGCACCGTAACAGGAATAACGAGATGCCAGATCCGATCCATCACAAAGCCAACAAAACCGAAACTCTCCGCACCAATCTCGTTCAGGCCTGAAGCGGGAAAAAGAGGAAACTTCAGGGCAAAGAGAATAATCATCATCAGGGCAAACCAGAACTCAGGCATCGAATAAAAAAAGAGTCCCGTCACAGTCAGAAAGCGGTCAAGAAAACTGTTCTGGCGAACCGCTGACACAATACCGATAAGAATACCGAATGTGAAATTTGCCACAAGGGTAAGCGCTGCAATCGTCACTGTAATTGGCAACGCTTCGGCAATAACATCGAAAACAGGCTGCTGGGCACGACTGAAGCTGCGTCCGAAATCACCCTGCAAAACATTGCCGAGCCACTTGACATACTGAACCGGAAGGGGATCGTTAAGACCGAACTGCGCCCTGATCTGCTCGGCAACATTGGGACTGATCCCCGGCTGTATAAACAAAGCGGCCGGATCACCGGGAGCAAGCCTTGTAATAAAAAACGTCAGGGTCAGCACGCCGAATATGAGCGGAACGGCTATAAGAATCCGTTTGAGAATATAGATCAGCATAAATTCCTATGGTGTAACCGTTGCTGAAGAGCTGAGCTTCCAGTCGTCAAGATTGTAAAAGGTTCCGGAAATATTGAGTTCTTCTCCCTTAATCCGCTTGCTGAACCCCTGGGTCTCCTTGATCCAGTAGAGAAAGGTGATCGGCTGATCCCGATGAAGAATCTCCTGGTACTCCTGCCAGTAGGCTTTTGCCCCGGTTGGATCCATTTTCGCTTTGGCAAGTTCACTGAGCTGGTCAATACGAGGATTGCGGTAACCGGTAAAATTAAAGCGGCTCTTTTTAAGATCCGAACCCCATACATCAAGCGGATCTATCTCCAGACCAATCGACCAGCCAGCCATCCACGCATCAAGCTTTCTCTCCTGAAGATTCTCGAAAAAGACATTAGACTCCTGAACATCAAGCTTGCACTCAATGCCGATTGCGCGAAGATTCTGCTGAATGATAATAGTAGCATAGTTTCGTCTCGCATTACCGGCATTGGTATAGAGCACAAAACTGAATCGCCGTCCCTCTTTCTGCAAAATACCGTCCGGACCGGGAACCCACCCCTCAGCCCTGAGAAGAGCAGCAGCTTTGGCAGGATCAAAAACATGCGGAGTGATCTTATTGTTATACGCCCATTTCAACGAGGGCGAGATATCGGTATTGCAGAGAATCCCGTACTCCTTGAGGTAGCCATCGATGATAGACTCACGATCAATCGCCTGGGTAAGGGCAAGGCGGACTCTGGGAGAACCAAACAGCGGATGAGGCTTCACTTTACCGCTTTTGCGATACTCCTGCTGGTCAATATTCGACCATCCCACATAGTCATAGGCTCTCAGTCCAACCGTCTTGATATCAATATTGCGGTTTGCCTTCATAAGAGCTGTAAAATCCTCAGGTTTCACATTTTCAACAACATCAACCGCACCAGTCTGAAGTTGTGTCAGTCTCACGGTGTAATCTGGCACCACTCTGAAAGCAATAGCCGGAATAGTACCCGGTTTGGGGAGATTGGAGCTGCGGCTTGAAACCAGTATCAGCTCCTGCTGCTGCTGCCATCTCTTCAGCCTGTAGGGGCCTGCACCAAGAGGATCCAGATTGAGCGGAGAGTGGCGGAACTCTTCAGGCTTTACATCTTTCCAGCGATGCATTGGAAGAGGGGTCAACGATGTATGATAAAGGGCAAGATGCTCCGCAACAGGCTTGTAAAACCTGAAAATCAGCGTCGTATCATTCGGGGTCTCAATGGCCCTGTCAAAATCTATCCTCCCCTTGTCGGCACCGACCAGCTCAGCAAGATACTGCTGACGGGCACTGGCGATTACCGGATTACCATAGAGTGTATAGGAAAACTTGAAATCGCCAGAAACTATCCGCTTTCCGTCATTCCAGTATGCATCGTCTCTGAGAATGTAGGTTATGGATTTATGATCAGCCGACATCTGCCATGTACGGGCAACTGCGGCTTCAGGTGTTTTTTTAACCTTACCGAGCGCCACATCGCGCAACTTTTTTTCGAGCGCCATATAGTTCAGCAGTCCTGTCTCCGTATCAAACTCACTCTGCAGGAGCGACGGATAGATCAACCCCATGATATTGCCAGAAGTAACCGTACTGCCAAGCACCGGATTCAGATAATCAGCATCTCCAAGCATGGCAATAACAAGGGTCGAATCCATGGCCGCCTGGCCCATAGCCGAGCGATCAGAACCACCCTTGCTGCAACCGCTGATACCAAAAACGAGAAAGGCAAAAAGCAGGTAAAACGCGCCCGCCGGTACGGCGAAAGTCCGCCTCCCCCACCGTTCACTCATCAAAATCTTCCTGTGATTTATCATTATTGATGACATTTTTGATCCGCTCGGTCAGGGCTTCAGCCGCAACATAATTTGAGTATCGCTTCAGAAGGAAATTAAGAGCCACAACCTCAATGATAACGGTAATATTTTTACCCGGAAATATAGGCAATTGTACCAGCGGAACATCAACCCCGAGAATTTTAGTGAATTTCGTATCAAGACCGAGCCTTTCATAGCCCATCTCCTTGTTCCACTCCAGCAGCTCAACGACAACCAGCACCTCCTTGACATCACGGATAGCCCGGATTCCGAAGGTCGCCTTCACATCAACCACACCGAGCCCCCTGATCTCCATGAAATGGTCAACAATATCGTTTCTTTTAGCACTCAGCATCATCGACTCACCTTTTCGATGAATAACAACGACATCATCAGCAACCAGCCCGTGACCCCGCTCAATAAGGTCAAGAGCTATTTCAGATTTACCAAGGCCGCTCTTTCCGATCAACAGAACACCCACACCATAAACATCAACCATTGATCCGTGATACTGCTGATAGAGCGAAAACTGGTCATCAAGAAAACCGGTAACCAGATAGATGGTTTTTGTAGAAGAGTGGCGGGTAATGTATACCGGTATCCCTGCTTTGGTAGCCAGACTGAGCAGTTCCGGAGAGAGCTTGTTGTTACTGGTCAGAATAATGCAGGGCATCTTGAATCGCACAAGATTAGCAAAAACCCGTTTCCGCTCATCCTCCTCAAGATGATTGAGAAACCGCGTCTCAGTATTACCGAGAATCTGAACCCGCTTATAGGTAAACAAATTAGTAAAACCCGCGAGGGCAAGCCCTGGGCGATGTAGATCACGCTCAAAAATCCGGCGTTTCTCTTCATCCACATTGTTCAGGCGCCGTAATTTGATATCGTGCTTCTTGCCGATGGTATTAAAAAAATAGGCGACCGTTATTGATCGCTTTTTTAATCCTTTCTGATCAAGATTCATGGGTTATGCAATAGAGGTGTGAAAAAAAACTGCGGGGCTTTTCACCGATGGCCCCGCAGAGTCCAAAGCATAAAGTTATTGCAGTTTTTCCTTGTATTTGAGAAGCTGACGGCTCATTGCCTCCACACAGTTATCGATACTCTGCTCGTAGGCAACTCCGGCATCCTTTGCAACAAGCACATGCTGCGGAACATTCACCGTTATCTCGGCAATCTTGTTCTTCTCAAAATCGTTTTTCTGATGATCCAGAATAACATGGCAACTGATGATACCCGGATAGATCCGTGCAAGAGGCTCCACGGCATTACGGGCATACTCCTCTATAGTGGTATGATTATTGGAATGGCGCAGGGTAACCTTAACATTAAGCGGTTCATTGGCAACAACTTTTGTCATAACAACCTCCGTTGAAATATGGTGAACGTAATGAAGGAACACAACCCCGGTCGTTTAAGCAACCCGGAGCCAATAAACTCTATGCCTTTGGATGCGCCTTGCGGTATACATCCTTCAGGCGATCAAAGGTCACATGGGTATAAATTTCAGTTGTCGACAAATTACTGTGACCGAGCATTTCACTCACACACGAAAGATCAGCTCCGCTGTTCAGCAGGTGAGTAGCAAAACTATGACGCAGTATGTGTGGATTCTTCTGTTTCTGCTCGGTAACCGAAACAAGATATTTTTTGGTCAGTCGCTGGAGAAGCATGGGATAGAGCCGTTTACCCTTTTTGGTTACAAATACATAGTTTAAAGATTCCGCGCTCCCGCCGAGAGGTATTCTAAAGAAGTTTCGCCGGACTTCAAAATATTTTTTAAGGGCCTCCACGGCATCCCTTCCGACCGGAACAATCCGCTGTTTGTTGCCTTTGCCCGTCAGCTTCACATATCCGCCATCAAGATCAAGTCGATCAGTTGTCAATCCGGTAAGTTCTGACACCCGGAGACCACAACTGTAAAGCAGTTCAAGAATGCTACGGTCTCGCATGGCAATAAAATCCTCCTCAATCGGGCTCTTCTGTTGCGCCGGGTGTGCACCAGAACAGGAAGGAAGCACCTCATTAAAAAGCTTCTCGGTCTGCTGTTCAGTTAAAAATGCAGGAACCCGCTTCAGAAAGCGTGGAGTTGCGATGTAAGAAAAAACGGAGCTTGTAATTGTTCCCCTCTCCTGATGATAGCGGTAGAAGCTTTTGACCGAAGCAAGTTTTCTTGCAATTGAACGCGGCTGAACGCCCCTCTCGATAAGTGCCCCCATAAACAGCCTGACATCAACCGGCTCTACCTTTTCCAGGTCAAAACCTTTAAGAGTCTCAAGCCTGAAATGGTACAGGAGAAAAGAAAAAAATTGGATCAGATCAGTTCTATAAGCTTTGACTGTATTGGGCGAGAGGTTCTTTCTGCTCCTGAGACTGCTGAGAAAGTCAGTGACAAGCTCGTAGTTCTCAGCAATCGGAGAGATATGCCATGATGGTGATGAATCATTCATGAAAGTACCACACAGAGAAGTTGCTCTTTATTTTTAATGTAATACAAACGAACACCGCGAATCAGATAATTGTTCAATCCGGGTTTATCGACCCCCTCTTCCATCAAATCAGTGTAGACCAGCCGGTCATCCCGCCACACCATAATCCGGGAGTTCCATAATCCGGGGCGATCACCCTCCTCATGCAGTGCAGCAACCGTAAACTCGCCCAGCACAAGACACTCACAGCGTACCCTGTCGGAAACACCCGCCCGCTGAAGCGCAAGATGTTCAGCAACCATACCGTCCGAAACAAACTCGGGAAGAATAACCTGCTGCCGCTCCTCCTCCGGAACAAGCTGGGCCCTGATCTCATTGACAGAGAGGCTCTCAGTGCCGAGATGGCGAAGCTCTTTACCACTCATGGGATCAACAAGCATAAAATGCCGCTCCGGAAAACCGGCAAAAGAGGAAAGCCGGTAGGCGAGAAACTCATGCTCAAGATTCGCTGCAAAAATAAGATCTCTGCGTGACCATACAACGTCTCCGCTCCTCGAATCAAAAGCCCATATACCCTGATGCTCCGGACTATGCTGTTGATAGAGGTGGCAGTAGACCAGATCCCGGGAAGTTGTTTCAAAACCGGTAAACCACCCCTCTGCTTCGGCCACAGAATTCTCGCTATCCGTCAGAAGATAATTATCAAGAAAAGGTCTTCCGCTCTCTGTATCAAGGCTGAAAAAAAAGGCCTGACGTCTCGCAGGAAACCGCTTCTGACCAACCAGGTCACCCCTTCCGGTAAACATAAACTGCCAGATGAGTGCGCCTGGCCCTGCACTGTAGCTCCAGCTAACCCGAAGCTGTTCCTGAATGCTCTTCATAACGCTTCCTGGCTCCTCATCAATCGGTAAATATTGACTGAAACTGACTGGGTACCGCTTCGATACTCCCTGACCAATGGAGTAACTGAAAAACCATTCTCCCCGGCAAGCTCAAGAAACTGTTCGGCCAGCCTTCTTCGGGGATCAGAAATATATGCTGCGCCTCCGGGCTTGAGCAGTTTATCAATCGCATAAACAATCGGAAGCAGATTCACCCGCTCGTAGAGCACATCGGCGGCAAAAAGCAGGTCAAACTTTTCACTGCACTGCACCAACCGCCAGTCGAGCCGATCAGCATCTATTTCAACCCTGTTTTTCAAGGCATTATAGCGGATAAAACGAAGCGCCTCCACCGAATAGTCTGTAGCAAGTACACTTGCCCCTTTCCAGGCAGCGACAACTGAAGCCATACCCACTCCCGCTCCGATCTCAATAATGCGCTTCCCCTCCAGTGAGAGCTCATCTGCTATAAAGGTAGAGAGGGTGATCGCAGAGGGCCAGATTTCAGCCCAGTATGGCATCTGTTCATCCTTGACAAACTCTTCGGGTGATATTCTGTCAAGAAGTGCATAACTGTCAAGCACACAGAGAAAACTGAACGAGTGACCGGCAAAGGTATAGAGCTTTTCATCAAGCTCATACTCTCCGGCAAGCTCCACGCGCAGTTGCTGTAACGCCTCCCCCTCTTTTGATAAAAGCATGATTGGGCACTTTTTTTTCTTCAATAAATCCGGATAGAGCCCTGGCAGGAAGAAGGGCATCTCAACTCATTCCGGGATAAAAAAATTCAACTGAATTTACCGAAAAATCGGTCCGGATTTCTATTTTGGTTCAAACAGTCCGAACCAGACGATATACCTTCACCCAACAATACACACGATGAAAAAAGAGATCCTTGAAGTCTTCAGCAACAGCTACCCCGACAGGGAGTACACCATTGAAATTGTCAACCCCGAGTTCACTTCAGTCTGCCCGAAAACCGGACTGCCGGATTTCGGAACCATTACGATCCGCTATATACCTCTGAAAAGCTGTGTCGAGCTGAAGTCGCTGAAATACTATTTTCTCGAATTCCGTAACGCAGGAATCTTTTACGAGAACATCACCAACACCATTCTCGACGACCTGGTCAGTGTCATGCAGCCCCGCTCGCTCTCTGTCATAACCGAATGGAAAGCAAGAGGAGGAATAACCGAAACCGTCAGTGTCAACTACACGGCAAGCAAATAATCTCATCACAACAAAAAAGCCTCAGAGGAGCACTCTGAGGCTTTTTTAACACCTTATTGATTTTCCGAACTACTTTGAATCAATATTTATCAAGACCCTCGTTGAGGAACTGCATGATTTTTGTAGCCTCATCCGGGGTAATCATACCTCCAGCCGACGCTTCCATACGCTTGACAATCACATCAATCGTGCCTCTCTTTTTGTATTTGCTCTTCAGTGCATCCATGGTTGAAAGCTGCGAATGGCAGATGTTGCACTTGGCTGTCCAAAGTGACTTGGCCGCAACAAAATCAAATCCGGGAGGTGCAAGGGGAACGTTGGGGGAGAGAACCGGTTTTTCAAGATAGGCTTTCAGTTCATTAACCGAACGGATGGTTGAGCCATCCGTTAACATGGTGCGTCCGGTACCAGACATCAAAATCCCGGATGGTCTCAGCCAGAGGGAAGCAAACATCAAGGCAACAATGGCAACAATGGTAAGCGGAAAGCTCAAAAACCACTTGGTACTTATTCTCGACGACATCTTGCCAAGTCCCATGATGGTGAGCGAGGCAAAACAGATCAGAGCAAACCATCCCGCAAAGGAGCGCAAAGGAGTCAGAATGGGTGAAAGATTGTCAGCCGGAAGCTTGTAGCCGGTCAAAAATGACAACCCGAAAAGCAACGACCCCATTAAGACAGCTCCCCCTACTGCCAGGGCAGCAAGCTTACCATTAGATTTGTTGTCCATGTCAGGTAATGAATTAGGTGTTAGTGGCTTAACCCAAAAATTATAGATCAAGATAAGCATAAATAGTAAAGACGACAAACAGAAACCTTAAAAAGCTGTGCTTTACCTTCGTGTGTTAACCAGAATAGAGCATCATGCAAAAAAAACATCACTTGTAACTGAATCTTTTTTTTCGAATACTGCAAAAAATTAATCCGTATCGCTTTATCTCCGAAACCCGTTCATCGTTTCTCATGCTCAATACTACAAGCAATGTCATCGATTTCGAAAAGGCAGAACGCGATTTCAACTTTCTCTTCAACTGTTTTCAGGAGGTTCTCCGGGAGCTTGGAGAGAAAAAACTTGCAGAGCACCTCCCCTGCCGCAATGCAAGCCTCCCACTTGAGAGCTACCCTGATACAGAGCGCGCTGTACAAGCCTTTTCCATTGTTTTTCAACTGCTCAATATGGCAGAGGAGAACTCCGCCGCACAAAACCGGCGGGCTCTTGAAGCCGACAAGGGGTTATCCCATCTCACCGGCCTCTGGGGCAGAACACTACAGCGATTTCGTGAACGGGAAATCCCGGAGGAGGAGATCTGCCACCTGCTACCTGATGTTGTGATCAACACCGTACTGACCGCCCACCCGACTGAGGCAAAACGAAAAACCGTACTTGAACAGCATCGTCAGCTCTATCTACTTCTCGTCAAACGCGAAA
Organism: Chlorobiaceae bacterium; assembly: GCA_013334485.1. GTDB lineage: Bacteria > Bacteroidota > Chlorobiia > Chlorobiales > Chlorobiaceae > Chlorobium. The sequence continues at coordinate 15,336 of JAAXXL010000018.1, read as the reverse complement.
ACCAGATGTGGACCCCGCTCGAACAGCTTGAAATCAAGAGTGAAATCAAGGTTGTTCTTGAACGACTCTGGAGAACAGGAGAGATACTCTACGAAAAACCCGGTATTGACGATGAACGGCGCAATGTCATTCACTACCTCTATAATATTTTTCCGGAAGCCCTGCCCATGCTCGACAAACGTCTCCAGCAGGCGTGGCGCGACACGGGATTTAATCCCGCTCATCTCTCTGACCCCCGTTCACTCCCCCGTCTGATCTTTGGAAGCTGGGTAGGCGGCGATCGCGATGGCCATCCGCTTGTCACCGCAAAAGTAACCGAAGAGACCCTTGCCGAGATGCGGCAAAGCGCACTGAAACTGATCGGCAACCATCTCTATGAACTTGCATCAAAACTGAGCCTCTCCGACCGGCACCAAACTCCGGGCAAACCGCTTGCGTTACGCATAGAGAGTCTGAAAAAAATGCTTGGAAAGAGAGGAAGTGACGCACTCCGCAAAAACCGCCATGAGCCATGGCGCCAGTTTCTTAACCTTGTCATCGCGGCCCTTCCTCCCCAAACAGAGAGCTTGACAGAGAGCAAACATTGCGGCTACACCACCTCTGACGAACTCCTTGAAGATCTTTCGCTCCTTCGCCACTCACTGCTTGCTGTTGGCGCACAGCACCTTGCCGACATGGAGGTCTCACCTGTCTACCGGATTGTTCAGACCTTCGGCTTCCACCTCGGCACCCTCGATATACGCCAGAACAGCCATATTCATGAGCTTGCACTCTCCCAGCTCATGACGGCAGCAGGACTTGATGGCAGCAAATTCCTTGAATGGGATGAATCGGCAAGAAGAGCCTTCCTTGATCGCGAACTGCTCTCTCCCCGCCCCTTCACCCATCCTGATATGACTGCAGGAGCAGAAGCTGAAGCGGTTCTCTCCTGTTACAAGGTGCTCCTGAACCACAGCAAAAAATATGGCACCGGCGCACTCGGCTCCCTTATAGTCAGCATGACCAGAAACGTCTCCGACCTGCTCATTGTCTATATCTTTGCCCGTGAAGTCGGCCTGATGACTCCGACCGAAGAGGGTGACGCCTGCCTGCTCCCTGTTGTACCCCTCTTTGAAACCATTGATGATCTTAAAAAAAGCCCGGCGATTCTCTCTGAATTCCTCCTCCATCCGGTAACCCGAAGAAGCCTTGAGTACCGGAGACAATCTTCCGGAAAACCGAACAAAGTTCAACAGGCAATGATCGGCTACAGCGACAGTAACAAGGATGGCGGTATTTTCACCAGCACCTGGACACTCTACCGTGCACAGGAATCACTGATTGCCGCAGGAAAAGAGAGCGGTACCGATATTCTTTTTTTCCATGGCCGGGGCGGAAGTATCAGCCGGGGAGCGGGTCCGACACACCGCTTCATCAAGGCACAACCCTATGGATCATTCAATGCCGGAATGTGCTTTACCGAACAGGGCGAAACCATCGCGCAGAAATATGCCAACCGTATCAGCGCCGTCTACAATCTTGAGCTCTTCATGGCCGGAGTTACCGGAGCACTTGGTAAACAGCAGCAGAGCGAACACCGCCCTCACCCGCTTGAAGCTATGATGGACATGCTTTCCGAAAAAAGCTATGCTGCATACCGGGAGCTGATCGCCGCAGAGGGCTTTCTCACCTTTTTCCGTCAGGCAACACCGATTGACATCATCGAATCAACAAGAATAGGATCCCGACCATCAAGAAGAAGCGGAAAAAACAGCCTTGAAGACCTCCGGGCAATTCCGTGGGTCTTCAGTTGGAATCAGGCCCGCTTCTCGCTTTCCGGCTGGTACGGTATTGGAACAGCACTTGAGCACCTCTACGAGAGCAATCCTGAAACCTTTGAAGAGATCATCCAGCGCAGCCATGCCTGGCCGCCGCTGCGCTACATCATCAGCAATGCCGACACAAGCCTCTGTGCCGCTGACCTGCAAATCATGACACAGTACTCCTCACTGGTCAGTGATCGCGCCATCAGAGCAAAGTTTCTCGACATGATTGAAAGAGAGTACAACCGGACAAAAAAATATATCGACCTCCTTTACGCCGAACCGCTCGCAACCCAGCGAATCAATGTTGACCGCTTCATTGCACAGCGCCGTGAAGGGCTCGAAATTCTGCACCGCCAGCAGATCCGGATGCTCCGGCAATGGAGAGAGCTGAAGCAATCCGGAAAAGAAGAGGAGGCAGAGAGCATGCTCCCCGAACTCTTCCTGACGGTGAATGCAATTTCGGGAGGGCTGCGGACTACGGGGTAATGGTAAGATCTGTCGGATCCGTCGGATCCGTCCGATCTGTCAAAAAAACGCGGAATTGCGGCTAATTTTACCTATTTTTACGCTGATACTCAGAAACCCAAAACGATCAACGGCCAACTCTGATGCTCTCAACCCTCAACGCTGCGGCACTGATAGGGATCGACGCCATAAAGGTGGCGGTTGAGACCAATGTAACCGGAGGGATTCCCTCATTTACCGTCGTGGGACTCCCGGACAATGCCATCAGGGAGAGCAGGGAGAGAATACTCACCGCAATCAGAAACTCCGGCTTCGACATACCACCGAAAAAGATCACAGTCAATCTCGCCCCGGCTGACATCAAAAAAGAGGGTACCGCCTTTGATCTGCCGATTGCCATCGGCCTGCTCGGTTCTCTCAATCTCATGAGCCACCGCTTCGAAGATACGCTGATCCTCGGCGAACTTGCGCTCGACGGCTCGGTACGAAGGGTCAACGGAGCGCTGCCGGTTGCAATCATGGCCGGAAAAGAGAAGATAAAGCGGCTGATCGTGCCGCAGCCGAACGCTGCTGAAGCAGCAGTCGCAGTCTCGGCATCAAATTCAGATATAAAGGTTTACGGTGTAGAGAGCCTTAACGGCACCGTCGCTCTCATAAACGGCAAAAGTGAACAGGCCCCGGTTACAGTCAATATTGCTAAACTGTTCGACAGGGAACCGGAATACCCTGTCGATTTTGCCGATATCAAGGGGCAGGGTGCGGCAAAAAAAGCCCTTGAAATAGCCGCTGCCGGTGGCCATAACGTCATCATGATCGGCCCCCCGGGGAGCGGCAAAACCATGCTGGCCAAAGGGTTGCCGGGAATTCTGCCACCGCTCAGTTTTGAAGAGTCCCTTGAGACTACTAAAATCTATTCAGTCGCCAACCTGCTGGAGCTGCAACGCCCGCTCATGGTCACCCGCCCCTTCCGCAGTCCCCACCACACCACAAGCAATATCGCCCTGATCGGCGGCGGCTCAAATGCAAAACCTGGAGAGGTGAGTTTGGCCCATAACGGCATACTTTTTCTTGACGAACTTCCCGAGTTCACCCGCAACGCCCTTGAGGTACTTCGCCAGCCGCTTGAAGACCGGGAGGTAACCGTCTCAAGAATCTCCATCACCACCCGCTATCCGGCAGGATTTATGCTGATTGCAGCCATGAATCCAAGTCCCGCAGGAGCACTCAAAGACCGTGACGGAAACCTGACCGCTACTCCACCGCAGATCCAGCGCTATCTCTCAAAAATATCCGGCCCGCTGCTTGACCGCATCGACATTCATATTGATGTTCCGAAAGTTGAAAACACCGAGCTCTTTTCAGAATCGGCAGCGGAAAACTCGCAAACAATCCGCAAACGGGTCATAGCGGCAAGAAAGATCCAGCTTGAACGGTTCAGCCATTCAGCGAACATCTATACCAATGCACAGATGAATGCGAAAATGATCAAACTCTTCTGTCGCCTCGACGCAGAAAGCTCACAAAAGCTCATGGATGCCATGAACCGCCTCAACCTCTCGGCAAGGGCTCACGACAGGATTCTGAAAGTAAGCCGCACCATCGCTGACCTTGACCAATCCGAAAAAATAGAGATGAAACATCTCATTCAAGGCATACAATACCGCAACCTCGACCGAGATTTCTGGAGCTTCTGATTCCATCCAGCCTGAATCAGCTCCCCTATCCACAATTGATTATTGCCGCCCCGCTCTCTATATTACCGCTTCAATAAAGACCCATTTCACACCCTAACCTCACATTATCATGAATGCACGGGGAACACTCCGGTACACTCTGCTTTCCGGCATACTTTTTACCTCTGCACCCGGCCTTGCCGCAGAACCATCCGGAAGTACAACGGCAATAGAGGCCCGCATCAGCCATCTTGAGCGTGAACTTTCCGAGCTGAAAGCACTCGTCAAAAGCAATGCTGCCTCTTCAGCGCCAACAGCTCCTCGGGCAGCGACTACACCGTCAGACAAACCTGGAAACGGCAATCCCCTTACGGTATCCATAGGCTCCGGAGCAACGGTTCAGCTCTACGGCTTTGCCCGGCTTGACGGTGCATACGATTCCGGAAAAATCAACCCCGGCAATACCGCAATGTGGGTTCGTCCCGAAAATCTCAACAACAATGACGCCGAGTGGAATATGACCGCCGGAGCAACACGGATCGGCATCAACCTGAGCGGTCCGGACACAGATCGGATAAAAATTATGGGCAATATTGAAATGGACTTTTTTGGGGGAGGGACGGAAAACAACCAGAATCCACGCCTCCGTCACGGCTATATGAAAGCATACTGGCCTGCCTCTGATTTTACCATTCTTGCTGGCCAGACATGGGATCTCCACTCGCCACTGATACCTTTTGTCGATGATCCAGCCCTGATGTGGAACGCAGGCAACATCGGCTCCCGTCATCCCCAGTTGCGCCTGACCAAAGGATTTTCAAGCGGAGAAAAAGGTCGTGTTGAACTTTCCGCAGCAGCAGAAAGAACCATCGGAGAAACAAACAGCTTCGCTGACTCATGGAATACCGATCCCGGAAAGGATGCCGCTATCCCCACACTCCAGGGTCGCATTGCATGGTCTGCCCCCCTGTTGGTGAACAACCAGCCGGCAACCATTGCCCTGTCAGGTCATTACGCTCAAGAGGAGTGGGATACCAATACCTCAGGAAATTATACAACACTTGACTCATGGTCCTGTAATGTTGAACTCTCCATGCCGCTTCACCAAAAGCTTCTCCTCGCCGGAGAATATTTTAACGGCACCAACCTTGACGACTCGCTCGGCGGCATCGGACAGGGAGTCAACACCACAACACTAAGGGAAATCCGTTCCAGCGGAGGATGGGCAGCGTTACGCTACACAAGCTCCCCCACAACCACAATCAGTTTTGGAGGTGGCATTGACGACCCCCGGGACAGTGACCTTCCCGCACTTGCAACTGCCCGAACTGTTAACCGGACTATCTTCGCCAATGTGATCAACAAAATCACACCCAACCTTATCCTCGGCCTCCAGCTCTCGGAGTGGAGAACAGGCTACAAAAACTCAACAACAGCCGAAGCCCTCCGTGCACAAAGCTCCCTGACCTACAAATTTTAGCCGGAAATCGCATTTTTCAGGACGGCCACACTCAATTCAAAGGGCGGGAACACCCCGCCTTTGCTGCATCTTATTCTTGTCCTTGAAGTCCCTGAAGTCCTTTAAGTCCTTGACGCTCCCTTCGCCCAACGCCTCGCTATTGCTTGTCTGGAGCGACTCTTCCTTACCTTCCTCATTCAATAACAATCTCTTCCGGCATCATAGCCATCATCCGCACCCTGCCAGAGATCATCAACCTCTCGTAGAAAGCCGCCATAGAGGAGAGCTTCCGGACAGGAAAAAGCTCCTGCATAAGCTGCTTTTTGAGTGCCGCACTTATCCTGCCGGCCAGATCAGCTTGATTGCCCTGGAAAAGCATCTCCAGCCAGCTCTTCTCTTCAGGGAAAAGCATGATCCCCGGAGTTTTACTCATATCCATCTTTGCAAGCAGCTTGGCGGCATGAATGGCATCAAACAGTCCACCGGTCCGGTCAACAAGACCCGCCTTGAGCGCTCTGCTGCCGCTCCAGACCCTTCCACCGGCAACAGCGTCAACCGCAGTCACATCCATCTTTCTTGATACCGCAACCTTTCCGACAAAGTCATCATAGATCTCGCCTGAAGCTGTAACAAATTTCTTGTAGGCTTCCGTGTCAAGCGGTTTGAACGGTGTATTGGCGTCAGCCAGCCGGCCCCTGGTAACCACTTGACGACTAAGGCCTGTTTTGGCAACAAGGCCACTGATCTCGGGCTTCAAAGAGTAGACACCAATCGAACCGGTAATAGTAAGCGGTGAGGCAAAAAGCGTTTTACCCGCAAGAGCAGCCATATAGCCGCCGGAAGCGGCAACACCCGACATGGAGACCACAAGAGGTTTTTTTACAGCAGCAGAGTCAAGCATCTGGAGCATCTCTGCCGATGCAAGTGCATCGCCGCCCGGACTGTCGATGCGCAGCACCAGAGCCTTGACCTTCTTCTCATCAAGAGCCCGTTCAAGAGAGCGCCTCAGGCTTGCCACATCTACCCCCTCTCCCATACCAAGCGCGCTCTCTTCAGCCGAGTTCACAATTGGCCCGGAAAGGGTTATCAGGGCAATGCGCTCATCACCATCACTCTTCTGCGGCCACTCAACAGCGGCACGATACTCAGCACCGGAAACCAATGCATCATTCTCTCCTGTCGGCTTCTTTCCCGTTATTTTTCTGTTGAATGCGCGTTTCAACTCCCAGCTCGAAGCCACACCGTCAACCAGTCCGAGTGATTTGGCTCTCGAAGCAGAAACAAGGGCAATCCGGTCAATAATACCACTGAGTGAATCGCGACTCATCCCGCGCCGCTTCGATGCATATCCGAGATAATCGTCGTAAACCTCAGCAAGCAGTGTACCGATCTGCTCAACATATTCCCGGCTCGCCCCGGTTCTCACAAAAGGTTCGATTCCGCTCTTGTACTGCTTCCACTGGGCCGCCTGAAACGTAACCCCGATCTTTGCCAGCGGAGAGGTATAAAAAAGTGTTTCCGCTTTCAATCCGTCAAGCAGCAGATACCCCCCGCGCTCGATAACAAGCGAGTCGCATGCAGTTGCCAGAAGGTAATCACTGTCTTCGGCCGAGCTCAGAAAAGCGGTAACTTTTTTCCCCTTCGAGCGTACTTTTTCAATCGCACTTCGCAACTCGCTGATTTTTGAAGGTGAGGTATGCAATCCACCTATTTCAAGCAGCACCTCACTCACCCGTTTGTCAGAAGCTGCGTTATCAAGGATAAAGAGCAGATCCTGCAGCGAAAGCGGTGCACTTGAGGAGAGAAACGGAAGAGAGCTCTGTTCATCACGAATTTCACTGAGATCACCCGATAGCTTGATATTGAGCACAAAACGATCCGGCAGGGCATGTGACGGACGCAAAACGAGACAAAGCAGAGCAACAAGCAGCACTGGCACCAACGTGATGACAAGGCAGCTTTTACTCCTGCACCCCTTCTTTGTATTGAGTAATTTATTCATAGAGGAGACAGCTTACCTGATGACCTTCACTGTTATCGAGCACCTTGAGGCGAGGTTCCCGCTTGCTGCACTCCGGCATGGCAACGGGACAACGCGAATGAAAACTGCATCCTGAAGGAATATTCATCGGGCCTGGCAAATCACCCTTCAGAATAATCCGCTCATTTTTCTCTCCGAGTTCAGGGGAGGGAATTGCCGAAAGAAGCGCACGGGTATAGGGGTGCTTCGGATTGGTATAGAGGTCTGCGGATCGCGCAATTTCAACTATCTCTCCGAGATACATCACCGCAACCCTGTCGGAGATATACTCAACAACCGAAAGATCATGCGCAATAAAGAGATAGGTCAGCCCCAGCTCACGCTGCAAATCTTTAAGCAGATTGATGATCTGCGACTGAATGGAAACATCAAGCGCAGAGACAGGCTCATCACAGATAATAAATTTCGGATTCACTGCAAGCGCTCTGGCTATACCGATCCGCTGACGCTGCCCGCCTGAAAACTCATGCGGATAGCGATTAAAATACTCCCTGTTGAGACCAACAACATCCAGCAGCTCTTCAATACGTTTTCGGGCGCTCTCTCCACGGGCAATGTTATGGACAGAGAGAACCTCACCAAGCATTTGCCCGACCGTCAAACGAGGATTAAGCGATCCAAAGGGATCCTGAAAAATCATCTGGATCTCCTTGCGCAGCCTCCGGAACTCCCGGTTACTGATTGAGGAGATCTCCCTGCCATCAAAAACAATCTTTCCCGACACCTCAGGATGACCGAGCCTTATCAGGGCTCTGCCAAGCGTTGTTTTACCACAACCGGACTCACCAACCAGACCAAGCGTCTCACCCTCAAACACATCAAAAGAGACCCCGTTAACCACCTTAATCGAGAGGGGCTTACCAAAACCCCCGCTCTGGCTCTGAAAAAATTGAACCCGCAGGTCGCTGACCGAAAGTAACCGCTGTTGAAGCTTCATCTGTGACTGGACGCTGTTTATCGTATTTTTATTATTATACTAAAAGCAAGGTGAATCTACCACAATGAGCGCTTCTATTATAATGTGAGCGATCTATAACAATAAAAACCCTTCTACTCAAGCTTCTCTGCCCTTGCAATCTGAACAGCCACATAGCGGAACACTCTACGTTGTTGCAACGCCTCTCGGAAATCTTGAAGACATTACCCTGAGAGCAATCAAAACCCTTCAGCAGTGCGAAGCCATCGCCTGTGAAGATACACGCCGGGCCTCCATTCTTCTCAAACATCTCGAAATTCCCGGAAAAAAGCTCATCAGTTACCATAACTATAATGAGCCGAGAGCAATAGGGCAAATTATAGCCCTGCTTGAAGAGGGAACCGATGTTGCACTCACCACCGATGCCGGCACCCCCGTCATCAGCGACCCCGGATACGCCATGCTGCAAGCCCTACACCAGCGAGGGTTCAAGGTCATCCCGATTCCCGGCCCAAGCGCTGTGACTGCTGCTCTCTCGGTATGCCCGCTTCCGGTCAACAACTTTTTTTTCGCAGGTTTTCTTCCGCATAAAAAAGGGCGAAAAACCCGTCTTGAACAGCTTGCGGCACTCCATGTTTCGATTGTCCTCTATGAGTCCCCCTTCAGAATCATGAAGCTGCTTGACGAACTTGAAAATCACATGCCGACGGCTCAGATATTTATCGGCCGGGAGATGACAAAAATCCATGAAGAGTATGTAACTGGAACCATTCAAGATCTCCGTCTTCACCTTACAGAAGCAAAAAGACGGGGTGAATTTGTCGTTATTGTTCACCCTGCTGACAGCAAACACAACAAATCAGAAGAGCACCATGCAGATCGTTACTGAACCCCGTCAAATGCAAATCATAGCCGAAAAGCTGCGCCTCAACCGCCAGCTTGTTGGAGTTGTCATGACCATGGGCGCACTGCATGAAGGACATCTGAGCCTGGTGAAGCTGGCGCAAGAGAGCGCAGGAACCGTCATTCTCACCATTTTCGTCAACCCCCGTCAGTTTGGAGTGAACGAAGACCTTCACCGCTACCCGCGACCATTCGAACAGGATGTTGCGCTTGCCAGATCCGCCGGAGTAGACTACCTCTTTGCTCCGGAACCGGAAACAATCTACCCTGAAAACTATCAAACAACCGTTCAATGCGGATTGCTTGCTGAACGGTTTGAAGGCGCACAGCGACCGGGCCATTTCAACGGTGTCGCTACGGTTGTCACAAAACTCTTCCATATCACAAAACCGCATGTTGCCATATTCGGTGAAAAGGATGCTCAGCAACTCGCCATTATAAAAAAGGTGGTCAATGATCTCAATCTTGATATCAACATTGTCGGCGCCCCGATAGTCAGGGAGAACAACGGAGTGGCGGTAAGCTCCAGAAACATCTACCTGACAAGCCAGGAACACCTTGATGCCTCGGTTCTCTACCGGGGAATCCTCCACGCAGAAAAGCGCATTGCTGAAGGCCAGAGAGATCTCTTCAACATCGCCGAAGAGATCAGGGCGATGATCTCTTCAACCCCCGGATTCCGTGCGGATTATGTCGAATTTGTTGATGAAGAGAGCTTTGAACCCCGGAAAACGGCTGAAGCGGGAAGAGAGTACCGGCTGTTGCTTGCCGCATGGGCAGGAACTGTCCGCCTCATTGACAACGGAAGAATCCAGGTATAAGAGAGCACTCTTCATCGTTACCGGAAACAACTTTTTTGTGCTATATTTCGAAACGCATTCATTGATCAGCCTTCAATAAAAAAATGAAGTCTGCACTGAGAACGACCGGGAAAGAACAACTCCATACAAGGCCCCTCCATAAATCGTGATGAGCCCCATATGAACTATCCGGACAGATTTTTTTTCACTACTATCAAACGATCCACATGATTATCAACAAAGAAATTGATCTCGGCCTGGGAAAGATACTCTCTATCGAAACCGGTAAAATGGCCAAGCAGGCCGACGGAGCAACCGTTGTCCGCCTTGGCGACACAATGGTGCTTGCAACGGTTGTCTCAAGCAAAAAAACACCTCCTCCAAACCAGGACTACTTCCCTCTTCAGGTTGAATACCGCGAAAAATATTCTGCTGCAGGCAAATTTCCCGGCGGCTTTTTCAAACGCGAAACCCGCCCGTCCGAAAAAGAGGTACTCTCTGCACGGCTTATTGACCGCGCTCTCAGACCCCTCTTTCCTGATGGCTACCTCTACGAAACACAGATCATCATAACAGTCATCTCATCCGACCAGATCAATGACGGCGATGTACTCGGCGGTATTGCCGCATCAGCAGCCATAATGGTCTCCGATATCCCATTCCGCAACGCGATGAGTGAAGTGCGTGTAGGCAGAATCAACGGCAAATTCATCATCAACCCTGACGTAAACGAACTTGCCGAGAGCGACCTTGACATCTGTATCGGCGGCACGAAAGATACCATCTGCATGCTTGAGGGTGAGATGCAGGAGATTTCAGAAGCTGAAATGCTTGACGCCATCAAATTCGGTCACGAAGCAATCAAGAGACTCTGCTCACTCCAGGATGAACTTGCTGCGGCTGTCGGAAAACCGGACCGTCCGTTTGCGCCTGCCAAAATACCAGCAGAACTTACCGAATCTGTGCGCTCGGCATGCGAAACCCGCCTGAAAGAGCTTGCCTACACCCCGCTCAAAAAGGAAGAGCGCGCCGATCAGACCGCTCTCATCTACCGCGAAACCATAACAAGCGTTGCAGGCCAGTTCAAAGCCGCAATCAGCAGTGAAGATATCCAGGCCGACCCGGCAAAAGCACTCTGCCTGAACGAGCATATCATTGAAGAGGAGATCCACTCGGTTGAGAAGAAGGTCATGCGTCACATGATTCTTGACGACTCCAAACGCCTTGATGGAAGAACCCTTGATGAGGTCCGCCCGATAACCATTGAACTCGGCATTATTCCAAGAGCCCACGGTTCTGCACTCTTCACCAGAGGCGAAACCCAGGCACTGGTCACCATCACGCTCGGCACCAAAAAAGATGCACAGTCGGTCGACAACCTGACAAACAGCGCCGACAAAAAGTTCATGCTTCACTACAACTTCCCGCCATTCTCGGTCGGTGAAACAGGAAGAATCGGAAGCACCGGACGCCGCGAGATCGGCCACGGTAACCTTGCAGAGCGCGCCATCAAAATGGTTGCACCCTCCGAGCAGGAGTTCCCCTACACCATCCGTATTGTTTCTGACATCCTTGAATCCAACGGTTCATCATCAATGGCATCAGTTTGTGGCGGAACGCTTGCTCTGATGGACGGTGGTGTTCCAATCAGAAAACCGGTATCCGGTATTGCCATGGGACTCATCAAGGAAGGGTCATCCTATGCCATCCTCTCCGACATTCTCGGCAACGAAGATCACCTTGGCGACATGGATTTCAAGGTCACAGGCACCAGAGATGGCATCACTGCATGCCAGATGGACATCAAAATCGACGGACTCGACTACCACGTTCTCGAAACCGCCCTTGAGCAGGCACGAAGTGGCCGACTGCACATTCTCGACAAAATGGATGCCGCTATTCCGGAATCACGCGTTGAGCTGGCTCAGTTCGCACCGCGCCTTACGACCATCAAGGTACCGGTTGAATCAATCGGCATGATTATCGGCAAGGGTGGAGAGACCATTCGCAGCATCACCGAAGAGACCGGAGCACAGATCAACATTGATGATGACGGAACCGTCACTATTGCCTGCACAAGCGTAGAGGGCACAAACGCAGCTCTTGCCACCATCAAAACCCTGCTTGCCAAACCCGAAGTCGGCACGGTATACCTCGGCAAGGTGCGCGACATCCGTGACGAACTCGGCGCCTTTGTAGAGTTCCTGCCAAAAACCGATGGACTGGTCCACATCTCGGAGATATCGGCAACCGAGCGGGTCAACAAAGTCAGCGACCACCTGAATATCGGTGACAAGATCAAGGTCAAACTGGTTGATGTACGCAAAGACCCCCGCACAGGAAAGACCCGCTTTGCACTCTCGATTAAAGCCGTAGAGAACGAACCGGAAGCGACTCAAGAGCCTGTCGTCGCAAACGACTGAACCGTATAACACTGAAAAAGCAGTGCAGATCAACCTGCACTGCTTTTTTTTATCCCTCCCGGCATTCTATAGCCGAGAGTTCTCTTTATTGACCTCTGGGCGCCTCAGTTTATCGAAAACAGAGCTTGAACGTGATTTATAGAACACCATGAAGTACGATTTTTCAAAAACAGAAAAGAAATGGCAGGCCTACTGGCAGCAGCACGAAAGCTTTAAAACCGCTGAAAATGCTGACAAACCAAAATACTATGTACTCGACATGTTTCCCTACCCCAGCGGTTCAGGGCTCCATGTCGGTCATCTGGAAGGATACACCGCCTCGGATATAACCGCTCGCTACAAACGGAGCTGCGGCTTCAATGTTCTGCACCCGATGGGATGGGACGCTTTCGGTCTGCCGGCAGAACAGTTTGCCATCAAGACCGGCACTCACCCGAGAATCACCACTGAACAAAACATAAAAAGCTTCAAAGAGACCCTGCAGGCAATGGGTTTTTCCTACGACTGGACACGCGAAATCAATACGACCGATCCGGGATACTTCAAATGGACACAGTGGATTTTTCTCCGTCTCTACGAGATGGGGCTTGCCTACATGTCCGAAGTTGACGTCAACTGGTGCGAAGAGCTCAAAACCGTTCTTGCCAACGAAGAGGTTGAAGAAAAAATTGCCGATGGCTACACCGTCATCCGCCGCCCCCTGCGTCAGTGGGTGCTTAAAATTACCGCTTACGCTGAACGGCTGATCGCCGATCTCGACGAAGTGAATTGGCCGGAAAACGTCAAACAGATGCAGCGCAACTGGATCGGTCGATCTGAAGGTGTCGAGATTGATTTTGAACTCCGGTGCCACAAAACAAGACTTAAGGTCTATACCACCCGTCCCGATACCCTTTTCGGAGCAACCTATCTGGTCATCTCTCCTGAGCACCAGCTTGCAGAGAAGCTGGCCACTGCGCCACAGCTTCTTGCGGTAAAAGAGTATATCCGGCAGGCCAAACTTAAAACAGAACTCGAACGCACCGGGCTGCAAAAAGAGAAAACCGGCGTCTTTACCGGTTCCTATGCCATTAATCCGGCAACCGGCGAGCCTCTCCCTGTCTGGATATCCGACTTTGTCCTTATCAGTTACGGTACCGGGGCAATCATGTCGGTACCGGCTCATGACCAGAGGGACTGGGAGTTTGCCAAACAGTATAACCTCCCCATCATTGAGGTGATCAAAAGCCCGCATGATGTTGAGGAAAAGGTATTTGACGAAAAAAACAGCATCTCGGTCAACTCCTCCAACAGCGAACTATCTCTCGACGGCCTCCCGTTCCCGGAGGCATTTGAACGCATGGCAAAATGGCTTGAATCAAAAAACGTTGGCTCACGAAAAGTCAACTACAAACTTCGCGACTGGATATTCAGCCGCCAGCGCTACTGGGGTGAACCTATCCCGATCAAGCATTATGAAGATGGTACACTTCGTACTGAAACGATGCTTCCGCTCATGCTTCCCGAAGTTGAAGCCTATCACCCCTCTTCGACCGGTGAATCGCCCCTTGCCAATATAGCTGAGTGGCTTCTGGGCAACGATGAACACGGCACGTTCCGGCGTGAGACAAACACCATGCCCCAGTGGGCCGGAAGCTGCTGGTACTACCTGCGCTTCATTGACCCTGAAAACAGGGAAAAACTGATCGACCCGGCAAAGGAAGAGTACTGGATGAATGTCGATCTCTACATTGGCGGAGCAGAACATGCCGTACTTCACCTCCTCTATGCACGATTCTGGCACAAGGTGCTCTTTGATCTCGGTGTCGTCACTACCCGTGAACCCTTCAAAAAGCTCTTCAACCAGGGAATGATCCTTGGTGAAGACAATGAGAAGATGTCAAAATCGCGCGGTAACGTTATTCCGGCCGACCATGTTCTTGAACGCTACGGTGCCGATGCCGTCCGCCTCTACGAGATGTTTCTCGGGCCACTTGAGCAGGTAAAACCATGGAACACCAACGGCATCGAAGGGATCAGCCGTTTTCTCGCCAAAGTCTGGCGGCTTGTCTATTCGGGGGATGAAGATGCAGCAACATCGCTTACCTGTGAAAGCTTGTCTGATGAGCTGCTGAGAAAAATGCATAAAACCATCAAAAAAGTGGGCGAGGATACGGAAAACCTCAAGTTCAATACCGCCATATCCGAAATGATGGTCTTTGTCAACGAGCTGCACAAAGCCGGATGCCGTAACCGCGAAGCGGTAGAAACGCTGCTCATCCTGCTTGCCCCTTACGCACCTCATATTACTGAAGAGCTATGGGAAGCTATTGGTCACAGCTCCTCAATCAGCATAGCACCATTTCCTCTATTCCTGCCGGAGCTTGTTGAAGACTCGATTTTGACCATTGCCGTGCAGATCAACGGGAAACTGAGGGGAACCTTTACCGCTCCGGCCAAAAGCCCGAAAGAGTTACTCCTTGAAGAGGCTCTTAAGGTTGAATCGGTCATTAAATTTCTTGAAGGAAAGAGTATTATTCGGGAAATTATCGTCCCTGACAAACTGGTCAATTTTGCGGTAAAATAAACCAGCACAGAAAGTGAACTGCCGGGATATATTGGCAGGAATAAAATTTTTATGTAGAATTCAGCGTGAAATCGAAAAACTCGTCATACGGCTTTTTATTCTCCACTTTAACCGGTTATTTTCCATGTTCATGACATACCTTTAACGGGGGTATACTCTTTTTTTCAACACATAAAATCTGGTATCAATGGCTACAGACGAAACAACACCAAGCTCACAGAACACCGTGACCTCGTCTTCTGCAAACGATTCGATCAGCTCCGTGCTCTCTGAAAAACGGAAGTT
>JAAXXL010000017.1 GCA_013334485.1 Chlorobiaceae bacterium | reverse complement strand
AACTGAAATAAAAACAGTGTGATAGTGCAGGCGTTCAATCCTGGCTTCCTCTATTTTTTCTGACAGGGGAAGTCAGGAAAAAACAGACTTTATTTGGAAAACTCCGAAAAAATGGTTAACAATCGTTAATAAGCAAACAACAAGAGACGAACTCATGAAAGCAATGACCTCCAACATAATCTGTACAAGCTGTTGCTGTTGCGCAAAACAGTCAGCGTCTGATACAGGATCTTACCGGAGGAGATGGTAGCCCAACATGATTTCATGAAGTGCATACACTCGAATTATAAGCCGGTACTGACTGTCAGTACCGGCTTTTTTTATTGTCACCCGACTTTTTTACAATCGAAAAAAAACAAACAACCATGTCCAATTTATCCCCGTCAAACACTGCTGCAACAAAAGTGTGCACAGGAATACCGCTTCCAATTGTGAAACTGAACCGGGTTGTGCTGCTCACGGGTATTGTGACCGCCATTCTCGCTCAGCAGCCGGTTATCACCACACTGCTCTTTGTTATCATTCTCGGCGCTGTAGTGTTTGGGCAGAAAGGAAGCCTGATTTTCATTATCGGATCGAGAATTTTTGCAGAACAAAACAAGAGCGCTAAAACGGAAGATCCGAAACTCATGCGTTTCAATAACTCCATAGCAGCAATATTGCTCGGAGGAGCCCAGATCGCATTCCTGCTTGGTGCTGAACTGACAGGATGGATTCTTTCAGCATTCGTTGCAACGGCAGCGGCAGTAGCCCTCGGAGGGTTCTGCTTCGGCTGCTTCCTCTTCTATCAGTTCAACCTCCAACGCTTCAAATTTTTCGGTCCAAAACAACAACAATAGCCTTTGCGATCATCCTGTTTCTAAAAAATCCAATCGCATCATCAATTAATCAAGGAGAATTTTTCAATGAGTTCAGCAAACTACCGCTTTGAAACACTCGCACTGCATGCAGGCCAGAGTGTCGATGCAACCCAGTCAAGAGGAGTTCCGGTCTACCGTACCAGCTCCTATCTCTTCAAGAACACCGAACATGCCGCAAACCTCTTTGCCCTGAAAGAGCTGGGCAACATCTACACCCGGCTGATGAACCCGACAACCGATGTGCTTGAGCAGCGGGTAACACAGCTTGAAGGTGGCGCTGCATCCGTAGCCCTCGCATCAGGCACAGCCGCAATTTTCAATACCATCATAACCATTGCTGAAGCCGGAGATGAGATCGTTTCGGCAAACAATCTCTACGGAGGAACCTACACCCAGTTCGATGCCATTCTTCCAAAACTGGGTATCACCGTCAAATTCGTTGACCCGAAGGACCCCGCCAATTTCGAGCGCGCAATAACCGAAAAAACAAGAGCGCTTTACATTGAAACCATTGGCAATCCGGTCCTTGATTACAGCGATGTGAAGGCTATTGCAGAGGTAGCTCACAGAAACGGCCTGCCGCTTATTGTTGATGCTACCTTCACAACCCCCTATCTGCTCAAAACCATTGATCTGGGCGCTGACATTGTCATCAACTCCCTAACCAAATGGCTTGGAGGCCACGGCACAGGAATCGGGGGTATCGTTACTGATGCCGGGCGCTTTAACTGGAAGGGAGGACGACACCCGCTCTTTACTGAACCCGACAAAAACTATCACGGGCTGCGCTGGGGCATTGACCTCCCGGAACCGCTGGCTCCGATTGCATTTGCCCTGAGAGTGCGTACGGTTCCGCTCAGAAATCTTGGCGCAAGCATCTCTCCCGATAATTCATGGATCTTTCTTCAGGGTATCGAAACCCTGCCCGTCAGAATGGTCCGTCACAGTGAAAATGCACTCAAGGTTGCTGAATACCTTTCCGCGCATCCGGAAGTGGCATGGGTACGTTATCCCGGCCTTAAAAACGACCCGTCCTACCCCCTCGCCTCACGGGACCTGAAAAACGGATTTGGCGGTGTTGTGGTGTTCGGTGTGAAAGGGGGATATGATGCAGCCGTAAAAATCATCGACTCCATCAAACTCTTCTCTCATCTCGCCAATGTCGGTGATGCCAAAAGCCTTATCCTTCACCCTGCAAGCACCTCGCACAGTCAATTGTCGGCAGAACAGCAGCTTGAGAGTGGTCTCTCACCAGACCTGATCCGCCTCTCCATCGGCCTTGAACATCCCGATGACCTGATAGAGGCTCTCGATGAAGTGCTGCACACTGAGGAGTCGCAGAAACAGGGGTGGTTGTCGAAGCTGATCAAAAAATAAATCCCGGACAGCTCTATAAATCTATTACGCAATTTATAGAGCTGCCCACTATTTTATATCCATTAACAACATGAACATGGTGCAGAAGCATCTCACAGTAAAGACTCCTCACGGCCTCCATTTCCGGGCAGCAGCGAAAATCCTGAGAATATCGAGGGAACAGCAGTGCTCCATTTTGATCGAGAAAAAAAATGGTGAAACAGCCAACGCTGAATCTTTACTTGAGATGCTCACCCTTTGCGCAATTTCCGGAACACGGCTCAAGGTAACAGCCGAAGGCCGAAACGGAAGCAAAGCACTTGCAATGATAGAAGAGGTTTTTGAAAACGGGGCAGGCATCTGACAATGACTAATCATAAAAGAAACAGCTCTCTGGTAGTTGCTGACAAACAGTTTTTGACGAATGAAGCACTCAAGTCAATTCTGTCACCGCTTTACCAGACGGTACACCTTGTTTCAACCAAGGCTGGCCTCTTGCTCTATCTGCAGCAGGAGAAGATCTCGCTGGTCATTACCGATCACACACTCTTTGACTTTGACTCGGTCAACGACCTCGGTGAGATCAGAAAACAGTATCCTGAAACAGGAATCATCATCCTGACCAACGCCATAACGCACATCAAAATAAAAGAGCTGAACGACTGCGGTATTAAAAATATCATACTGAAAACTGATGATGGCGATGAACTCTTTCATGCCATCGAAGCCGCACTGAAAGGCAAAAAATACTATTCAGGAGATGTGCTTGACATCCTTTTGAAAAAGGACGGACCGATGGAAGATGCGAGCCTTCTGACAACTTCAGAAATTGAAATAGTCCGCCAGATCGCCGCAGGCTTGTCAACAAAGGAGATTGCAGTCAAAAAACATATCAGCTTTCATACTGTCATGACACACCGAAAAAACATTTTCCGGAAACTGTGTGTATCAAGCAGCCCGGAGCTTATGATGTATGCCATTAAAGCCGGACTGATCGACAATATTGAATACCACATCTGAGGCACCTATACCCTGTTTGCGGTATAAAAGATGCCCTTTACAGGGGATTTACAAAACAAGGCATATTCTCCATCTTGAACTATTCACCAACGCTTAAACAATCAACATCCATGGGACGTATTGCAAAAAAACTGACCGACCTGATCGGTAACACCCCTCTACTTGAACTGGGCAATTTCGGCCTTGAACATGAGGCTCTGGGCTCAATTATAGCCAAACTTGAATACTTCAATCCCGGCGGCAGTGTCAAGGACCGCATAGGCTTCTCAATGATCGAAGATGCAGAGAAAAAGGGGTTGCTCAACAAGGATACCGTAATCATTGAGCCAACCAGCGGCAATACCGGTATTGCTCTTGCATTCATCGCAGCAGCCAAAGGGTACCGCCTGATTCTTACCATGCCTGAAACCATGAGTATTGAACGACGCAACCTGCTCAAGGCTCTGGGTGCGGAACTGGTTCTTACTCCCGGACCTGAAGGTATGCCCGGCGCGATCAGAAAAGCCGAAGAGCTGCACGCTGAATATGCCAACTCATTTCTGCCTCAGCAGTTCAAAAACCCTGCAAATCCGGATATCCACCGCAGAACCACAGCAGAAGAGATCTGGAATGACACTGATGGATTGGTCGATATTTTTGTCAGCGGTGTTGGTACCGGCGGTACGATAACCGGTGTCGGAGAGGTGCTCAAACAGAAAAATCCCGGTGTAAAAATTGTAGCCGTTGAGCCCTTTGACTCCCCTGTCATCTCCGGTGGCAAACCCGGACCACATAAAATACAGGGCATTGGTGCCGGCTTCATTCCGGATATCCTTAACACCGGCATTATTGACGAGATCATCCAGGTCAAGAACGAGGATGCGCTTCGCACAGGACGGGTACTTGCCCGCACAGAGGGACTCATTGTCGGCATCTCGTCGGGAGCCGCCGCTTACGCAGCCCTGCAACTCGCCCAGCGTGATGAGAACAAAGGCAAAAAGATTGTTGTCATTCTGCCCGATACCGGAGAACGCTACCTCTCAACCCTTCTCTACCAGTTTGAACCTGAGCAGGTTAATATCTGAGCATGCATCTGTTCCGGCACTATCCCCATTCACCGGAACAGAAATGGATTTGCGGCAGGAGATCGGAAATCTTCCTGCCGTCCGATCCCGATGACCTGAATTTTTTATAAACAGAGTAACAGCAAAAAATCCGACTCCAGGAGATGATCATGGAAACCAAAAGCAGCAGTGTCATTGAAAATACCATACAGCTTTTAGCCGGTTCCGGCAGTGCTGCATGTGACTTTCTGCCTGATCATGAGCGGCTGCATCCATCGATTGAAAAGCTCAAGGAGATCGTTGAATTGCTGCGTTCTATCCTCTTTCCCGGATATTTCGGTGAGCCGATTCAGCGACAGAACTCTCTTCCCCACATCCTTGGTGTCCGTGTGGAAAAACTCTACCTGCTGCTTTCCGAGCAGATCAGAAGCGTTCAACAGTTCAACCATAAGAACAATCACACTGCCGCCTCAGGGGAAAATGCCGAGGGGATAGCGGAGCTGTTTATCGGGATTGTGCCGGAAATACGCAGAAAACTGTGCACTGATGTAAAAGCGATCTTTGATGGCGATCCGGCCGCCAAAAACTATGGTGAAATCATCTTCTGCTACCCCTCTATCCGGGCCATGATCAACTACCGGGCGGCACATACACTGCTCTCACTCGGTGTACCGCTTATTCCGAGAATCATCTCCGAAATGTCCCATTCGGAAACCGGTATAGACATTCATCCGGGTGCCCATATCGGGGAATATTTCTGCATTGATCACGGAACCGGTGTGGTCATCGGGGAGACCTGCATCATCGGCAACCATGTGCGGCTCTACCAGGGGGTAACACTGGGGGCAAAAAAATTCACACTCGACAACGATGGAAATCCTGCGAAGGATGTTCCCCGTCATCCGATTATTGAGGACAACGTCGTTATCTACTCGAACGCCAATGTGCTCGGGAGAATAACCATAGGCAAAAACTCCATTATCGGAGGCAACGTCTGGCAGACAAAAAGCCTCCCGCCAAACTCAAGAGTACTGCAGCAGAAAGCTGTAGAAAGCAGCTTTACTGACGGCGGCGGCATCTGATCATAAAGGCCGACTGACCCAATAATACATTTAAACCAACAGACCGCTCATGTCAAACACACAACGGGAATCAAACAGTCACTTACAGCGCAGTGTAACCACTACTGTAGCAAGAAATCTGGCGAACACGACCAAAACCGCTCCCCAGATGATGTCGATAACCCCGAGATGGCTCCTGAAGCTACTCCCGTGGGTTCATGTCTCATCCGGCACCTACCGGGTAAACCGCACAAAAATCGAACTCCAGAAGCCTGAACGGATCGGTATCAACTTTCAGGAAGGAAGCGCTTCATTCCGCCCTGAAGCCCTGAAGAGCATACCGCTCTTTTCAGCATTTGAAGATGATATCATCAGCCAGATCGCAAAAAAGTTTGTTCTTGAAGAAGCTGAACTTGGAAGCACCCTCATTTTGGAAGGTGAAGACCGTCATAAACTCTTCATTATCGCACATGGTCAGGTAGAGATATTAAGCAAGGGACTCCATGGCGAGGAGCTGCGTATCGCCCTGCTGTCTGAAGGTGAGTACTTCGGTGCTGAGGATCTGGTCTCCGAAAAGCCATCATCGGTTACCATCCGGACCATCACTCCCGGCTCGTTTTTCTCGCTTTCGAGTGTCGATATCGAAAAGCTCTTCCGCCAGTCCCCTTCGCTGAAGGCCTCTTTCCAGAAGACGGTTGCCGAGTACCTCAAAATACGCTCCACCGTCAACACGCATGGTGAAAAGCATATCGACCTTGTTTCAGGATTCGCTGAAGATGTCGAAATCCCTGAAACCTATGTCGATTACTCGAACAAGCCCCGTGAATACTCCCTTCAGGCCATTCAGACCGTGGTTCGAGTCCATACACGGGTTTCCGATCTCTATAATGAACCCTACAACCAGATAGAGCAGCAGATGCGCCTGACAATAGAGGGCATCAAGGAGCGGCAGGAGTGGGAGTTTATCAACAACCGCGACTTCGGCCTGCTTCACTCTGTCGATCCCGGTCAGCGCATCAGCACACGCTACGGCACCCCGACACCTGATGACCTTGACGATCTGCTCACAAAGGTGTGGAAAAAACCGGCATTCTTTATCGCACACCCGAAAGCCATCGCCGCATTCGAGCGCGAGTGCACCTGGCGCGGCGTCCCTCCGGCAACCATAAGCCTCTTCGGAACTCCGGTTCTTACCTGGCGCGGTGTACCGCTGATTCCAACCGACAAAATCGAAATCAATAAGAACAATCAGTCAGGCCATGGCACGACAAGCATTATCCTGCTTCGTGTCGGTGAAAATGAGCAGGGCGTGGTTGGACTGCATCAGGCAGGCATTCCAGGCGAAATCAGCCCGAGCCTCTCTGCCAGGCTGATGGGTCTCGACAAGCTTGGTGTGGCATCCTATCTCCTGACGCTCTACTCCTCTCTGGCAGTGCTCACTGATGATGCGCTTGCCGTACTTGAAAATGTCGAGGTCGGCTACTATCACGATTACGAACATCGCAAAACAGCCGCCAAAACCAAGTAAAGGGAACCGACAAAAACCACCCTGCCCGTCCGGATTGATCAATTTATGAAGATCCGGACGGGCTCGGATTACCACAGGATTTATGCCCAGAGAACACGCGCAACCAAATATTCCGGGAATAGAGAGTGAAGCACTCAACCCGACCTTCATTGCACAGATCGCAAGCAGGCTCTTCAATGAACTGCCTGAGGCTTCAAGTGTCCCGAGAGATGAGAGCGACATCACATCAACCCCGGCTTCCCTTCCCGGTCGCCTCAGTGAAAAAAGAGGGCCGCTCTCTGAACATGACGCAGTGCGCTTCCCTGATGATTCACCTCTGCAGGAGTTACCCGCATATCCGGAGCTCCCATATTTTTCAAATGATGCCCTCGCCTCGCCGGAGCAAGATCTTTACTTTATCTCCACCTCTCCGTCAAAAAAAGAGGAACCGCTTGGCCATCATGCAAACAAACTGACCGAGCAACAGAACTACTCTGAAAACAGCAACGGCTCATACGGACTTGATCAGTTCATCAAACGCACCCTGCCTGCAAAACCGGAGAGGGCTGAAGATTTTGCTGAAGCCAGCCCGGAGAGAATTGCACCGTTTTTCACCACTCTGAACAGCGGTCTTCCCGGTGAGGATGATTTTTCATTCAATCTGCTTCTGGCCGCAGCAGAGGATCCACAATCAGCATCTCCTGCCCGCTCGGAGGTCAACCCGCAGGCTGTCACTCCTGCTGCTTTTTCAGGCCATCGGCCAGAGCAAAAGCTTTCCGGTCTGCCCGCTGCTCCGGCAGGAGCCCCGGAGGGTCAATGCTACGCTGAGAAGCTCTACCGCAACTTTGAATTTGAACAGGGTACGCCTGACCTCTCATCGGTTTTTCAGTCAATTCGCAGCGCCAATGGACTACCAGCTTCAGAACTTCCGACTATTCCAGGTGCAGTGATACCGGCTAATTTCAGCTCTGCATCCGCATCCCGACCTGAACTGCCGGGAAAAGCACCTGCACCTGTCAGACCAAACGGAGGGAGTGCTCTTCCCGGAACGACAAACCTGCCATTCAGTTTTCCTGAATCTTCTTTTGTTGAGCCCTACTATTTTATTCGAGAACCCAAAGCACCGCTGCATACGCCCGAAGGGTTCAATGTAGCGACTATCCGCAAGGATTTTCCGGTGCTGCACCAGAACATTCACGGCAAGCAACTTGTCTGGTTTGATAATGCTGCCACAACACAGAAGCCGCTGAGCGTCATCAATGCGGTTGCACAGTTCTATGCCACCGACAACTCAAATATCCACCGGGGTGCTCACACTCTTGCAGCTCGGGCTACCGATGCCTATGAGGGCGCTCGCGAAAAGATCCGCCAGTTTATCGGGGCCGGATCAACTTCCGAGATTATCTATGTTCGTGGTACCACCGAAGGGATCAATCTGGTGGCTCAGACCTGGGGACGCAAGTTCCTCCAGCCGGGTGACGAGATTGTACTCTCGATCCTTGAGCACCATGCCAATATTGTTCCATGGCAAATGGTAGCGCACGAACGTGGTGCCCGCATCAAGGTTGTACCGGTCAACGACCGTGGCGAGATTATCATGGAAGAGTACACCAAACTACTCGGCCCGCGCACAAAGTTTGTCTCGCTGACACAGGCCTCAAACGGCCTTGGAACGATACTGCCCATCAAAGAAATGATTCAGCTTGCCAAACGCTTTGACGCCAAAGTGCTGATTGATGGTGCCCAGTCGGTTGCCCATATTCCGGTCAACGTTCAGGATCTTGATGCCGATTTCTTTGTCTTTTCAGGCCACAAGATATTTGCACCGACAGGAATTGGTGTAGTCTACGGCAAACGTGAACTGCTCGAACTCATGCCTCCCTGGCAGGGAGGAGGGAATATGATTCAGGATGTGCGGTTTGAAGAGACCATCTACAATGAACCACCGGCTAAATTCGAAGCGGGAACCCCCTCGATCGGTGATGCCATAGGCCTTGGTGCAGCACTCGACTATGTTCGTAAAATCGGACTTGACAACATTGCCCGTTATGAGCATGAACTGACTGAGTATGGTACCGAGCGCCTGATCGGCATTCCCGGCTTGCGCATGATTGGCACCGCCCGCAACAAGGTCGGCGTTCTCTCTTTTGTACTCAACAACATGCCAAACGAAGAGGTCGGCAAACTGCTCGATCAGGAGGGCATTGCGGTCAGAACAGGTCACCACTGCTCTCAACCCTCACTGCGTCGTTTCGGCGTCGAAGGCACCATTCGCCCCTCTCTGGCATTCTACAACACCAAAGAGGAGATCGACCGGCTTGCGGAGGTGATTAATCATATACAGCGCCGATGAGAGGAACATCAGAAAAGTGAGCAAAAGTGTTTTCGGTAAAAAAGGAAAAGAACGGTTATCTTTGTTCCCGGTATTATTGAAAGAACCGAACTCCGTGCACAAGAAATAATCGTTGACAAGAATGTATCATGCAGTTTGAAACCATAGCAATTCATGACGGTCAGGCTCCCGACCCCCATACCGGTTCGGTAACTGTTCCTGTCTACCAGACCTCAACCTTCGAGCGGGAAGACCTTGAGCACCATCGTGATTTTTTCTACTCAAGAATCGGCAATCCCACCAGAAAAGCGCTTGAAACAACCCTTGCCCTGCTTGAAAATGGCAAATTCGGGCTTGCATTCGCCTCGGGAGTTGCGGCAACCATGGCCGCGCTACAGGTGCTCAAGCCCGGCGACCACGTCGTAGCAAGCAACGATCTCTATGGCGGCTCCTACCGCATCTTTGAACAGCTTCTTCGTCCCTGGGGAGTATCAACCACCTATGCGGAGAACGAAACCACCGAAAGCTATGCGGCCTGCATCACACCGGCAACAAAGCTGATCTGGCTGGAAACCCCCTCCAATCCCCTTCTCCAGCTTTCGGACATCACAGCCCTTGCCGAACTCGGAAAAAAGCAGGGAATCATCGTTGCTGTTGACAATACCTTTGCAAGCCCATACTTCCAGCGTCCGCTCGACCTCGGCGCAGATATTGTTGTGCACAGCACCACAAAATACCTTGGTGGTCACAGCGATGTGATTGGAGGAGCTGTTGTAACCTCAAATCCTGCACTCCACACCATCATTAAAAACTATCAGGCGGCAGCCGGAGCGATACCTGCTCCCTGGGACTGCTGGCTTATCATGCGCGGACTGAAAACCCTGAAAATCCGCATGAAAGAGCATGAGCTCAATGCCCTGCACCTTGCCGGGGTTCTTGAGCGACACCCTGCTGTTGAAAGGGTTTTTTACCCCGGACTCCCCTCTCACCCGCAGCATGAACTTGCGAAACGACAGATGAGCGGCTTCGGAGGCATGCTGACCTTTGCACTCAAAGGGGGGCTTCCGGCAGTTAAAACCCTGACCGCAAACCTGAAGCTCTTTATTCTGGCTGACAGTCTTGGTGGAGTGGAGTCGCTCATTGCCTCACCGCCGAAAATGACGCTGGGAGCGCTTACTGCGGAGGAACGCAAACGCAGAAGATGTACCGATAACCTTGTCAGGCTCTCGGTTGGTCTTGAAAATGCAGAAGATCTCGAGGCCGATATATTGAACGCCCTCAATATCCCCATATCAATTTGACGATGAAAGAAATGTCACAAATGATTACTATTGAACTGAATGGAAAGGAAGAGCAGCTCCCAAAGGGTTCTGACCTGAACGGGCTTCTCTCAATCATCGGATCTGACGGAAAAAACGTGGCAGTTTTGGTAAATGACCGAAGCGTCCGCCCTGAAAATCGATCAACACACCAGTTGCAGGAAGGTGACCGGGTTGAGATACTGATTTTTGCCGGCGGCGGCTAACCTGCCTCAGACAGACACAACAGTTATGGACTTATTGCAGTTAGGCTCTTACAGTTTTACCTCCCGCCTGATTCTCGGAACAGGAAAATTCAGCAACGCCAGGGTTATGCTTGAAGCCGTCCGGGCTTCCGGAACCCAGCTCGTCACTGTGGCACTGCGCCGCTTCAACCGCGAGCAACTCGAAGACGATCTTTTCGGTCCGCTGAAGGAAATTCAAGGAATAACCTTGATGCCAAATACATCGGGAGCATCAACCGCTGCAGAAGCTGTTCGGGCAGCCCATATTGCACGGGAACTCTCCGGAAGCCCCTTCATCAAGGTGGAAATTCATCCCAATCCCCAGCATCTGATGCCCGACCCGATTGAAACATACGAGGCTGCCCGGATTCTGGCGAAAGAGGGATTTCTTGTCATGCCCTATATTTCCGCTGACCCGGTTCTGGCCAAACGCCTTGAGGAGGTCGGTTGCGTATCGGTCATGCCGCTCGGTTCGGCTATCGGCAGCGGGCAGGGACTTGCTACCGCCGGGATGCTCAATATCATCATCCGCGAAAGCGGCATTCCGGTCATTGTTGATGCAGGTCTGCGCTCCCCGTCCGAAGCAGCCGCAGCCATGGAGATGGGGTGCGGTGCCGTGCTGGTCAACAGCGCTGTTGCGGTTGCATCTGACCCTCCGAAAATGGCAGAGGCCTTTGCCGGTGCGGTTATTGCCGGAAGAACGGGGTTCAATGCCGGGCTGATGCAGAAAAGCGGCTCCGCCGTTGCAACAAGCCCGCTCACCTCTTTTCTCGGAGCAAAAGCATGAGTAGTGCACCGGAGTGGCTGACCGACGAGCGGGAATCCGCAGCCCTTGCCGCCATGCTTTCGCCCTCTTCACCACTCTCACTTGAATCACTGGCAGAGGAGTCAAAAGCGATCACCCTGCGCCGTTTCGGACGCACCATCTCGCTCTACGCACCGCTCTACCTCTCCAACCACTGTTCAAGCGGCTGTATCTACTGCGGCTTTGCCTCAGACAGAACAACCCTCCGCCGACGGCTTGAAGAGGATGAGATTGAGCGGGAGCTGCTCGCCATGAAAAAACTCGGAATCAGCGACATACTGCTTTTGACCGGAGAACGGACCAAGAGGGCCGATTTCGACTATCTGCGACGGGCCGTTGAAATCGCAGCCAGAAGCACGCAGCGGGTCTCGGTCGAAGCTTTTCCCATGACTGTAGCAGAATACCACGCCCTCGCAGAGTGCGGCTGTACCGGCATCACCATCTACCAAGAGACCTACAACCGCGAGCGCTACGAAGCGCTTCACCGCTGGGGGCCAAAAAAGGATTTTCTTGACCGGCTTGAAACCCCTGCAAGAGCACTTGATGGGGGCATAAAAACCGTTGGTCTCGGCGTACTGCTCGGGCTGTCGGAACCGGTAGAAGACGCCCTGATGCTCTACCGCCACGTCCGTCATCTCAGCAAAACATACTGGCGGGCAGGCATATCGGTCTCCTTTCCCCGGATGAGGCCGCAAACCGGAGGCTACGAGCCTCCCTTTCCGGTTGATGACCATCTTCTTGCCCGGATGATCTTTGCATACCGGATTGCACTGCCGGATGTTGAACTGGTACTCTCAACCAGAGAGAGTGCGGCCTACCGTGACGGCATGGCAGGCCTCGGTATAACCCGCATGAGCATTGCCAGCCGCACCACGGTTGGCGGATATGACGATAACAGCACCGAGAAAGGGCAGTTTGACGTTTCTGACGACCGCTCTGCTGAAGAGTTTTGTGCGGCCCTTCGAGCAAAAGATATTGAACCGGTATTTAAAAACTGGGAACCGGTCTTCAACGGCCCGTCCTCTGAACAAAGCGCCGAAATGAAAGGGAAGAAACTGCACGTATGACATTGAAATTGAACGACAAACAGCGGCAGCGCTACCTGCGCCACCTCTCACTTCAGGAGATTGGCGAAGCAGGGCAGGAGAAACTGTTACAGGCTAAAGTACTCGTAGTCGGAGCCGGAGGGCTCGGCTCACCGGCTGCTTTTTATCTCGCTGCGGCCGGAATCGGCACGCTGGGGATTATGGATGGCGACACAGTGGAACTGAGCAATCTACAGCGCCAGATCCTGCACACCACAGCCGCTCTTGGAGAAGAGAAAGTGAGTTCGGCAGCCGAAAGAATTAACGCTCTTGACCCCGACATCAGGCTCTCACTCTACCCCTTCCGGTTAACCGAAGAGAACGCGCCTGAGCTGCTTGCCGGGTACGACTTTGTGATTGACGCAACCGACAATTTTGAGTCCAAATTTCTGATCGCCAAGGCCTGCCACAATGCGGCAAAACCCTATTCTCACGCCGGAATCCGGCAGTTCTATGGCCAGATGATGACCGTCCATCCCGGCAAAACCGCCTGCTACCACTGCGTATTCCATGAAGAGGGTGTCCCTGCTGCCTCCACTCCATCAGGCCCGGTCGGAGCACTCCCCGGCGTCATCGGCTCCATGCAGGCTATCGAAGCAATAAAACACATCCTCTCCATCGGCAAACCTCTCGTCAACACACTCCTGACCTACGACTCACTCTCGACAGAGATCCGCAAAGTTCCACTGAGCCGCGATCCCCACTGCCCGATCTGCGGCACACGATAAAATCCTGAAAATCAGCAGATTCGCGGTAGCTGTTCACCGAGAGGGAGATCGACTATCCGGCGGCTGCCG
Organism: Chlorobiaceae bacterium; assembly: GCA_013334485.1. Lineage (GTDB taxonomy): Bacteria > Bacteroidota > Chlorobiia > Chlorobiales > Chlorobiaceae > Chlorobium. The sequence goes on along the minus strand of JAAXXL010000017.1, from coordinate 29,924 downwards.
AAAGCGGTTCGCATAACAACCATACCGGGATGATCAGCCACAACCGAGCCGATAATGACGGCATCCCGACCCTCTTCGGTCGCTCGCATTACCTCAAGAACCTTGTCAGCATCTCGGGTGGCAACCGCCAGAACAAGCTTGCCTTCGTTGGCAACATGGAGGGGATCGATCCCGAGCAGTTCACAGGCACCACGGACATCGGGTTTTACCGGAATTGCAGTCTCATTGATCTCAATACCGACTGATGAAGCTGCGGCAAGTTCGTTGAGCGTTGCGGCCACACCCCCTCTTGTCGGGTCACGCATGGCACTGACAGCGGGCACCGCATCGAGAACTGCTCCAATCATATGGTTAAGTGACGCACAATCGCTCTTGATCGTTGACTGAAATGAGAGACCCTGACGCGAGGTCATGATAGCCATGCCATGATCTCCGACTGTTCCTGAAAGGATGAGGGCATCCCCCGGCTTCAGGTTGCGGCAGGAGAGATCAACACCCTCCCTGATAGCGCCAACCCCGGTGGTATTGATAAAAATTTTGTCACACTGACCTTTGCCGACAACCTTGGTATCGCCGGTGACAATCATCACTCCTGCTTTCAGGGCTGCTGCCGCCATACTCATGACAATGGTTTCAAGATCAGCCAGCGGAAACCCCTCCTCAAGCACAAAGCCTGCGCTAAGATAGAGCGGCTTGGCACCTCCGACTGCCAGGTCATTGACCGTACCATTAACCGCAAGTTCACCGATATTGCCGCCCGGAAAAAAGACCGGACTCACGACGTAGGTATCGGTTGTAAATGCTGTTCGGCCCGTTGGCAGATCAAGCTTTGCCTGATCGTCAAGCAGATCGAGAAATTGATTGTGCAGGTGCGGCATGAATACCCGCTGCATGAGTACCTGTGACAACCGTCCGCCTGCGCCATGTGCCATCTGGACTGATTCATGCTGCGTAATGGGGGCCGGACAGACCGGTTCAATGGTCATGGAGTGAATTTTCTGTGATAGTTATAATATGCGGCGCACGCCCCTTCGGAAGAGACCATGGTCGCACCGAGAGGGTGCTCCGGGGTGCACTCTTTTGCAAATGCAGGACAAGCGTCAGGCTTCAATGCACCCTGAAGAACCTGACCACTCATACAGAGCGGTGATTCCGAGGCACAGATATGGGAAACATTGAACTTTTTTTCAGCATCGAAACGTGCGAACTCCTCTCTCAATCCAAGACCGCTCCCCGGAATCAGCCCGATGCCGCGCCATTGACGGTCAGTTACCTCAAACACATTTTCGATAATCTCCTTCGCTTTTCTATTCCCTTCCCGGCTGACCACTCTGGCGTAGCGGTTGACCAGTTCCGCCCTCCCCTCTTCAAGCTGTTCGACAGTTTCAAGAATTCCGGCAAGAAGGTCAACAGGTTCAAAGCCTGTGGGAACAATTGGCACATGAAACTCCTGCGCCACAGGCTCATACTCTTCATAACCCATAACAGCACAGACATGGCCGGCGGCAAGAAACCCCTGAACCCGGTTTCCCGGAGAGGAGAGAATGGCCCGCATGGCCGGCGGCACCATGACCTGGCTTACAAGGATGCTGAAGTTTTGAATCCCTTCCCGTACAGCCTGCCAGACCGCCATGGCATTTGCCGGTGCCGTAGTCTCAAAGCCGACCGCAAAAAAGACCACCTCTTTATCCGGATTATCGCGGGCTATCTGCAGGGAATCAAGCGGTGAAAAGAGTATGCGCACGTCACCACCTTCACTGCGCACCATAAAAAGATCCCGTGAACTTCCGGGAACACGGAGCATATCACCGAAACTGGTAAAAATCACCTCTTTTTGAGCAGCAATTTCGAGCGCCCTCTCAATCGACTCAAGCGGCGTAACACAGACCGGGCATCCCGGCCCGTGTACCAGCTCTATGGCGTCCGGCAGCAGTTGATCAATGCCGTTGCGGATAATCGAATGGGTCTGTCCACCGCAAATCTCCATGATAGTCCATGATCGTGTGGTAACTCTGTGGATCTCGGCAAGAAGTTTGCGGGCAAGCTGCGGATCGCGGTATTCATCAATATACTTCATGGCAACCTGCGTTAAACAGCCCCGGATGAAGGCAGCTCATCAAAAGGATCGAACGCCCCCTTCTCAACCAGCTCCGCCCAGAGTTTCAGGCTTTCGGCAGCTTCTTCCTCATCAATGATTTTCAGGGCAAACCCTGCATGGACAATGGTATAATTGCCAACCTGAATCTCCGGCACATACTCAAGGCACGCCCTTGTCCTGGCACCGTTGACATCAATAGTGCCCATCTTCAGGCCATTTTCAGAACTGATTTCAAGAAGTTTTCCGGGAATGGCAAGGCACATTGCAGTGGTTTGTTTGGTTTAATTGGAAAAGATAATAATAAAAACAAGGACAATAAGGACTACAACGACAGCAAGGACGAATAATACGAGATCAGATTTCTAATAAACTCCACGATAGTTGCCTTTGAGGTATTCGCGGCCAATCATGGCCTGTCCGAGGGAGAGGCCGCCGTCATTTGAGGGAACAAGTGAGTGGGCAAGCACCCTGTACCCTCCGGCTTCAAGCTCCCGATGCAGAGTTTCAAAAAGAAGCGCATTCTGGAAGACCCCTCCGCTCAGGGCAACTGTTTTTATTCCGGTTGCCGAAGAAGCCTTGCCGATGATCTCCTGAAAACAGTCGAGCAGAGTCCGGTGGAAGCAGCGGCTGATTGCAGCTACACTCACGCCGTTGATTACCGCCTCAGCCGCATCCCGGACAATCGGTGAAACAAGGATGATCCAGTGCCCGTTTTCCTCCTGAAGCCCGTAACTGAAAGCACTCTCTCCTGCACGGCCCCCTGCCGCATGCGTCAGCGCAACAGCGGCCTCTCCCTCATAGCTGATCTCCCCCCTTAAACCACAAAGGGCGGCAACGGCGTCGAACAGCCTCCCGCAGCTCGAAGTTTCATAGAGACCCACCTGTTTTTGCAGCAGCTCGACTACCGGCTCAATACTCCGTCCGCTCATAAAGGGAAGTTCCGGCAGATCGGAACAACTTCTGAACAGATAACCAAGCGCGGCCCTCCATGGCTGCAAGATGGCTGCTTCACCACCGGGCAGGGGCATGGGTTCAAAGGAGGCAAACCGTTCGGCTCCTCCTGCGTCGCCAATGAGCAGCTCTCCACCCCAGATCTTGCCGTCAGTTCCGTAACCTGTTCCGTCAAGGATAAGCCCGATTACCGGCCCCTCCTCTCTCTGTTCAGCAAGGCAGGAGGCAAGGTGTGCATGATGATGCTGAACACCAAGCAAGGGTAGTTCCTGCCGGGCGGCCCAGAGTGTTGTCATATAATCGGGATGAAGGTCATGCACCACAAGCTCAGGCGAAACCTGAAAAAGATGCTGAAAATGAAGTGCAACATGCTCGTAATGGCGATAGGACTCAAAGTTTTTCATGTCGCCAATGTGCTGGCTCAGTAGAGCATGAGATCCCTTCAAAAGAGCAATGGTGTTTTTCAGCTCACCTCCGGTTCCAAGCACAGAGGGGCCAATCTCTTGCAGATATATCGGAGCGGGCACATACCCCCGACTCCGGCGTAACTGACGGAGCTTTCCTGACAGGTGAATGGTTACTGAATCATCACATTTCAGGTAGATGGGCCGGTTATGCAGAAGGAAAACATCGGCAATACCCTGAAGTCTCGTGACCGCATCATCATTTTCGCTCGTAATCGGTTCCTCGCTGAAATTCGCACTGGTCATCACAAGAACCTCCGGGCTCTCATCAAACAGAAGCGCATGCAGGGGAGAATAAGGCCGCATTACACCAAGCCGGTCACTGTCGGGAGCCACTGAGGGTGCAAGATCAGAACCCTCTCTTTTTTTAAGGAGCACAATCGGAGCTTCGGCAGAGTTCAGAGCAGCAAGCTCTCCGTCACTAAGCTCGCAATACCTGCCAGCACGTGAAATGTCACGCATCATCACGGCAAACGGCTTGGCTTCACGCCCCTTTCTTGCTCTCAGTCGCCGAACAGCATCTTCATTTGAAGCATCAACGGCCAGATGAAATCCACCAACACCTTTCAGGGCAACAATTCCTCCGTTTCTGAGCTGTATTGAGGCCTCTTTAACACCGTCAGCAGTATCAATGGGTTTGCCTGATGCATCAAGCAGACTGATGGCAGGGCCGCAAACAGGACAGGCTGTCGGTTCTGCGTGAAAACGGCGGTCAAGAGGGTCATGATACTCCCGCTCACACTCCGGACACATTGCAAAGGTGTGCATGGAGGTAAACTGACGATCATAGGGAAGCTGACTGACTATGGTATAGCGGGGACCGCAGTTCGTACAGTTTATGAAAGGGTATCGAAAGCGGCGATTATCCGGATCAAAAAGCTCTCTGTGGCATTCGCTGCAAAGGGCAATATCCGGAGGAATGAGCGTTTCAACCTCACTTCCGGAACTGGAATATCGGATAACAAAACCCTCTTCCGATAGAGAATCAATGAGCATCTCCTCTACTGTTTCTATCCTCGAAAGAGGAGGCGCATCATGCTGCACTACATGGCTGAACCGGTCAAGAAGCACCGAAGCCCCCTGCACTTCGATCAACACACCCGAAGGCGTGTTGCGGATAAACCCTTTCAGTCCCAACGAAAGTGCGAGTCGAAAGACAAAAGGCCGAAACCCTACCCCCTGCACAATACCGCCGACACTGATACGCCTCCGCTCTTCAGCGGCGGCACTCCCGGCACTCAGCGCTGTTTGAGTTTGTTTTCGATCCATTGCTGCCATACATCAAGCCCTTCGCCGGTTTTAGCTGACACTTCCAGCCATTCGAGATGGTGATTGATCCGCACGGCATTCTCCCTGCACTTCCGGGCATCAAAATCAACATAGGGAAGAAGATCAATCTTGTTGAGAATGCAGAGATCCGCTTCATGAAACATGTTCGGGTACTTCAGAGGCTTGTCATCACCCTCGGTGACGCTGATCACAACCACTTTCAGAGCTTCGCCAAGGTCAAACATTGCCGGACAGACAAGATTACCGACATTCTCGATGCAGAGCAGCGAATTATTCTGCAACTCAAGCTCCTTGAGTGCCCGGTTTATCATCATAGCATCAAGATGGCAACCTGATCCGGTATTAACCTGAATAACCGGTACTCCGAGGATATGAATCCGATCAGCATCATTGGTGGTCTGCTGATCACCCTCAATGACAGCAACCGGAAAGTGCGACAGAATCAATGGAATAGTTTTTTCAAGCAGGGTGGTCTTTCCTGAACCGGGAGAGCTCAGAAAATTAAGCGCAAAAATATTACGTGCCTCAAAGAAACCCCGGTTTCTTTCAGCCAGAAGATTGTTCTTCAGTAAAACATCCTGCTCAAGAAGCACCTTACGGCTGCTGCTCTCCTCATGATGATGACTGTGATCATGAGGATGACCCTCTCCATGGTGATGGGAGTCGCTTCCATCGCAGCTCTCGCTGATATGAACATGGTAACCGGTCTGACCCGGTTTACGAAGCACCGCCCCGCCATCTGTTGAACAACCGCAGGTCTCACACATTGTTATTAATCTCCCCTTCTTCTATTGTAATTGTCTGAATCCTGAACTCTTCACCCGACACGATCTCAATCCTCAAAGAACGGCATTCGGGACACTCTGCATAATAAAATGATACCGGAAACTTTGCACAGCACTCCATACACTTTCCCACCCCTTCCGGCTCCTCAATATGAAGCAGTGCTGATTCGGCAAGAGTTCCTTTTGCGGCTGCCGAAAAACAGAAACGCAGCGAATCCGGCTGAATACCCGCAAGTTTACCGACAACAAGATCAATTCCTGAAATACTCTCAGCCCCCTCTTCTCGTGCTTTTGTCTCTATAGCCTCGACAATTGAAAGCGCAATACTCATCTCGTGCATAACGGCATTCAGGAATGGTTCGTTCAATAAAAAGATGAGGCCATCCGGAGAGAAATTCCGGAACTCATCAAAAGGTAAGGTAGTTCTTGATCATCAATTTTTTTGTAACTTCGCGGAAAGAATCTTTTTGAACAGCCACAAACAAGCGTCGGATTTGAAGCACTTAACTGGATTATGCAATGTTCCGGCCTCTGAAATTACCGGACTTCTCGACATGGCTGCCGGGTTCAAGAAAGAGTTGATAAACGGTTCCCCCTCTTTTGAGGCTTCGCTCAAAAACAAACGCATTGCTCTGGTTTTTTTTGAAAATTCAACACGCACCCGATTTTCCTTTGAAATAGCCGCACGGCACCTCGGTGCAGGAACACTTAATTTCAGCGCATCGTCGAGCAGCGTAACCAAAGGAGAATCGCTGAGCGATACGATCAGAAACCTTGAAGCCATGCAGGTGGATGCCTTTATCCTTCGTCATCCCTCTTCAGGAGCTGCTGATCTTATAACCGGAATCACCTCAAGAAATGTCATCAACGCCGGTGACGGTTCACACGAACACCCCACCCAGGCACTGCTCGACATGTTTACACTCCGGGAGTATTTCGGCTCCCTTGCCGGGCTAAAAGTTATAATTATCGGTGATGTTCTGCACAGCAGGGTTGCGCGTTCAAACATCTACGGGCTCCTGACCGCTGGAGCAGAAGTCGGACTATGCAGCCCGGTTACCCTGCTGCCACCGGATCCTGATAAACTTGGTGTCACCCTCTTCACTGATCTTGATGAAGCAATTGCATGGGCAGACACGGCTATTGTGCTTCGCCTTCAGCTTGAACGGGCAACCGGAGGCTATCTCCCCTCTCTTGAAGAGTATTCCGTCCATTACGGACTGAGTGATGAGCGTCTTGAGAGGATTCAGAAACATCTTCTGGTTCTGCATCCCGGCCCCATAAACCGGGAAATTGAAATATCCAACCATGTCGCTGACCGTATACAGCCCCCCGGATATTCAAAAAGCATGCTGCTTGAACAGGTAACAAACGGCGTTGCAGTAAGAATGGCTGTCCTGAATACCCTGATAGCCCACTCATAGCACGGCTACCTTACATGACTACCAACACACACAACAATATTCAGCAATGAAAACCACCGATCATCTTTACAGATCACTACTCATTCTGGTCACACTGCTCCTGATCTCTCTGAAAACAGCTCACACTGAACCGCTGCTTAAGCCGACTTTCCAGACAATCTTCACCCCGCTCCAGGCCGACCCAATGGAGCCGAGAATAGCTGTGATGCCCTCGTTAAGCGACCGAACCCTCCAGCTTGATATCGGATCCTCCGCAGATCTCTACCAGAGTAAAAACAGGGATTTTGCTGTTGGCGTTGATTTCGGAACATTCTCTCGCCTGCGGCGAAGCGATAACTTCAAATTCCCTGTTGATGCTATTGATTATATTTTCGGTCTCAACACAAGTTGGAAAAAGCCATTCACCAGTGAACTGCTGCCCTTTGATGAATTCAGTGCAAGGGCCCGGTTCAGCCATATCTCCGCCCATTTTGAAGATGGCCACTACGATGCCGCCACCGGCCAGTGGATACAGGGCGACTGCCCTTTTCCCATCCCCTTTACCTACAGCAGGGAGTTCCTGAATTTCATTTTCGCATTGAGCTCCCCGAAAAGCCGGGTCTATGCCGGTTACCAGTTTCTTTATCACTCTATCCCCGGTGGTATCAACCCTCACTCCTTCCAGGCAGGGACTGAGATCTTCACTCCAGGGAATACCTGGCTTGCTGCTGACTTCAAACTGCTGCCAATCTGGCAAAATCAGCTCAATGAAACAAGAGGATACCGCGGGACATGGAACCTCCAGGCTGGAATGCGTCTTAAGGCCCTCGGTCTTGAAAGAGTTCGGGTAGCTTATAACTATTATTCAGGTATGAGCCGCCACGGTATGTATTTCTACAGTCCGGAAAGCTTCAGCACCGCAGGTATTATTATAGATCTCTGAAGAGCTCCGCTATTAATTCATTCCGCGATTCGAGTGCTTCGTTGGGCGGTGCCCTGAAGAAGAAGAGAGTGGACGTAGTGAACGAGAACTCTTCTCTCTTGTCCACCACGTCCACTCAGTCCATAATTTCTTCGTCCATTCTGTCCACAGATCTTAAGCTCCTTGCTTATTCCGGTGAAGGAAAAAACTCGGGTAGTACCTTTGCAAATCCCTTTTCAGGCTTATTGCGAATATAGTCTGCAAGAAAAGGTGGATAGAGTTCATAATGATCAAGATCTGCAATCGGAAGCCAGTTCACCCTCAATATAACCTGCTGGTCATCAGGATACTCCGGATCCTTTCCGGTCATCATCTCCCCACCGGTGACCTCACAATAAAAGCCGAGCGATACCGAGTGATGAAGAGTACCCTGCTCCTGAATACCGGGATGGGGATAGAGGAGCTCCTTGATGAAGAGCAGGTTCCGAACCCTGCACTCAAGCCCGGTCTCTTCCATCATCTCTCTCTGAACAGCCTCGTCAAGCGTCTCTCCCCGCTCAACGGCACCACCAGGAAGAATCCAGTAACTGGGTGGAAGTCGCGGATCATCCGGAGCAAAGCTTTTGTGCTCTACAAGCAACACCTTGTCATCCCGAAAACATAATGCACTGACCCTCAGCCGTACCTGTGACATGCGATAATTACTGCAAAGTTATAAAACGAAAAATAATTCCGGAAACTACATTGATACAATCAACTCTTCACATGAATAAAAGCAGATAAACGAATATCTATACCAAAATCAAAAAACATATAAACAAAATAATATGGGCCTATATTTCCATACATATCAACATTTGAACCTGATAAATATTTTTGTTATTATTTATGTTATGGATACAAAAAAGTACCTTTTGACAAGTTCAAAGCCGGTATATTGAGTTTATGATTGATGGATTTTTTCTGTAAAAAAAGCACACACACACACAAACCTAACGGAGAAACTTATGAAAAAAATGCTATCACTTGCTGCGATGTTTGCAGTACTGTCATACGCATCACCGGCATCCGCTGAACTAAAAATCAGTGGCGATGCAGCAGTTCGCGAAAGAGGCCAGTGGAACAATTCAACCACTGACAAAGATCTGAAAACCCAGTACCGTATTCGCCTGAAAGCTGCCGCCGATCTTGGTAGCGGATATTTCTTCAAAAGCATGATCCAGAATGAAGGCGTTGCCGGCGGATGGCAGACTGTTGCAGCAAATAACTCCGAAAGAAACCCGCTTGAAGTCTCAAACTTCTACTTCGGACGGATGCTTGAAGATTGCCACTATATGCTTGGTCGTCTTCCGCTCAACAGTGTCAACAACCCTATTTTTGATGTAACCCTTTATCCAGTACCGACTGCATTTTCTTCTGCAGGAGTCTATGCTGTAGATATCCCGGTTGCAACATGGAACTACGACCGTGTCTTCGGTTTCAATTACGGCACCAAAGTTGGCAATGGTGATTTGAATGCTACGCTTGTTGTTTTCGACAACAACTCAATCATTGAAAACACTCCTGCTACCGGCGATGGCCTGTTCAATGACGGCTATGCTCTTCATTTGACTTACAAAACAACTTTAGGTAATGTTACCATTGAGCCACAGGCAATAGTTTCACTCACCGATGTCAGGGGCGTTACCTATCAAAAGGTTTCACCTAACACGTTTGGTGCGAATGCTTCAATCCCTGTCGGCAACTCAAAAATCGGCCTCAGCGGATTCTACACCATGTGCAGAGACACTAAAGGCGAAAGCAATCTTGTTGCAACCAATGTCGACTACGATGGCTACCTCCTCAGAGCAAAGGGTGAATCCGGCCCTGTAACGGCGTGGGTTGACTACAACCGCACCAAAGACAAATCACCTGCTGCTGATGTTACCTACAACAACGTCTTTGTATGGGCACAGTACAATGTCAAGGTGCATGAGTCAGCAACAGGAACACTCAGCCTTACTCCGACAGTTCGCTACCGTGCAAGCGGAAGAGATGTTGCGGGTATTACTGGAACCACAAACAACAACCAGCTTCGTACTGAGCTCTATGCAACAGTGACCTTCTAAGCTGTTACCTTTTTCTGTTAAAAAGCCGCAGGCGACTGCGGCTTTTTTTTCTTCCCTGGACAACACCGGTTGATGTTTGATACACCCACAACTGATAACAATTGTGGTGTTGTTTTTTTTTTACGATATTAATTGGTCAACAGAACAAAAAGTGTACCGAAACAAAAACTATACACTTTTTTTATCGCATCAAAAGGATGCAAGTATCTCTCTTTTGTGTTCTGAAACGACAACTATATCCTCATTTTTTTTAATGAGAGTCCGATCTCTCATGTTAAATGCCATAGGGTTATTGAAGAGAACTCAAACCCCAGGCAACGATTTTCATGTGTTCTTGTTACTATCATTTTTTGTATTTCTATAACTAAACCACTACAGCGGAGCTATGATTACTATTAAAAAAATCATCTGCCCGATTGATTTCTCTGAACTGTCGCGCAAGTCGTTGCAATATGCCAACGAATTCGCAAAACTGTCTGGCGGAGAGGTCTTTCTGGTCGGCGTTATTGAGAACGATCCCACCATCAATTACTCCCATGGTCTGGAAACAGAACGCGCCGAGGCTGAAAAAAAACTCGCACTGCTGATTGATGAAGAACAGATGGCCGGTATTGTTTCCGACTATGTGATTTATGAAGGATTTGCCGAAGAGTGCATTATTGACTATGCAAAACGCCAGCAGGCCGATGTTATAGTCATGGGATCTCATGGACGCAGAGGTCTAAAACGCATGATTCTCGGAAGCGTTGCCGAGCACGTGGTTCGCCGCGCTCCCTGCCCGGTACTCATTGTCAAGGAGAACGAGCACGAATTCATCAAGTAACAGGATACTGTGTACCGCTGGTATGCAGAAAAAAAGTTCACTACTATTTTTTAACATTCAAAGAAAACCTTTATGGCACAAAATGTCACAAACGTTTCCCATACCGAAGAGGTGTCCAGCACCCGGCGGGTTATCGCTGCATCTTCGGTAGGGACACTCATCGAGTGGTATGACTTTTATATTTTCGGTACTCTTGCAAAAATCATTTCTGAACAGTTCTTCCCGAAAGACAACCCGACTGCTGCGCTGCTGGCCACTCTGGCAACCTTTGCCGCCGGCTTTGTTATCAGACCATTCGGAGCGCTCTTCTTCGGTCGCCTCGGTGATCTTATCGGCAGAAAGTACACCTTCCTTGTTACTCTGGTGATCATGGGTGGTTCCACCTTTGCTATCGGTCTTGTTCCCGGTTATAAAACAATCGGATTTTTTGCACCGGCAATTGTCTTTATCCTTCGTTTGCTCCAGGGTCTTGCTCTTGGAGGTGAGTACGGCGGTGCTGCAACCTATGTAGCTGAACACTCGCCTGAAGGTAAACGTGGTTTCTGGACCAGTTTTATCCAGACAACAGCAACGCTTGGCCTCTTCCTTGCGCTTGGTGTCATTCTTACCGTCCGCCAGATGCTCGGTGTGGAGACCTTTACGGACTGGGGATGGCGTATTCCGTTTATTCTTTCTGCACTCCTTGTGGGCGTTTCGATCTTTATCCGCATGAGAATGTCAGAGTCGCCTCTCTTTGCCAAGATGAAAAAAGAGGGTAAAACTTCTGCGAACCCGCTTGCTGAGAGCTTCAAACAGAAGGACAACCTGAAGATGGTGCTTATCGCACTACTTGGCGCAACCGCCGGTCAGGGTGTTGTCTGGTATACCGGTCAGTTCTATGCACTCTCCTTCCTGCAGAATGCCTGTAACATTGAGTTTGTACAGAGCAACATCATCATCTCTATCGCACTGCTTATCGGAACTCCATTCTTTATTGTCTTCGGAGCGCTCTCTGACAAGATTGGACGCAAGTACATCATGATGGCAGGTATGCTGATCGCCGTTATTGCCTACAGACCGATCTATACCATCATGTACAATGACGCAAATCTCAAAACCAAAGAGGTGATTGAAGACAAAACGGTCAACAAGATGAAGTATGAAGTTAAAGGCACCGACTCTCTGATCACATCCGTCACCACAAAACTTTATACCGATGGAACCAGTTTCAAGGAGACGGTCAAGCACAAGTTCCCGGTTGACCCCGCACTGAAAGCTGCACTGCCAAAAGACAAGCTGAAACCTGAAACCAAGAAGGAAGTAACCCTTCCCCAGGCACTTTACTACAAGATGATCGGCCTTGTGCTTATCCAGGTTATTTTTGTCACCATGGTTTACGGCCCGATTGCTGCATTCCTTGTTGAGATTTTCCCGACCCGTATCCGCTACACCTCGATGTCCCTGCCTTACCATATCGGCAATGGCGTCTTCGGCGGTCTCGTCCCGCTTATCTCGACCCGTCTTGTTGAAGCAACCCGTCCCGCTGCGGATCTTCCGCCTGCCGACCCGCTTGCAGGTCTCTGGTACCCGATCCTGATTGCCGGCGTCAGCTTTGTCATCGGTTCGCTGTACATATCAAACAAGACAAACAACCTTGACGTAGAGTAATCAAGAACCTTTAAATTCAATCTATTATGTCAGCAATAAAAAGGATTTTCGGACTGCTCTGGACGATCATGGGAGTGGGAATTATACCCCTTGTGATCATGCAGGCGATGAAAGAGATCGCGGCGAAACCCAGTGAAGAGAACTGGATATTCTGGTCTATCGTTATTGTCGTGCTTATGCCGATTATCGCATTCAGCCTCATTACTTTCGGGATCTTTGCCCTGAAAGGTGAATACGATGTTATAGCATAGCGTCAGCCAATAACCGCCTGTTCTTTTTTTAAAAGGGAGAGCCGCATCTTGCATGCAGCTCTCCCTTTTTTTATTTATAGTGTTCTCTGAGAACCGGGCATCAGAAATAATCCAACCTTTCCAACACCATTTGCCTCAATGGATAATCTTGACAGCTCCACACTGCTTTCAGATAGAAAAAAAGCTCTGGAAGAGAAGCTCTCTACACTCCCCACCTCGCCAGGAATCTATCAGTTCATGAATGACAAAGGGAGAGTCATCTATGTCGGAAAAGCTAAAAACCTCCGGAACAGGGTGCGCTCCTATTTCAGAAACCCTCAGCAACTTTTCGGAAAAACACTGGTGCTGGTTTCGCATGTCGAGAGTTTTGAAGTCATCATGACCACCTCTGAAGTTGAAGCACTGATTCTTGAGAACAATCTGATCAAGGAACTGAAACCGCGCTACAATGTTAATCTGAAAGATGATAAAACCTATCCCTACCTTGTCATCACCAACGAACCATTCCCAAGAATCTTTCTGACAAGACAGGTAAGAAGGGACGGATCAACATGGTTCGGCCCCTACACTGAAGCGGGTCAACTTCGGACCATTCTTGACCTGCTCGGCTCTATCTTTCCTATCAGGAGCTGCAAACATCGTCTGAGTCCGGAAAATATTGCCGCACAAAAGTTCAAGCTCTGTCTGGACTACCATATCCATAAATGCAAGGGTGCATGTGCAGGGCTTCAATCTGAAGAGGAGTACCTCATCATGATAGAGGAGATCATCCGCCTGCTTAAAGGGAGAACCTCTGCAATGATCAGAACGCTCACTGAGCGCATGCAGCGCTTTGCTTCAGAACTGAAGTTTGAACAAGCTGCAGAGCTGAAAGCACAGCTTGACAGCCTGAAACGATACGCTGAAAGGCAGAAAGTTGTCTCAGAAGATGCACTCGACCGGGATGTTTTTGCCGTTGCCTCCGGAGAGGATGATGCCTGCGGAGTGGTATTTAAAATCAGGGAGGGAAAACTGCTTGGCTCACAACGAATCTATATGAACAATACCTCTGGAGAGACAGAGGAGGTTCTGCAGTCAAGAGTGCTTGAAAAATACTATCTGGAAACGCTTGAGCTGATTCCTGATGAAATTCTGCTCCGAAAATCTCTTTCCGAAGAGGAGGAGAGCGCTGTGAGGGCACTTCTTGCAGAAAAACAAAAAGAGGAGAAACAGGAGAAAAAACAGATCCGCTTTCTGGTACCGCAAATCGGAGAAAAAGCTCATCTGATGGAGATGTGCCACCAGAATGCGCGTCACCATCTTGAGGAGTACCTTATCGAGAAGCAGAAAAGGGGGGAAGCTGCCAGAGAGCACTACGGTCTTGCTTCACTCAAAGAGCTGCTGCATCTGTCAGTTCTGCCACAAAGAATTGAGTGTTTCGATAACTCACACCTTCAGGGGAGTGATTATGTCAGTTCGATGGTCTGTTTTGAAAAGGGTAAACCAAAAAAGTCCGATTACCGAAAATTCAAACTGAAAAGTTTTGACGGGTCGGATGACTATGCTGCAATGAAAGAGGTGATCCAGCGCAGGTATGGCGGCACACTGGCAAAAGATCTCCCTATGCCTGATCTCATTGTTGTTGATGGAGGAAAGGGTCAGGTCAACACCGCCTTTACCATGCTTGAAACTCTTGGAATAACAGTCCCTGTGATCGGACTGGCAAAACGAATTGAAGAAATTTTTACCCCTCATGTCAGAGACCCGTTTAATCTGCCAAAAACTTCACCGGCACTTAAACTGCTGCAACAGCTTCGCGATGAAGCGCACCGGTTTGCGATCACCTATCACCGAAAACTCAGAACGGAACGCACACTTCAGACGGAACTCACAGCAATAGAAGGAATTGGAGAAAAAACCGCTTTCAAACTGCTGAAACAGTTCGGTTCGGTTGCTGCCGTTTCCAAAGCCACACTTGAAGAACTCAAGGCTGCAATCGCAGCAAAAAGCGCTGAAACCATCTATCGATATTACCATTCCTGAGTGATGTCGATCTGCATCGTCCCTTCTCTCAATATATTTTCTTAAGAAAATTCTGTTATATTTACCCATGATATGATTGACGATTGTGAAACTCTTATGATTGCTTATGAATCTTCCTGATTTCTTTGACGAGAACCGCCAGAACCACACGGGTCCGTCAGGAAAAGAGTTGCCTGACCTTGAAGGTCTTGATGCGATGTTTGACTCAGAGGAGCTGGTTGACCGGCTCAATCAGTACAATGAGGATGGCTTCCTGATCGAGGCTCTTGCCGTAGCACGTCGTCTTGAAGAAATAACCCCCTATAATACAGAGACCTGGTTCCACCTCGGAAACTGCCTTACGCTCAATGGATCTTTTGAAGAGGCTCTTGAAGCTTTTCAGAAAGCCGTTGTTCTCAGCCCTTCGGACAGCGAAATGGCTCTCAATCTTGCCCTTGCCTGGTTCAATACCGGTAATCTTGATGAAGCGCTTGAAGAGCTTGAAAGAATGATGATCGACTCCTCTATCGAAAAAGAGTACCATTACTACCGTGGAATAGTTCTGCAACGACTTGAGCGTTTTGTTGAAGCCGAATTGGACTTTGAACAGGCTCTTGAACTTGATGCCGAGTTTTCAGACGCCTGGTATGAACTTGCCTACTGCAAGGACATTCTTGGCAAGCTTGAGGAGAGTACCTCCTGTTACCGCAAAACCGTCGATCAGGATCCGTATAATATCAATGCATGGTATAACAACGGCCTTGTACTGAGCAAAATGAAGCGCTACGACGAAGCGCTTGACTCCTATGATATGAGTCTGGCGATCTCCGAGGAGTTCAGCTCGGCATGGTATAACAGGGCCAATGTTCTTGCCATTACCGGTCGCATCGAGGAGGCTGCTGAAAGCTATCTGAAAACTCTCGAACAGGAGCCTGATGATATCAATGCACTCTATAATCTCGGGATAGCCTATGAAGAACTTGAGGATTATGCCGAAGCTGTTCACTGCTACCGCCGCTGTATTGAGATAAACACTGAATTTACCGATGCGTGGTTTGCTCTTGCATGCTGCCATGAAGCGCTTGAAGAGTATGAAGCTGCCATAGCTGCCATTGAACAGGCATTGACTGCTCTGCCGGACAGTATTGAGTTTCTGCTGCTCAAGGCAGAGATCGAGTACAATCTTGATGATCTTGACAACTCCATATCGACCTACAGGGAGATCATCATGATTGATCCTGAAAGCCCGCAGATATGGGTTGATTTTGCCATGGTACTCAGAGAGGCCGGTGACGTCAATGCCTCCATTGATGCACTGCAGCAGTCTTTGAAACTTCAGCCATTTTCAGCCGAAGCCCATTTTGAAATTGCTGCCGCCTATTTTGCCATGGGCGACAAACTCAGCACCCTCAAAGCATTGAGCAAGGCATTCAAGATTGATCCGGATAAAAAACTGCTTTTCCAGAGCACCTTTCCTGAACTTTACCAGCAGGATTCCGTCAGACGGATGCTCGGCATTTCATGATCACGTATAGACCGGAACATCTGCATGACGAAAACAGGAAATATTCTCGGTCTTATCGGCCGTGCAGTTGATTATTCATACTCTCCGCTCATTCACAACACCGCATGCAGGCTGCTCGACCTTCCGTATGACTACAAGATCTTCAATATTGCCGATGCCGATCAGCTTGAAACCCTCCTCATCAATGCTGAGAATCAGGGAATAGCCGGATTCAACGTAACCATCCCCTACAAAAGAACAGTCGTACCCTTTCTTGATGAACTCTCTGCGGAGGCATCTGCAATCGGGGCAGTCAACACCATAGTTATTCGTGACGGGAAAATGTCCGGCTATAACAGTGACATTGAGGGATTTGCAACACCGCTCAAGCCATATGCTGAACTGATAAAGGGAAAGCCGGTCGCTGTTTTTGGAAATGGTGGCGCTGCACTTGCTGCAATAGAAGCATTCAGGCTGTTTTTTGCTCCCGATGAGATCATTGTCTATGCAAGAAATCCTGAAAAGGCAAACGAAATGCTTGAAGAATATACTCATAAAGAGATAGTTACCCTTTGTCCTCAGAATTTGATCGACGACCGATTCCGGAACTGCGCAGTTGTTGTCAATGCCACTCCGATCGGCACAAAAGGTCGCAATAATGATCAGGCAGAGAGTATTGTTCCTCTTGATCATGATTTGATTCACAAGAGGCAGATTATCTATGATATGGTCTACAATCCTCTTGACACACCTCTGCTGCTTGAAGCAAAACGCCAGGGTGCAACAACCATATCAGGCATTGAAATGCTGATCGGTCAGGCCGCCATCTCCTTTGCTCTCTGGACAGGAGAGTCAATGCCTGTTGACGCTGTAAAAGCGGTGATCATGGAGGAGATCAAAGGGAAGCAAACCAAATAAAACTGATATCAACACAACCAGACACCACTATTTTCCGAACCGATGAAATTGTTTTTCTCCATTATTCTTCTTGTCATTACGGCTGATCAAGTAACAAAAAAACTGGCCGTCAACATGCTCAGAGATGGTGATCGCTCTATCTCCATTATCCCGAATCTCTTCTCTCTGACCTATGCTGAAAACAGAGGGGTGGCTTTCGGTGTTGAATTTGCGCCGCCTGCCGTCCTTCTGCTTCTGACCGCCCTGATTACCGCTGCTGTTGTATTCTATGTCATCAACGCCAAAATCAGAAAACCACTCTTTCTTCTCCCTTTCGGGCTCATTGTAGGAGGAGGAATCGGTAATATGATTGACCGCGTAAGCATCGGTCATGTCACCGACTTTCTCTATTTCGACCTCTATCACGGATATATTTTCGGAACATGGGTCTCGCTTTGGCCTATTTTCAATGTTGCCGACTCAGCCATCACCACAGGAGCCTGCATGCTGATCCTTTTTTACAACAGGCTATTCCCTGATGCAACACCGAAAGAGAAAAATAATGCTGGTTGATACTCACTGCCATCTCTCATTTCCGGATTTCGACTCTGACCGGAAGGAGATCATCAAGCGCATGACCGCTGAAGGTGTCAGGCTCTTGATTGACCCCGGTATTGATGTTCCGTCAAGCCGCAAATCAGTTGAGCTTGCCGCTGAATATGAATTCATCTATGCCAACGTCGGTCTGCACCCTCATGAAGCTTCAGCTTCCGTAGCTGATGAGATCTTCGCGGAGCTGGAAATACTTGCCCGATCACCGAAAGTTGTCGCCATCGGCGAGATCGGGCTTGACTATCACTACCCTGATCACAACAAAACTGCCCAGCAGAATGCGTTCCGCCAGATGCTCAGAGTAGCCCGTTCCCTTGACCTGCCTGTTGTGATCCACTGCCGGGATGCCTGGGAAGATACGCTTCGAATTCTTTATGAAGAGCGTCACTCTTCTCTAAGGGGCATGATGCACTGTTTTTCCGGCGATACAGCTATTGCAAAAGAGTGCATCAAAATCGGCTTCAAGCTCTCCATTCCCGGTACCCTGACCTACAAGCGATCCCTTCTGCCCGAGGTGATCAGAGCTGTTTCACTTGATGATATCCTCACTGAAACCGATGCGCCATACCTCGCACCTGTACCTTTCCGGGGGAAACGGAACGAGCCGGCTTATGTCCGTTTCGTGACCACAGCCATAGCCGAAATCCGCGAGATAACACTGCATAACGCTGCGGAACATATTCTGAAAAATAGTATCGAATTGTTTAGATTAGCGTCACACTGAGGAGTGCGGAGCCAATGCACGAGCAGCAGGAGATTCAAGCCGGCGCCCTTTATTTTGAATTTGATGCAAACTTGCTTAGGTTTGTGTCCGGAACAGTAAACATAAATTCTCCCTATCTCTGCCGAAGCAGCAACAGTAAAACCAGTTATGAACGATATAAAAACAACTCAAACGCCTCCGCTAACGGTAAAACCGGAAGCAGAAGAGAACCTTCTCTACATTGCCATCAAATATAAAAACGCCCTTATCGGAGCTGTTGTCCTGCTTCTCTGTCTGGGCGGTGGCACCTATTTCTGGATGCAGCAGCGTCAGGCGAACGAAAAAGAAGCCTCGTTGCAGTTATCGAGAGTTGCTCCATTTCTTGACAGCGGCAGGCTCAGCTCAGCCATTAACGGTGAAGGGAAAATACCCGGACTGAAAAAAATTGCGGCTGAATACAAAGGAACTCCGAGCGGAAATATGGCCGCACTTCTGCTGGCCAATGCTTATTACTCATCAGGTGACTACACTGCTGCTCTGAATCTCTTCAAAACAGTCTCGATTGACAATAAGGATCTATCGGCAGCAGCACTTGCCGGTGCCGGAGCCTGCTACATCAACAGGAATCAGTTCGCCCAGGCAGCCGATACCTATCAGGAGGCATCAAAACAGGCGGAAAATGATGTGCTCAAGGCCCAGTATCTTGTAAAGGCTGCAGAATGTCTTCAGCAGACAAACCAGATTAAAAAAGCCTCCGAACTCTTTACGAAAATTGTTGCAGATTATCCCGGTTCAACGGCCGCTGCTGTTGCACAGCGATCTCTCTGGCAGGTTTCAGGAAAAATTTAATTAACATATTACTTAACCCCCGTTAACAATGGCCGAAAAATTTACCATCAAAACGAGCCTTGGAGATATCACCATCGCTCTTTATGACGACACCCCCCTTCACCGCGACAACTTCAGCAAGCTTGTCGCAGAAAACTACTATGACGGCATCCGCTTTCACCGTGTTATCGAAGGGTTCATGATTCAGACCGGCGATCCCCTCTCCCGCCATGAAGAGAAGCGTGCACTTCATGGAACAGGAGGCCCTTCACAGCAGATACCTGCAGAAATCCGCCATCCAAACAAAAAAGGAACACTTGCGGCAGCACGCAACAACAATCCACAGAAAGCATCGTCCGGCAGCCAGTTCTATATCAACCATAAGGATAACGGTTTTCTTGACGGAGAATACACCGTATTCGGCATTGTGGAAGATGGTATCGACATAGTGGATAAAATTGCTGTTGTCAAAACCGATCCCAATGACAACCCGCTCGTCCCGGTCATTATAGAGACCATTGTTCCTGCTGCACAGTCATAACACAGCAACCACTCATGCAAAGCATAGCCGCCAATCTTGAGGACATTCGCAAAGAGATAAAGGCTGCCTGCATCAAAGCAGGCAGGCAGCCTGAAACGGTTCGTCTGATTGCGGTTTCCAAAACCAAACCGGCAGCACATATAAAAGAGGCTTTTGATGCCGGTCAGGTTGAATTCGGGGAGAGTTACGTCCAGGAATTTCTTGAGAAATCCAAAGATCCCCTGCTTGAAAAGAGCCCGATATCATGGCACTTTATAGGTCACTTGCAGTCAAACAAGATTCGCTCTATCATCGATAAAGTGAGGCTCATTCACGGAATCGACAAGCTCTCAACAGCAGAAGAGCTTTCAAAACGGGCACAGCAACACAACCTGCAGATCGACTATCTCCTCGAAGTCAATACATCCGGTGAATCTTCAAAGTACGGCATGCTGCCTGATGAGGTACTTTCAAGAGCTGAATCTCTCTTCAAACTGCCAAACATCACCCTCCGGGGTCTGATGACAATCGCCTCACCCGAGAGCGAAAAGGCCCGCGTGGAGTTCCGCAACCTGCGCCTGCTGCTCGAATCGCTGAAAACAGTCGCGCCTGATCCAGAGAAGCTGACAGAACTCTCCATGGGCATGAGCGGAGATTTTCAGGAAGCTATTGAGGAAGGTGCCACCATGATCCGCGTTGGTTCATCCATTTTCGGCTGGCGCTGAACCGGAAATCCACAGCAGAAACTCTCGCGCATTTTTATCTGACATCTGAAGAGATTATATTACGAGTCAAATTTTAGAGGCCGTTAAAGCCTGTAGAACGATACCTCAAGGGAAAGGAACCCTCTCTCCCTGCTTCGGATTTATTCCCGTTTCGAATAGAGGAATCAACGATTTTTAATTAGCCCATAATGTCAATTAACCAGTAAACCTGACCTATCATGATCTCACAGAAGGTGAAAATCGAGGAAGCAGTTGCCTTTATCAGAAAAACAACCCAGGACAACTATCCGGTTGGTATTGTTCTTGGAACAGGACTCGGAGCACTGGCAAAAGAGATCAAGGTAGAGTTTTCGATGGACTACGGCACCATCCCGAATTTCCCGATCTCCACGGTTGAAACCCATCATGGAAAACTGATTTTCGGAACCCTTGCCGGGAAAAAAGTTGTTGCCATGCAGGGCCGCTTCCATTTTTATGAAGGATACTCCATGCAGCAGATTGCATTCCCGATCAGAGTCATGAAACATCTCGGCGTTAAAACTCTCGGCATCACCAACGCCTGCGGCGGACTCAACCCCTCCTACAAAAAAGGTGACATCATGCTGATTGACGACCATATCAACCTGCTTGGTGGCAATCCCCTCATCGGACCCAACGATCCTGAACTCGGCTCACGCTTCCCTGACATGTGTGCACCCTACTCCATGCGCCTTCTTGACCTCGCAGAAAAAGTAGCTCTTGACCTTAAACTCAAGGTTCAGCGCGGTGTTTATATCGCTCTTTCCGGCCCCTGTCTTGAAACCCGTGCAGAGTACCGCATGCTGAGAAACCTTGGCGCTGATGTGGTTGGCATGTCCACTGTTCCGGAAGTTATCGCTGCTGTCCACCAGGGCACAGAGGTTTTCGGCATGTCCATCATCACCGACGAGTGCTTCCCTGATAACCTTAAATCGGTCAGCATTGAAGAGATAATCGAAGTTTCAAACCAGGCTGAACCGAAAATGACCGCGATCTTCAAGTCAGTTGTTGAAAATCTTTAACCTTTTTTGATAATCATGATAGACGCCATCTCGTTCAGTAACGACACGCTTCACTACCTCGACCAGCGATATCTTCCGCTCAGGGAGGAGTATGTTTCTACAAAAAGCCATCAGGATGCCATTGAGGCCATAAAAACTCTTGCCGTTCGCGGTGCACCCCTGATCGGTGTTGCAGCAGCCTATACCATCATTCTCGGCATCAACAGCTTCAAGGGAAGCAAGGAGGAGTTCCCTGCTTTTTTCAATGCACTCGTCGCTGATGTAGAAGCTTCAAGGCCAACTGCGGTCAACCTCTTTTTTGCCTCTGCCCGTCTGAAACAGGTCTATGACAACAATTTTGAGAGCGATACGATTGAAGCACTCTTTGCAAAAATGAATGAAGCAGCAAAGAAAATCCATCTTGACGAAATCGCCAACTGCGATCTCATGTCACGCCACGGCGTTGACCAGATCAAAATTGACCTTGCTGATATCCTGAAAACACGCAAACTCAACGTACTGACCCACTGCAACACCGGCACCCTTGCCTGCTGCGGAACCGGTTCAGCGCTTGGGGTCATAAGGCTTGCGTGGCAGGAAGGGCTGATTGAGCGCGTCATCACCTCCGAAAGCCGTCCACTCCTTCAGGGGCTTCGTCTGACCGCTTGGGAACTTCAGCACGACGGCATCCCGTTTGTCTCTATTTCCGACTCCTCATCGGCATTCCTGATGCAGAGAGGGATGATTGATTTCGGCATTGTCGGTGCAGACCGGATTGCCGCCAACGGTGACACCGCTAACAAAATCGGCACTTGTGCCCATGCAATCAGCGCCTACCATCACAACCTGCCGTTCTACATCGCAGCGCCGGTATCAACCATTGACATTACCATTCCTGACGGAACACACATTCCGATTGAGGAGCGGAACGCTGATGAACTGAGAACCATTTTCGGCACACAGGTAGCAACACCGACCACACCGGTGCTTAACTATGCATTCGATGTCACGCCGGGCAAGTTCCTCCGTGGCATCATCACCGATAAAAAGGCAGTGGTCGGTAACTATGTCGATGAACTTAAAACGCTCTTCGGACAGTAACACAACTGCACACAACACAGCTCACTTCAATAAAAAATCCGGATGATAAAAATCCGGATTTTTTATTTCTCGCATGATTAAATCCTCGTTTATCCTTACATTTGCTATATAATGTGCGCCTCTATTTATTGTCGTGAGAAGCCCGAGGACAAGGCGGATGGAGCACAGAAACCGGAGTGTACACTTAGTACATGAGGATTTCGAGCACCACCCAACGCAGTAATCGGGTTTCGGAACAAATAAATAGAGGTGCCCTAAAGTGAACTATCGAAGATTGTTCATCCCGTTCCCTCTCTAAACTTTTCACAAAAAGCACCACTCTTGATTGCTGTCCGTTTCGACTTTGTTGCAACGATGCAGAACAATAAACAGGGGCGCCTAAAAGAACTGGAGTAAGGCATGAATGAAGCAGTAGTGTACAATTACAAACCGGTGCGCGGTTTTGCCTGGTCAGCGGTATTCTGGCTGGTCATCGGGCTGGTTGTCGGACTTTGGATTGCCTTTGAACTTTTCAATCCGGCACTGAATATTACACCTTGGCTAAGCTTCGGCCGTCTCCGTGTAGTTCATACCAACGGTCTGGGACTTGGATTTGCTCTCGCCGGTGTTTTCTCTGCATCATACTACATGCTCCAGCGACTGACCAGATCGCCTCTTGCCTTTCCCCGTCTCGCCCAGGCACACCTCTACCTCTTCAATACCATCATAGCTCTTGCTGCCCTTAGCCTCTTTGCTGGAATGAATACCACAAAGGAGTATGCTGAACTGGAGTGGCCCATCGATATCGGTGTTGTAGTTGTCTGGGTCATGTTTGCTGTCAACGTCTTTGGAACACTCATCAAGCGCCGCGAAAAACAGATGTACATCTCGCTCTGGTACATCATCGCCATGACGGTTGCCATTGCCATCCTCTACATTGTCAACAACCTTGCAATACCCGTCACACTCTTCAAATCCTACTCTGTCTATGCCGGTGCCAACGACGCCAATGTAGAGTGGTGGTACGGCCACAACATTGTAGGCTTCGTCTTTACGGTTCCGATACTGGCGATGTTCTACTATTTCCTGCCCAAGGCAACGGGTCTTCCTATCTACAGCCACCGCCTCTCCATAGTCTCGTTCTGGGCACTGAATTTTGCCTATCTCTGGACAGGAGCACACCACCTGATGCTGACCCCCCTGCCTGAGTGGATTCAGACGGTAGCGATGGCCTTCAGCATCTTCATGATTGCCCCCTCCTGGGGTTCAGTAGTCAATGGCTATTATACCCTTCAGGGAAACTGGGATCAGATGCGCTCAAACTATCTGGTCAAATTCTTCATCGCCGGCATTACCTTCTACGGCCTGCAGACCCTCCAGGGACCTCTACAGGGGCTGAGAACAATCAATGCCTTCTTCCACTATACCGACTGGGTTGTAGGGCATGTGCACATGGGAACCATGGGATGGGTTACCATGATTGTCTCGGCATCATTCTACTATATGATTCCGAACATCACCAACACAGTGATCTACAGCATCAAACTGGCAAACATACAGTTCTGGCTGATGCTGGTTGGTCAGGTTATCTGGACCTCCGCCATGTGGATTGCAGGAATTCAGCAGGGGGCAATGTGGAAGGCAACCAACCCTGACGGTTCACTGATGTACAACTTTCTTGATACCGTCGCATCGCTCTATCCTTACTACCAACTGCGATTTGCCGCCGGGCTCATCTTCTTTATCGGTATCCTGATCTTCGTCTGGAATCTGTTCATGACTGTACGTCAACAACCACGCCAGGCTGAAGCATAACCGACAAATCAACAAACAGGAGCTGTAACCATGGGGATCTCTTCAAAACCGGTTGTTTTTGCACTCATTTCAACCGCTGTCATCCTGATCGGTACAACTGTAACGGTCTTTATTCCGCTCTTCATGCCCTCAACACAGCCGGTAAGCGCCTATATCAAACCCTATACGGCTGTTGAACAGGAGGGGCGTGACATCTATATGCGTGAGGGGTGCAACAACTGCCACACCCAGACCGTCCGACCACTCCGAACTGAGGTTCTCCGGTATGGCGAGTACTCAAAACCTGAGGAGTTTGCCTATGACCGTCCATTCCTCTGGGGATCGCGCCGCACAGGGCCGGATTTGAACAGGGTTGGTGGAAAGTATCCCGATTCCTGGCACTACACGCACTTCCGTAGCCCGCAAGCCATGTTTCAAAAATCCAATATGCCGCCCTACGCCTGGCTTGCAAAAAATCGGCTTGACACCTCAAACTCATTCAAAAAAACATCGGTTCTCGGTTACGGCTATTCGGAAAGAGAAGTACAACAGCAGATCGACCAGTACCGTTCAACCGTAACCAATGATAGTTATCCATCAAAAGAGAGCCGCGACAAGTCAACACCATCCGAACTACGGAAGGAGCTGACGGAGATGGACGCTCTTGTAGCCTACATCCAGAAGCTTGGAAGGGATGTGAAAAATATGGAGGCGGGAAAATGAGTTTTTCCGGAGTAGCATACCTCCTCTTCACCATCGCTCTGGCCGCGGTTCTTGCCGGAATAATTTTTTACTACTACAATCCCAGGCGAAAAGAGAAGGTAGAGGAGCCAAAACAGAAAATGCTTGATGACGATCAATAAAACATCGAAAGCGCTATAACAGATCTTTAAAAGGAGACCTCAATGCACGATTCCGGAGAGCCCCAGGATGGCCATAACAAAATCCCAAAAGGGTGGCTTCTGTTTTTTTTCGGCGGAATTATCTTTCTCGTCGGTTATATCAGCCTCTATACCCCGGCCATCTCCGGATGGTCATTCTACAAAGAGTATGAACAGGAGATGGCTGTTGCCGCTCAAACAGTAAAAACAGATACGGTCAAAGAGTATACCGGTGACGAAGATGCCATTGAGGATGGAAAGGAGATTTTTGCCAGCACCTGCGCACCATGCCACAATGCTGATGCAACTGGTGGAATCGGCCCCAATCTGACGGCACCGACACTTAAATATGGCTCAACTCGAACTATTCTCTACGAAACGATTACCAAAGGACGGCCTAACGGAATGCCCTCTTTCCTTCAGCAGATCGGCTCGGAGAAAATCAGCAAGGTTATAGCATATCTGGAAACCCTGAGAAAAAAATAATCTCTCTAAACTCAGGAGCCTCTCATTTTGTGGAAAAACAAGAGAACCGTTATAGCAATCATGCAGGCCGTCATCCTGACAGGCCTGCCGTTTCTTGTGATAAATGGCCAGAGTGCCCTCCGCTTTGACATTCCGACCCTCAAGCTTCACTTTTTCGGATCGCTAATATGGATGCGTGAGTTTTACCTCATTCTTGCCGCCTCCCTCTTTTTACTGCTTTTCATCGGCTTTGTGACCATCATTTTCGGCAGAGTCTGGTGCGGCTGGCTCTGCCCCCAGACCGTCCTTCTTGACCTGAGTGAAAACATCGCCGGAGGAGAAAAAAACCGGAAACCCTTTCAAAAACTGATACTCATCCCGCTCTCTGCCCTCGTTGCGATTACCATGATCTGGTACTTTGTTCCACCTGCAGAGACATTCAGAACCCTCTTTGCTGAACCAACCGTCACGGCATTTTTCATTGTTCTCTGGCTGCTCGTCTACCTTGAACTGGCCTTTCTCGGAAGAGGGTTCTGCACATCGATATGCCCCTACTCCATGCTTCAGAATGTACTTTTCGACAAGGAGACCCTTGTTATTGAGTATGACGCTACACGGGATGCGACCTGTATGAAATGTGATGCCTGCGTTGAAGTTTGCCCTGTCGGCATCGACATCAAAAAAGGGTTAAGCTCCGCCTGCATTGCCTGCGCAGAATGTATCGACGCATGCCGTACCATGACAAAAAAGAAAAACATTCCTCCCTTCCCGAACTATAAAGGCAGGATCATTCGCCCTAAAACATTCTGGCTCGGTGGTGCAACCACCTTGGCAGCCATCGCTCTTATAGCGCTGCTCCTCAGCCGGCCGCCGGTTGATTTTCTGCTCATCCGCGACAACGCTTCACTACCACCGGGCCTCAACCGCTACTCATTCACCATCCACAATAACGGAGGAGATAAACTGACGCTTGAACTCTCCTCGTCTGACACCGGCGTTACCCTTATTGGGGAGCACTCCCTGACGGTGGAGCCATTTTCAGCTCTTCATGGCACTATTCTGGTTAAATCAACCGGCAAACTGGAGAAGCTCCATCTCGGAATTTCCGGTAACGGCATTGTCATCATCAGGGAGGCCGGTTTTCTATGAAGCTTTTTTTCTACATCATCTATCCGCTTTTTTTCTTCGCCATGGGCTGCGGGATCTATGTGGCATTCAGGGATGCAGAAGGGCTGGTGGACAACAACTATTATGAAAACAGCAAACGCTATTTTCAGGCAAAAGCAACCGAAGAGCGGCTCGGTATAGCAATCACGACACCCGGAGCACTGAAAAAGGGAGAGAACAAGATCCAGGTCACCGTCACATCGCAGGGCAGGCCGCTTGAGCGAGCCGATATCACGCTCTTTATCGGCAACCTCTCTACAGCCGGTTATGACTCTACCATAGCCATGCTTGAAGAGGCTCCTGGAATCTACGAGGGAACCGCTGACATTCCATTCAAGGGGGTCTGGTTCACACGAATTGACCTCAAGCAGCAAAAACAACTCATTACCAGTAAAAAATGGTTTTCAGACATACGATAAAAGGCATGGCTGCTCTGGCGCTCTTTGTATCGCTGTTGAGCACAGCAACTCCACTCCCTGCAAAAGAGCTGGAGTGCAACATCAATGATGGCCCCTGCACGCTTACCTCAGCCCAGCGAAGCGTAACGCTGAACATTGAGCCCAAGCCGGTAAGTCCAATGCAGGATCTCAGCTTCACGGTAACCATTTCGCCATGCGACACCCTCCCCGATAAACTGCTGCTCGATCTCAGCATGCCGGGTATGATGATGGGCAAAAACCAGGTCACCCTTCAGAGAACAACCGGTTGTACCTACAAGGGAAAAGGGGTTATCGTTCGATGCATGAGCGGACGCACACTCTGGCAGGCAACCATTCTCTCTGACAAGCTTGACAATCCGGCATTTATCTTCAATGTCAAAAAGTGAAGCATCCGCTGCCGAAAGAGTGCAATGCGATCACTGCCTTCAGGAGACCGGCAGAAAATCTGCCATAACCGCAGTAATCGACGGTCAGACGAAATATTTCTGCTGCCATGGCTGTCTCGGGGTCTACGAGCTTGTCAACAGCAGCTCGCTTGAAGCATTTTACCGCCAGCGGTGCGACTGGCAGCCCGGCCCTCCGGCCACCGGAGTAAAGCTCCAGAGTGGCCACTTCAGCGATACCGTTACCATTGCAGGTGATGAGCACCGCATTGAGCTTTTGCTCTCCGGCATACGATGCGCTTCATGTGTATGGCTTATCGAAAAGTTTCTCGTAAAAATTGAAGGGGTACTTTCGGCAAGAGTCAACTATGCAACCCACAAGGCCATCATCACCTGGAGTGGGCGTAAAACAACGCTCGACACCATCCTGAACGCTGTTCGGGATATCGGCTATCTTCCACACCCCTGCCATCAGAACGCTGGCAGCACTGTTTTTGCTGAGGAGAAGCAGGACCTGCTCCTTCGCTTCGGCACCGCCGGTTTTTTCTCCATGCAGCTTATGCTCTTTACGGCAGCGCTCTATGCCGGTTTTTTCCAGGGCATGGAGAGCCGCTACAGAGTCGCGTTTCAGCTCATCTCCTTGGCTCTTGCCTCCCCGGTTCTCTTTTATGCCGGATTTCCATTCCTCTCAAACGCATGGTGTTCGCTGAGGCGGCTCACACTCAACATGGATGTTCTTGTAGCGCTCGGTTCACTCTCGGCATACCTTTACAGTATTGCGATGATCCCCCTCGGAGGAGAGGTTTTTTTTGACAGTGCGGCCATGATCATCACCTTCATCCTTCTCGGACGATTCCTTGAGGCCGGTTCACGTCTCAAGGCGGGTAACGCCATGGCTGAACTTGCCGAACTCCAGCCGCAGGAGGCCCTGCTTCTTTCCGAAAGCGGCCAAACCACCATGGTGCCGATTGCTGCGGTCAATGCCGATGACCGGATTGAGGTGATCCCCGGTGACCGGATACCTCTCGACGGAGTCGTGATTGAGGGGGAAGCGGAGGTGAATGAATCAATGCTGACGGGAGAGTCTCGTCCTGTTCTGAAAGAGCCGGGCAGCAGCATATTTGCCGGAAGTTTTTCCATGAACGGACGCCTCACGATCAAGGTTACCGGCAATGCGTCCACAACCCTGCTCTCACGGATCATCAAAACCGTCGAGGAGGCACAGGCCCGCAAGGCACCGATACAGAACATTGCCGACAAAACCGCAGGCTTTTTCGTACCGGTAACCATTCTGCTTGCTCTCACCACCTTTCTCTACTGGAAACTCTCCAGCAGCAGCAACGTTACCGCCCTTCTAAATGCCGTCTCGGTGCTCGTAATCGCCTGCCCCTGCGCCCTCGGTCTTGCCACACCGCTCGCTATTCTGGTTGGAACCACCGCAGCAGGCAAAAAAGGCATTCTTGTAAAGGGGGGAGATATTTTTGAAACTCTTTCAAAAACCACTACTATTGTCCTCGACAAAACCGGCACCATCACCAGGGGAAAACCCTCCATAACCGATCTTCACGATTTCGCACTTTCGCCTTCTCTGGAACAGCATGCAGCATCGCTTGAAGCCTCTTCGGAACACCCGACGGCTCAGGCAATCGTTGGCACCTGGCAAGGTGAAGTGCTGAAGGTTGACCGATTCAGGGCAATTCCGGGCAGAGGAGTTTCCGGCATTATCGCTGGTATTTCCTGGCTGGCTGGATCAGAAGCCTTCATGAAGCAGGAAACCATAGAGATCACCCCTGAACAGCAAGCAATTGCATCCCGGCTCGACACCGAAGGAAAAACCGTTGTGATGGTTGCCTGCAACGGCATGCTTGCCGGAGTGATCGGGCTGATTGACGACCTTCGTGACGACGCCCTTCCCATGATTGAGCTGCTCCGCAAAAGGGGAATGAAACTGAAGATCCTGACCGGCGACAACCGGGGAGTGGCCGACTATATCGCAGCAAAATGTGGCATCACCGATGTTCAGGCCTGCCTGGGTCCGCTTGAAAAGGCAGCGGTTATCCGCGAGCTGAAAGAGAGGGGTGAGTGTGTCATGATGGTCGGAGACGGAATCAATGATGCCCCTGCCCTCACAGAAGCCGACACGGGAGTGACCGTCGGCCAGGC
>JAAXXL010000080.1:3493-8654 GCA_013334485.1 Chlorobiaceae bacterium | reverse complement strand
AACCATACCGCCACCCATCTGTTGCATGGGGCGCTGCGCCGCATCCTCGGCCAGCATGTGCAGCAGAAGGGCTCTTACGTCAATCCGGAACGGCTCCGTTTTGACTTCAGCCACTTCTCCAAAATGACCGACAATGAAATTGCGCTCGTTGAGGCCTCGGTGAACGAAGAGATCCGGAGAGCCGAAGAGGTTCAGAAGCATGCCGATATCCCCTATGACGATGCGATTGCCAAAGGTGCCCTCGCCTTTTTCGGTGACAAGTATGCCGATCTCGTCAGGGTGGTTGAAGTTCCCGGCATCTCGGTTGAACTCTGCGGAGGAACCCATGTAGACAATATCGGCCGTATCGGACTTTTCAAGATTGTGAGTGAATCATCTGTTGCTTCGGGTGTGCGCCGTATCGAGGCGTTGACCGGCAAGAGTGCGGAAAAGCTGCTCTGGCAGGAGTACAGGAGCTGGCGAACCTGCTGCAGCTCCCTGCTCCAGTCGCTCTTGGTTGAGCTTCAGTCAGCCTCCGAGGTGTCGGGATGCAGGGTGCTTACGAAAGTTGTTGAGGGGACGGATGGTGACGCGCTTCGCAGTGCAGGCCTTGCCCTTCGTGAACAGCAGCCCTGTGCCGTGGGACTCCTCTCTTGCGTGCAGGATGGCAAGGTGTCGCTGGTTGGTTTTGCTTCCGACAAGGCAGTAAAGGAGCTTGGTATTGACGCAGGCAAACTGGTTCGCGAAGCTGCCCAGCATGTGCAGGGTGGCGGCGGAGGCAAACCCGAGTTCGCCACTGCCGGTGGGAAGAACCCGGATGGAGTTGATAAGGCACTTGAAGCCTTTAAGGATGCTGTGAAAACCGCGCTTAAGGGATAAACCTATGCGCGTTTTTGACTGTCTCTCAGGTAGCTGCACCCGGCCTTCGTGCGACGGCTGCATCTTCCGGCCTGTCCGATTCCTGCGTCTGGCGCTCAAGTCGCGTGCGATACAGAAAACGGATGATACCGCCGAAGCTCCGGTCGGTTCGTGGGAGACGCAGGCAACCGTAACGGCTGCCGTCAGGCCCGCACCAGAGAAACATGCTGCTCCAAAAAAGCGGAAGCGACTGCTTGCTCCAAGGGAGGAGATTGCGTGGTTTCCCATCATCAAGCCGGAGCTTTGCAACGGCTGCGGCGACTGCAAGGTGCTCTGCAAGCCCGGCGTCTTCGAGCTGGGCGAACCCGACCCGGCTGGCATCCACCGCCCGAAACTGATTGTTGCCCACCCCTACAACTGCCTCGTTCTCTGCAACCGGTGCGTCCCCATCTGCACCTCCGGCGCCATTATTCTCCCCCCGAAACATGATTTCGAAAAGTTTGTGGAGTATATTGATTGACGTAGGGGCGATCCTGCGTGATCGCCCTTCTGAAGAGGAAGATTTTTGTCCACGAATTGTACGAATTAACACGAAATGGTGTAGGGGCAATCCCTTGTGGTTGCCCTGTTCAAGAAGAAGATTTTTGAACCACGAAATACACGAATTAACACGAAATGGTGTGGGCGCGATCTTGATTCTTCGTCCTTGCTGTCCCTGCTGTCCTGCCTCTTGTCATCCCGAACGCATGTGAGGGATCTGATTGTTGTGAAAGAGAGATCCCTCCTTTCAGTTCGGGATGACAGGGGATGTTCGGGATGACAATGAAAAAGGTTTGGGATGACAATGAAAAAGGTTCGGGATGACGAGGAAAAATCTGGATGACAAAAAAAAGAAATGGTTACCCTGCCCCCGACCTTTCGGGGGCGCAATATCGGTATCAAGGATAAAACGTGAATAAACCAAAAAAGCGCAGGCTGCTGGCTCCGAGGGAGGAGATTGCGTGGTTTCCGGTGATTGATGAAGCGGCCTGCAATGGTTGCGGAGATTGCGAGACCTTCTGCAAGCCCGGTGTCTTTTCGCCCGGTGAGAAGATCGGCCCGAAGCGGCCAAAGATGACCGTCTCCAGCCCCTACAACTGCGTTGTGCTCTGTGAACGGTGTGCGCCGCGTTGCACGTCAGGCGCTATTACGCTTCCGCCTGCCGGGGAGTTTGAGCAGTTTGTGGAGTATGTGGAAGCGTGACCGAGAGGTCGTCGCGATCCCTGAATCCCATCAGATAGAGTATGGCGTCAAGCCCGAGGGTTGATATCGCCTGCTTTGCGCTCTCCCTCACAATCGGTTTTGCCCTGAAGGCAATGCCGAGCCCCGCCTTCCCAAGCATCGGCAGATCATTGGCGCCGTCACCGACCGCAATCGTCTGCTCTAAACGTATATTCTCCTTCTGCGCAATCAGTTCAAGCAACTCAGCCTTCCGTTTGCCGTCAACCACCTGCCCGAGCACCTTTCCCGTCAGTTTGCCCTCGATGATCTCAAGGGTGTTGGCATAGACGTAATCGATGTTGAGCTTTTTCTGGAGGTAGTGGCCGAAATAGGAGAATCCGCCGGAGAGAATGGCGGTTTTGAACCCCAGGTTATGAAGGTTATGGAAGAGCGTTTCCGCCCCTTCGGTGAGCTGGAGCCGTTTGGCTATGGTTTCAAGCACATGCTCGTCGAGCCCGTTCAGCAGCGATACCCTCCGCTGGAGGCTGCCGGTAAAGTCGATCTCCCCGCGCATTGCCTGCTCGGTAATGGCGGCAACTTCTTCCCCTACTCCCGCCTCTATGGCGAGCTCATCAATCACTTCGGAAGTGATGAGGGTAGAGTCCATATCAAAAACTACAAGGCGGCGGTTCCGGCGGAAGATGTTGTCCTCCTGGAATGCGATGTCGATACCGAGACTGTCGGTAATGGCCAGCATCTGTTCACGGAAGCGGTTCTCATTCTCAAGGGTGCCCCGCATGGAGAACTCCACGCACGCCTTGGTGTGGCGGTTGGCTTCAAGGGGGATACGCCCCGAGAGGCGGTTGATGGTGTCAATATTGAGGCCGTGGGAGGCGATGATGGATGATACCCGCTCAAGGTGTTCGGCGGTTATGCGTCTGGCAAGCAGCGAGAGCAGGTGGCGCGGCTTGCCCTGTTCATGCACCCAGTCGTTGTATTCGGTGTCGGTAACCGGCGTAAAGGTGATCTGTATGCCGAGCGTATGGGCGCAAAAGAGCAGATCTTTCAGCACCGGAGAGGATGCGGACTCCTTGGGTACTTCAACCAGCATGCCGAGCGAGAGGTGGTTATGGATAACCGCCTGACCGATATCAAGCACCGGCACCCTGTAGCCGGAGAGAATCGAGGTGATTTTGGAAGTCAGACCCGGCTTGTCCTGGCCCGTAATATTGATCAACAGAAGCTCGCTCATTGTAGCTTGGTAAGGTTATTCGCACCGGTTCGCGGTATCAACAAAACATTATATCGCAATACGTTGATACTCCTGCCCGACATTCAGCAAAAACATCAATCAAGATAGTGTTGTTTTGCCAACCTTCAAAAACGGTGATGGCTACGATAATCGGTGTGCGGGGATCGGACACCTTCAAATCGGAGCGTATGACGACATGCCTCAGGGTGATTACAGCGCGCTTTATTTAAACCGGACACGACTGAAAGCAAGTTCTTTTTGGAGTAGTTATCAGATATTTACTGCCGTGTTTTTTTTTGAAGGCCCGACATTATTTCGCTATACTTTCAATAAGTTGTCGTTGGGGTAAGGCAAGCGAAGGACAAGATGAGATGGGAGCTGATTCACGCACACTTTTACAGTCGGTTGTAAATCCTTTGACACTGCAACACAGCCCGAAATTACTGGAATTATTTCGGGAGGCTATGCGTGTTCGTCACTACAGCAACAGGACAGAAGAGACCTATTGCGCTTGGGTCAAGCGTTATGTGCATTTTCACAACATGAGGCATCCAAAAGAGATGGGTGAGCTGGAAATCAATGCTTTTTTAACCCATCTTGCCGTAGCGGAAAAGGTTAGCGCATCAACTCAGAATCAGGCATTGAGTGCACTGTTATTTCTCTACCGGAACGTGATTGGCAAAGAAGTCGGTGACCTTGGACACGTCATCCGTGCAAGAAAGCCGATTCATTTGCCCGTGGTTTTAACACGTGAAGAGGTAACGGCTCTTCTTGCTCAGCTTACAGGTGACAAGTGGTTAATGGCGTCACTCATGTATGGCGCTGGATTGAGGCTGATGGAATGTCTTCGTTTGCGCTTCCAGGATATTGATTTCTCCCGTAATGAAATTTTGGTTCGTGATGGCAAGGGAGCAAAAGATCGGATAACCATGTTGCCTGAATCTTTGAAAAAGTATCTCGGCGACCATCTGAAAAATGTCAAGGAAATTCACGATAAAGATCTTGCTGATGGCTGGGGGCGGGTACTCTTGCCTGGCGCTTTGGACCGCAAGTATCCCAATGCACCTTCAGAGTGGCGATGGCTGTGGGTTTTTCCCCAGGAAAATCGGTGGGTGAACACCAAAACCGGCGAAGAGGGACGGCACCATATTGATGAGTCACTGATTCAAAAGGCGGTTAAAATGGCGGCTTTTCATGCACAATTGATAAAACGGGCCACTTGCCATACATTTCGGCACTCTTTTGCAACTCATTTACTTGAGGCAGGGTATGATATTCGAACGATTCAGGAGCTAATGGGGCATAAGGATGTAAGCACCACGATGATTTATACGCATGTTTTAAACAAAAGTGGTCATGGCGTAAAAAGCCCGGTTGATGGCTTGTAAGCAACGTTGTTATGCCGATCCGTATAAGACGCTAAAATAAAACTTAATACAATTGTTAAGTGCTTTTTATTAAAACGATTAACGGTATTTCGAGTAGTTTGTAGTTTGCGTCGTATATGGGTTACTATTCAAAAATCTGCGGTTTAGGCGGATCAATCTAATTATTGTTAGATTTCACAGGGGAAAGTTATGGGACAATATTTCGATCAACTAAAATCAAACTTAGACAAGATAAAGACGCTATCTACTCATAATGGTGTCATTGGTTTTTTTGCACAGGAGGTGCTTCGCTTTCATTCTATAGCTGGCACAATCCTCGAAAACTTCCAAGCTGATAAGTCTTCAAGTGTAGATGATCGCTATATCACGCATATACTTGCGCGTTCACTAATGGAAAATTATTTTTGGCTGCTATATATATTTGATGATTCCACAAAAAGAGATATCAGATACCAAGAACTAATAAATTCATTTAAGCGTGATT
>JAAXXL010000080.1:3114-3483 GCA_013334485.1 Chlorobiaceae bacterium | reverse complement strand
CGCGCAAATCACAAATGATTATGGTGATCGCCTTAACTACCTGTATTTTATTTATAGAGTTACCAGCTTTGATACACACGGAAAGAATTTACACAATGTACTTGATGCAGCTTTTGGAAAAACAGTGAATTTTCCGATTCTTGATATTGGAAAAGCATTTGAGCTTGCATCTAATCAGTACCTTGTCATCATGGATGATCTGAAAAAAACAAATGAAATCTAACAAACGCATAAACTCGGGTCCCGTAAAGCGGCGCGTTATGATAAAAAACGATGTCGAATTCTGAAAAGAAAATTCCTCTATTAGAGCGTATTCCCAAAAAGAGTGATCCCGTTGAGAAATGGGTAGAGTGGTCGCTTGAACTAAAA
>JAAXXL010000080.1:0-3104 GCA_013334485.1 Chlorobiaceae bacterium | reverse complement strand
CTCGCTTCCGATGAAAAAAAGAGGATCTCTCAATTAAGAAAACTCCGGAAGGAATTAAAAATAAAAAACAAAGTATTTGCTCATTATAAAAAGGAAAGAGATGAATACGAATATGTAATAGATATGTATGAATCTAGTATCTTGGGAAAGATTTTCATGTTTTTTAAAACGCATAAAAATCTAACAAATAATTGGAGCGGCCGGGTAAACCCGCCGCTCAATTAACAGTTAGGAATATCTATGGAACTCATCGACTACACAGAGAAATCTGAGGTTGCAGAAGGCGTTGATGGATACGTCCATCTTGGCACACAAACAGATGCAGTTGAGCATGCACTGTTAAATCGTCACAGCAGAAACTGTCCATTTTGCAATACGCCATTGGAAACCGTTGTGCATTTACGTGTATTTGACGAAGATACAGGCAATATTCCGCCATCTAGATTTTTGTGGCGCTATCCAGGCCAAGTAGATGAGTTTCTAATAGACATATATACCAATGCATGCGGCAATTGTGGTTGGTGGCAAGTCAAGAATGTAAAAAATTCTCTCGGCATAACGCACTACTCTTTTCCTTCGCTAAGGTTATATGACGCAGCAGACAAAGCTTTGCCATTAGGCGTATTATGGACGGAGCTAAATAAACGCCAAGACTTGCTGCATGCGATAAATCCAACAACATTTGAGAAGTTCGTTGCGGATGTGGTGTCATCAAAATTTAATGTTGAAGTTGTTCATATTGGAAAATCTGGTGATGGTGGAATCGATTTGTTTTACTGTGACGGGAATGATCGGTTTGCCATTCAAGTAAAGCGTCATGCTGATAGTAAGGCGTCAGAAGGGGTGGCCATTGTAAGGGAGTTTGTTGGCGCCCTCTTATTGGCTGATTTCCAGAAAGGGGCAATCATTACAACTGCCAGCAGATTTACAGCGCCCGCAACCAGGGATGCTGGCTTATACGAAAGCAAGAAAATCGTTACCCGTCTAGATTTAGTGGACAAGGAACAGTTTATAGATATGTTTAAATTCTCTAAGAAACACTGCAACCACCCATGGGAATATGTTTTCCGTGATGTTGCAACAAATTACTTTAATCATGATGATGTCGAGGTAATAATCAACAAAAGCACATTATTGTAATGGCTGCATCAGAAGCATTCCTAACTGGCGGTTCAAGCGGAGCGCGCGAAATGCGGGTTCACTTCGTAGTTGGCGCCGCGCGCGCGCCCGCTTAACCAAACGTTAGGCCGTCAGTAGGTATGACCTTTACCAAACAGACTTAGGAGATTGCAAAGTGGAAGGCGTTTTTCTATGTCACGCTGGAGAAGACAAAGATTTCGTTCGTCCTCTTGCAGATGAATTGCGTAAACGCGGAATAGGCGTTTGGTACGATGAATATTCTCTGGAGTTGGGAGACAGTCTTACAGGAAAAATAGACAAAGGGCTCGCTGAGTCTAGTTTTGGAGTTGTTGTTTTATCTAAGCATTTTTTTGGTAAAGCTTGGCCTGAAAGGGAGTTGACCGGGCTTGCAACTCGCGAACTGGGTGAAAGGAAAAAAGTAATATTGCCTATTTGGCATAAAATAACACTACAGGATGTCTTGGCAGCACACCCACCTCTGGCGGATAAACTTGGAATTGACACATCAAAAGGTTTGCAAGCAGTTGTAGATGCAATAATATCTACACTCGGAGAAAGGTCAGATGTTTTTGTTACGCTTCCCGAGATAGATGTTGAAATAGGTCAATTTCCGGTTACAAATTTTGAGTATCGCAGATTCATTGAGGATGGTGGCTACACTTCCATAGGTCTGGAAAAATGGTGGTCTAATCTCGGCCGAGAAGTTTGGGCTGCGTACATTGAAAGAAAGACGCACAGATATTTTTGGGATGAACGAAGAAGAGAAGATATTCCTTTTGAACACCCCATGTTTTGGGAGAATATCCGATATAACAAAAGGGGGCAGCCCGTGGTAGGGGTTTCATGGTTTGAAGCAGAAGCGTACTGTAATTGGCTTTCAGCATATCTCTCAAGAACAAAGGCTAAGGACATTAGCATTAGATTGCCGACAGAAGAAGAATGGCGTTTTGCTGCGGTTGGAAAAAAAGAAATAGCATATCCATGGGGCAATGGCAAGCCAAATAACAAATTGGCTCACTTTGGCGATAAGCAAGGTAAGCCAAGCGTGATTGGGCAGTACCCGGAAGGCGTATCGTGGGCTGGTTGCCACGACTTGGTCGGCAATGTATGGGAATGGGCGCATGAGTTCTTATCAGAGAAAGCTTCATCAACCATGAGTGATCACTTCAGCGTTGCCAAGATTCTAGGTGGCTGCGTATTCGATTCTTTAAGCTCACTTAAAGAAATTCCCTGCGCTTACCGAAGGCCAGGATATCGTCACTCGGTTATTGGATTCAGAATTTTGCGTGAACTTCGGCGAAATGAATAGGGCGAGTTCCGGGGACAGTTTACTTAATTCACGCTGCCATGAAGAAAAGCCTAACCTTCGGGGGGAATACGGGACGTTGTGAAAGCGCCGATTAAGATCGGTAGAAAGCAGAGTATGAAAGTTACTCACATGAAAGGCATAGCCACCCATCATGGCCCCGAGTCATGCCTCGATATACAGCAATGGTATGGGGAAGCGTTGACAGGGGAAAGCACAGGCACAGTATTGAGCTCCGAAATCACTCAAATTCACAGGCAGACCTTGTACAACGAAGAGGGGAATACGGGACGTTGTTGAATAACGATAATAAATCCTCGCCCCACTTTCTCTCATTATCAAGATAACTCCAATATATTCAATCCGATACCTGCTTTTCATCGACAAGAGGACGTTGACGACAAACTCTACTTGTTTTCCGAAGTTCAGTCTCAGAATTTGCTGTGAAGGTGTTGTGGAAGGGTGTTTGAGTGTGAGGCTCTGCCAGCTTATCACTATTCTCTCGAAATAATGCGATATCCTGTTTTGCGAACTATTGTTTGTTTTTTGGATTAATCAACAACGAGGGGTAAGTAGGCCGAAGAAGTTTCACCTCCAGCCTCTTGCAGAACCGGACATGAACCTCTCAACTCATCCGGCTCCCATTATGGGGGCAAGT
>JAAXXL010000079.1 GCA_013334485.1 Chlorobiaceae bacterium | reverse complement strand
TCTGCGCGAAGTGGTCAACACCGTTGGCAAGCCCGGCAGAAAGCTCGGCTCCCATATTCGCTGCGTTGTCTCGGTCTCCATGCTTACCGAAGGGTGGGATGCCAACACAGTAACGCACATCATGGGTCTCAGAGCCTTTGGTTCACAGTTGTTGTGCGAACAGGTCGCAGGTCGTGCACTGCGCCGGATGAACTACTACCTCCAAACATGGCGTAAAGATACAGGGGAACTGGTTCCGGAAAAAGATCGCCATCGCTTCAAGGCTGAAAACCTCATCGAGAAATTCCCTCCAGAATATGCCCATATTATCGGCGTACCCTTTACCATGTTCAAATCCGGTACAACGACCAATCCCGATCCGCCCGACTATACCCACGTCAAGGCACTTCCCGAACGCCAGAACGATTTCGAAATCACATTCCCGAACCTGATCGGATATCGCACGGAGCAGCTTGATGGCAACATCCAGCATGACTTTTCCGGAATCGAGAACTATGAACTCGATTTCTCAAAATTCCCTACCGAGACCACGCTTGCCAGCCCATTTTCCCCTCATCAGGAAACAATGCAGGTCACCTCGGTTCTTGAAAAACGGGATCAGGAATTGCTCTTTCTCATTACCAATGAACTCATTCGTACCCACTTTTCAGATGAAGACCAGAACCCCCGCTTCCAGTTGTTCGGCAAACTGAAAGCTATTGTCGAAGAGTGGTACAAAAGCAAAGTGGTGCTGCTGAACCAGCAGGACGAGCGATACAAACGCCTGCTCTACTTTGAAGAGCCGAAAAAAATGGCCGACCACATTGTTCGAGCCATCAACCCGCACATCAACACCGAAGAGTACATCCGTCCTGTTTTCAACTACTACAACCGGTTCGGAAGTACAAAATATGTCAGTGGCAACACCTCCAAAGAGGTATACCGCGCCACAAAAAGCCATGTCAACTATGTCGCCATGGACAGCGGCTGGGAAGGTATTGCAGCCAAAACCCTCGAAGAGCTGCCGCAGGTTATCAGCTACGCGAAGAACCAGTTCCTCGGCTTTACCGTGCCCTACGTCAAGGAGGGTCAGGACAAACAGTACTATCCTGACTTTATCGCCCTAATAGCAACCCTGGCAGGAGAACCGCTCAACCTCATGATTGAAATCAGCGGCATGAGCAAAGACAAGGCAGAAAAGAAATGGTTTGTCGAAAACCGCTGGCTTCCTGCCGTTAACGCCGTGCATGAAAAGTACGAATTTGGCCGATGGCACTTCATCGAGGTAGCCAACGACATCCGCAACATCAGAACACAGTTGCTTGATAAAATTCAGATAATAAACTTATAGGTTGATTTTTATGAAGCTAATCCCTATATTTCCAGAAAATAAACCGGCAATTTACTCGGTACACTACCCTGATGAGCGAGAGGATGAGATGTGCAGATTGTTTGATCTATGGTCTGATGTCGAGTACTTGGAAACATTCTTTAATAATAATAAGAAAGACCTTTGCAACGGCTACTACCGGTATCCATCAGTAGAAGCAGCTGTTGAAAAAACCTTGGATGATGCCGAAGGTCTTAGGGATTATCTACTTGAACTTGCAACGAACGTACGATGTGATCCATACAGCCTTCAAACTCTTTTTCAACCACTTAACCCTACTGAAACCCGATTATTGAATCTCCAGAAAAGTAAGACGAGATATAAAAAAAGTCCTTGGCTTCGCTTGTATGCAATTCGCATTGCTTCGGATCTGTTTGTCATTACAGGAGGAGCCATAAAGCTTACAAAGTATATGGAGGATCGTGAACATACCAAGGCAGAGCTATACAAGCTTGATTTAGTCAGGAATTTTTTGGATGATCAGGGGATTTTGGATAAAGAAGATTTTGCGTACTTAAAAATTTAATTAAAAATATTATGCCTGTTGATAATGTATATGGGAAAATTGCGGCTATTGCATCCAAAGAGCCATCTGGTTGGCTGAAAGATGCACAGTGGAGAAAAGAAAATCAGGGATGGTTGAAACGTTCCCAGTATATCGCTTTGAAAATTCTGAGAACGATACGTGAAAGAAAAATGTCGCAAAAGGATCTTGCTGAATTGATTGGAGTGACTCCTCAGCATATAAATAAAATTGTAAAAGGTCGGGAAAATCTTACACTCGAAACTATTTCAATACTTGAAAAAGCTCTTGGAATAGTATTGGTAGAAATACCTGAGTATATAACCACTATGGCTGTTGATAGGCAGGCTACAGCTCAATATGTTTCAGCATATAACGTTTCGGCAATTCAGTCATTCAGTAAAAAATGTCCTGAACCGTATGGAAGTCGTATGGTTAAAGTTGGAGATAACGAGAATAATAACAGCAAGGCAGCATGACGAGTGAGAATAATAAAAAAAATATTGGATTTGCCTTGAGCAAGGTGAATCTTGAGCAGTTTGCTACAATTGATGATGCTTATGATGAAAATAAGGATATCGGTTTGGTGACGGGATTACAATTTGGCGCAGATGTTGAAGAAAAGAGAATAAAATGCACGATTCGAATCAGTTTCGAACAGGATGAGCGCCCTTTTCTGATTCTTGTTGCAAGCAATGAATATTCAATAGATCATGCCGCCTGGTCTGCATTTACGAGAACCGAGGATAAAAAGATGGTTTTCCCAAAGGGCTTTATGGCTCACCTCGCCATGCTTACAGTTGGTACTTCAAGAGGAATGTTGCATGTAAAAACCGAGAACACAAAGTTTAATCGCTATTTTTTGCCAACAATCAATGTGGCTGAAATGATCAACGATGACGTAAAGTTTGATTTCTGATTTATTCTGTTAAATCCCCAAGTAGAATCATGCCCGAAAACATCTCATCCATAAAGCACAAGTCCGACAGCCGCGCCCATATCCCCTCAAAAGAGGAAGCAGGCTACGAAGATGCCAGCCCGAAAGTACTTGGCGGCAAGCCCGTGCTTGAACTGCCGAAAAACCCGGTGGTGCATCGTGGCCAGGACCCGGAACTCTTCTGGATGAACAAGTATAGCACTGACGATATCGATGATCTCCTGAAGGTTGATATCCGCTCGCTCTACCGCCACGAGCACATCGC
Source organism: Chlorobiaceae bacterium (assembly GCA_013334485.1). Taxonomy (GTDB): domain Bacteria; phylum Bacteroidota; class Chlorobiia; order Chlorobiales; family Chlorobiaceae; genus Chlorobium. The sequence continues at coordinate 5,576 of JAAXXL010000079.1, read as the reverse complement.
CCCCGAGAAACTCATTGCCGGTCTGCACCGGGTAGTGGAGGAGAAGAACCCGCTCGACCAGATGGATCTCTTTTCAGCCAACGAGCTCTTCGGCAACGCGCTTGAAAAGGATGAACTGCAGAAGGTATCGGAATACTATAGCCACCATGACGGGTGGACAAACCGGCTGATACAGGGCGACAGCCACCTCGTCATGGCAAGCCTGCTGGAACGTGAAGGGATGGCCGGGAAGGTGCAGACGATCTACATCGACCCGCCCTACGGCATCAAGTACAACAGCAACTGGCAGATGAAGCTCAACGACCGCAACGTCAAGGACGGCAGCGACGAGCACTTGACAGGGGAGCCTGAGATGATCAAGGCTTTCCGCGATACCTGGGAGCTTGGCATTCACAGCTACCTGAGTTATCTGCGTGACCGGCTGCTGATTGCAAGAGAACTGCTGACTGAAAGTGGATCATGCTTTGTGCAGATTTCCGATGAGAATGTGCACCTCGTCAGGTGTTTGATGGATGAGGTTTTCGGGAGTGAGAATTTTGTTGGTGAAATAGTGTATGCAACATCAACGGGCAGGACATCAAGTTTGATTGACTCGCCATATGATCGAGTGATATGGTTTGGGAAATCAAAAATAGATTTGAAGTATCGTCAACTCTTTACGAAAAAAGAATATGTTGAGGATGAGTTTCCAAATGTTGATGAGTTTGGCCAACGATTTGCATTGGCTGATTCAAGTAGTCAGCATGAAAGTCCTACAAGGAGTGTTTCTATAAGTTATAAGGGTAAGTTATATGATCCCCCCAAAGGCCGGCAGTGGGCATTTAATCCTATCGATGGATATCCGATTTTGTTAAAAATGCATAGGGTTTATGAGTATAGTCCAACTCAGTTAAGGATTAAGAAGTATTTTGATGATTATCCAATTACGAAAATAAATAATGTATGGCTTGATACTCAGATGGGTGCATTCGTTTCTGAGAAGCGATATGTTGTACAAACTAAAACGACTGTTCTTCAGCGCTGCATACTCATGACCACCGATCCCGGTGATCTGGTACTTGACCCGACCTGCGGCAGCGGAACAACGGCCTATGTTGCCGAGCAGTGGGGGAGACGGTGGATTACCATTGATACCAGCCGTATCGCCCTGAACATTGCCAAAACCCGCTTCATGACGGCAACCTTTCCCTACTATCATCTCTACAGTGATGTTGTTGTGCAGGCAACAGAGAAAGAGGGGAAGATCAAAAAAAGTGTTGCCGATAAGCCCGATACCGAAAAATCAGGCGACATTCGTCAGGGCTTTGTCTACGAAGAGGTGCCGCATATCACCCTGAAATCCCTTGCCAACGACGAACCGCCATCAACCGAAACCCTCTACGACAAGCCTCTCGAAGACAAAAAGAAGCTTCGTGTCTGTGGCCCCTTCACCGTCGAGACCCTTCAGAACTACGAGCCCGTCAGCTCCGATGCCGTGACGGAAACCGCCGCCGAAGCCGAAGTGATGGCCGGATTTGAAGAGCGGGTGTTCGACCACCTGAAATCTGCCGGAGTGAAAAACGGCATCAAAAACGAGCAGGCACTTTTTATTCGTATTGAACGCCTTGTCAGCGCCACGCTTCATGCTGAAGGATTTTACCAGACATCGGAAGGCGAAAAGAAAGCCTACTTCCATATCGGCCCGAAATTCGGTACCGTCAGCAAATACGCCGTCAACGAAGCCGTCAAGGAGTGCCGCCAGCGCGGAGACGCCAACTGGCTCATCATTCTCGGCTTCAGCTTCGAAAGCGACATCACGAGCAGCACCCAGACCACCAGCATGGGCACCTTCGAAGTCACCAAAGCCCGTATGCACGACGACCTCATGCAAGACGGCCTCATGAAAAAAGACAAAAAAGCCGGCTCCTTCATCACCATCGGCGAGCCCGACATCAAGCTCCATAAAACCGGCACAGAAGCCACTGTTGAAATCTGCGGCCTCGACATCTACGACCCCATCAAAGACCAGGTCAAAGCCCGCAACGTCGCCGACATCGCCTACTGGATGGTAGACGACGACTATGATGGCAGCAACTTCGTCGTCAAACAACTCTTCTTCTGCGGAGGCAGCCAGGACGAATTCAGCCAATGGAAAAAAGGCCTGAGCGACCTCGCCCGCACCAAAACAAAACGCAACGCCGAAAAGACCCTGAAAATCGAAATCGACGACGAAGCCTTCGACCGCCTCTACGGCTTCACCTCACACCCGATACAGGTAAAGCAAGGCCAAAAAATCGCTGTAAGGGTGATAAGTCAGTTTGGTGAGGAGAGCATGAAGGTTATAAACATATAGAGTTAGCTTTAGGCAACGGGTCACAGAACACGCCAAAAAACTCAATGAAAACTATATACATCACAGAAGCTGGTCGCCGGATACAAGAGGCACTGAATGATCAATCAATATCTCTTAATGTATCAGGACTTGGGTTAAATGCCATGCCAAAATCCATTGTTCAGCTATCGCAATTGAAAGAGCTCTTCCTTTCAGATAACGCACTACAGCAATTACCGCCTTCCATTGTCCAGTTAGCTCAGTTGCATACGCTCGTACTTTCAGATAACGCACTACAGCAATTACCGGTTTTAATTGGTAGGCTAAATAAATTGCAAACGCTTGATCTTTTTAATAACAAACTCAAACAATTACCAACCTCCATTGGTAAGCTGTATGAATTGCAAACGCTTGACCTTTCTAATAACCGACTCCAGCAATTGCCAGAATCTATCGGGGAATTAGTTCATTTGCAAACGCTTGACCTTTCTAATAACCGACTCCAGCAATTGCCAGAATCTATCGGGGAATTAGTTCATTTGCAAACGCTTAACCTTGCTAATAACCAGCTCCAGCAATTGCCAGAATCCTTGCGAAAACTAAAAAATCTTAAACGCATCTATTTGCATGAGAATCAAGCACTTAATATTCCTTATGAAATATTAGGTTCAAACCAGAAAACAGATCCCACCTTTAATACAGGTGAGGCAATTCACGTAAAGTTAGCAAAACCCGACACAATCCTTGACTACTACTTCCGTATCCTCGCAGCTCAACGACCGCTCAACGAAGCCAAACTTATTCTTGTTGGTCGGGGTGGAGTTGGCAAGACATCTCTGGTCAAAAAGCTGCTCTTCAATAATTTTAATGAACATGAAACAAAGACTGAAGGAATTGCCATTTCTGAGTGGCATCTCACGTTGCACGATTCGGAAACTATTCGCCTGAACCTCTGGGATTTCGGCGGCCAGGAAATCATGCATGCAACTCATCAGTTTTTTCTCACACAGCGAAGCCTCTACCTACTGGTACTCGAAGGGCGTCAAGGTGGTGAGGATGCCGATGCCGAGTACTGGCTGAAACTTATCGAAAGTTTTGGAACCGAGGATGATGGTAATATCGCTCCGGTTCTCATTGTTCTGAACAAGTCTTCATTGAACCCGTTTAACCTGAACCGCTTGGCACTCCTCCGGAAATATCCGTTTATCAAAGGATTTCTTGTGAGCGATTGCAATACAGGGATTGGAATAAAAGAGTTACGGGTATCCATTGAAAAGGAGATAGACCGTCTACCCCATCTTCGGGCCGCATTTCCTGCAAGCTGGTTTGCCATCAAGGACAAACTTGCATCTATGCCGAATAATTTCATCACGTTTGCTGAGTACAGGGCACTCTGCCAAGAGGCTGGCGAAAAGGAGTGTAAGAGTCAAGATTTTCTTGCAACGCACATGCACAACCTTGGGGTTGCTCTGAACTACAAGGACGATCCCCGCTTGCGTGACACCCACGTACTTAATCCCAGGTGGGTGACAAGCGGAGTTTATGCTCTGCTCAATGACCCGATGCTCCTTCAGCGAAATGGCGAGTTGCGGCTCAATGATGTTGGCCGGATTCTTGACCCAGTGAAATACCCCCGGAATATGCACCGGTTTCTTATGGACCTGATGAGGAAATTCGAACTCTGCTTCGCCTTTACCGATGATGATACCCATTACCTGATTGCGGAACTGCTCGACAAGCAAGAGCCAAAAGAAGCCGCAGATTTTAAACGTCCTGAATGCCTGAATTTTGAATATCGCTACTCAGTGTTGCCGGAAGGTCTCCTGCCCCGATTCATTGTTCGAACCCACTCGCTCAGTGAAAGCAACCCCCGGTGGCGGACAGGTGTTATCCTTTCGTTTGAAGGTAACCGTGCTCTGGTACGAGCTGACACAGAGGAGAAACGGGTCTTCATTACTGTTGATGGCCCTTTGGCAAGCCGTCGGCGATTACTGGCCGTTATACGCTCAGATTTCGAACGAATTCATGCGTCCATCAGTAAGCTTAGTCCGGAGGAGGTTGTACCAATACCGGGTACTCCTGATGTTTCGGTTCCTTATGCTGAGCTCATCACCTTCGAGCAAAACGGTTTAACGAATTGCCCAAAAGCACACAACGGGAAAATTTTAAATCTTGATGTCCAACAGCTTCTGAATGGAGTTGATCTGGCAGGAACAAGAAAAAAGAACGAGAATAAACCCGATAAGCCAAGAGTAAAAATATTCTATTCCTATTCTCACAAGGACGAATATTATCGGAACAAACTGGAGACACATCTCAAGATTCTGGAACGGACCGGGATAATCGATCAATGGCATGACCGTAATATCGATGCCGGTGATGACTGGAAAGCAGCAATTGACGATAACCTTGAACGCGCTGATATCATCCTGCTTCTTGTAAGTTCTGATTTTATAGCCTCAGACTATTGCTGGGAAAAAGAGATGATGCGGGCTCTCGAACGCCATACGTGGGGTGAAGCAACAGTCATTCCCGTCATCATCAGGGACGTCAACTGGAAATCGGCTCCGTTTGCTGATTTGCAGGCACTACCCAATGAGGCTAAAGCAATAAAGCTGTGGCCAGATGAAGACAGTGCATGGAAAAACGTCAGTGAAGAAATTGAACAGGTTGTCCATAACCTTATGAAGAAATGACCCAACTTTCCTGAAGGCTATTATTGCCCATCCCCCGAAATTGTAAAATCAGCTCAACGCTGGCTCTTGCCTCTCCTTTAAAACCTTACTTCAATACTTTGGATTGGCATATTCACTTCGTTACTCGTTCACTCCGCTCAGTCGGTAAGCGCTGTTCAGCGGAGAAAACACATAGGCGCTGCACTCCGCTCCGTTTGCGCAACCCTGCCGGGCGCGCGGGCCAAAAGGTAAAAAACACGCAATCAATAGAGGAATACACCGATTTCCTGAGTAGATTAGCATCTTTCGCACCCCGAAACAGCGGCAGGATTCAGTGTTGTTATGCGGATACATCTAATTTTTGTTATGTGTAAGAGAGAGATACCATGATTAAAAAAATTACCATCATTGGATTTCTATTATTTGCGGTCGCTTTTAATGCGAATGCGCAGGATATTGATCGAACTGAATATTCTGGGGAAAGTGTACCACTGATTCTGGAGGAAAGTGTACCACCCAATTCAGGATGGATTTGATAAAGAAAACATACAGAAAAAAACTCAGGATTTCTTTCTTCTCAGCGTCTCTCC
>JAAXXL010000016.1 GCA_013334485.1 Chlorobiaceae bacterium | reverse complement strand
CCAACATCTATGATGAGCGAACAGGAGAAGTACACACCGTGCGTATGAATACCAGTAAATTAGCAAACAACTCTATCATAAAACTCTTAAACTCTGAGCTTCCGCACTAATTTGGCAGAAGTCAGGAGGCGGTGGCGCATAAATTAAAGAGTGCTCTTCCACTGTTAATTCTTGAATCTTCTATAGGTCTTATAGGTACTATGGGTCCTATAGGACTTATAAAAGAGATAAGAGGGGCTTTCGAAAAATGAGCCTCCCTTCCCCACGGCAATTCACTTCCCCCGGATTTTCAGCAGGCGCTCCCCCTCCTCTTCTACGAGCCCTTCACGTTTGAGGTCATCGATAATGGCATGCAGATCCCAGGGGCATGAACTGTATTTCTCTTCAATCTCTTCAAGAAAGAGTACGTCACTCTGCACAAGCTCCTTTATCAGACGCCCCCGGTACCATCGTTTGGAACCCTGAAATTTCGACTGCCTGGTGAGCGGCCGGATTCCTGTTCTGCGGCTGGTTAGCGCCAGAGAACCGTAATCCATGAGGGCATTGTGCCACTCCCGGCTTTGACCTTGCGGCAGCAACTGCTCTGCTGCCGCCTGTATCGCAGCTTTCGATGTATCCTGTGGTAGAGCGAACTCGTGGATGATGATCCTTCTGATGTTGGTATCAACGGCAGCTACATCGAAATTATCTGCAAAGGCCGGAATGGATCGGCACGTGTATTCACCTATACCGGGCAATGTTATAAGCTGCTCAGGCAAAGCAGGTACCACTCCGCCGAATCGCTCCATAATCAATTGGGCAGAGATCTGGAGCCTCTGGCCTCGAGAGTTGTAACCAAGTCCGCTCCAGAATAGAAGCACATCCCTGAGTGAGGCCGTTGCAAGCGCATCGGTATCAGGAAACCGATCCATCCAGACTCTGAATTTATCAACAACCCTCTCTGCCTGCGTCTGCTGCAGCATGATCTCGCTGACCATGACGGCATATCTGTCGGTGGTCTCCCTCCAGGGAAATGATCGGCGGTTGTGGTGCCAGAAATCAAAGATCTTCTCTCGAAAACCTTCTATCTCTTCCTGGTGCAATACGATAGATGTCAAAATGATCTCTTCTGTTAGAGGGGAATAAACTTGTCGACGACAATTGAGCCCTTTTCATCGCGTTTGAGCAGCGCGGCCGAATGAAAGGGGTCATGACCAAAAAAGAGCAGATCGTTATTCTCAAATGCCCGGCAAAGCAGTGCCGTTTTCTCGTCAATAACCGTGAGCGGGTCGATATCGTATCCCATCACCCAAAGAGAAGGAAGATGCGCAGAGGAGGGGATCAAATCAGCGGTGTGAAGAAGACTCCGTTCAGCACCTCTTACCCGCACAAGCTGCTGGCCTTTCGTGTGACCGTTGCTAACAAAAAGCTCGATACCTGGAAAAAGCTCCTTCGGGCCATCAATCAGCTCAACTCTTGAAAGCCGTCCGAACGCATCAATAAATCGCGCTGCATAACTGGCCGTCTCCTTCTGATTCGGCTTGATAGCTGAGAGGTAATTCTCTTTCTGAACATAGTGGCAGGCATCGGGAAAAATCGGCTCAAGCCTGTCGAGAGAAGAGCTGAATGCTCCGCCGACATGATCGAAATGCAAATGGGTGTAAATGACATCGGTTATGCTCGCCAGCTCCAGACCAAGTGCCTTGAGTTCACTCTCAAGGCGGCATTCAGAAAGCAGATAGATTGAACGGAGTTTGTCCGTCCACGCGTTGCCGTTTCCGGTATCAACAAGAATATGCCGGCCACCACCTGAAATCAAAAGAACTCTTGCCTTGAGCATGATGCGGTTAAGATGGTCGGCAGAGGCCAGCTTTTCCCACATCACTTTCGGCACAACACCAAACATGGCTCCGCCGTCAAGCGCGAAGTCCTGAACGTCGAGGGAGTAGAGACGATATTCGCCAATCTGCATCATTGGTGAAGTATATCTGAAGGGTGTAGAGAAAAAAGGGGCAAAACAAGTGAAAAGGTGATTGCTGAGTGCATACCTTTTTCATAACGTGTGAAGCCGCAAAGAGGAAGGGGGAGAAAAACCGGCAGCATCAACTGAGCTGCCGATTCGCCGGAAATAACTCAGGCTTTCTCTACAACCTTGCGCTCTTTTACCTTGAGTGCAGCTTTGCCTGTACGCTTGCGAAGGTAGAAAAGTTTGGCTCTTCTTGCCTTTCCATGCTTGAGTACAGTCACACTCTCAATGTTTGGCGAGTTGACAGGAATAATCCTTTCAACACCAACTCCGTGTGAAATCTTGCGAACAGTGATAGTTTTGGAACCACCGGCTCCGCGATCACTGATAACAATACCCTCAAAAGCCTGAAGCCTCTCCTTTTCACCTTCGATAACCTTGAGCTGTATTCTGACGGTATCACCCGGCTGAATATGCGGGAAATCGGTAACAGCCTGGGTAGCTTCAACTAACTGAATTAACTGATCCATTTCGACAACTATTTACGTTATTTTTTTCTTCAATTCTTAAAATCCTTCACGACCTAAAAGATCGGGCCTGCGTGTTCTTGTTCTTTCAAGAGCATTTTCACTCCGCCACTGCTCTATTTTGCTGTGATGACCTGACATCAGCACATCGGGCACCTTCATCCCTCTGAATTCAGCGGGGCGGGTATAATAGGCACTGTCAAGGAGACCAGTCTGAAAGGAGTCGGTCAAAGCCGATTCACTGTCTCCAAGAACTCCGGGTATAACCCTCAGTACAGCGTCCATAAGAAGCAGCGCCGGTATCTCGCCACCTGAAAGTACAACATCACCAATCGAGATCTCCATTGTGATGAGCTTCTGTCGTATCCTTTCGTCAACAGCCTTGTAGTGCCCGCAAAGGATAATCAGATTCTGTAACCTCGACAGCCTGTTTGCCATTGGCTGCTCAAACAACTTACCGTCAGGTGTCAGAAAAATCACCTCATCATAGGCTCTCTCACTCTGAAGTGCTTCAATACAGGAAAAAACCGGTTCCGGACGGAGAACCATGCCTGCACCTCCACCAAAGGGTGAATCATCAACCTGTTTATACTTGCCCAGTCCGTAATCATGCAGATTATGAACATGAATCTCCGCATACTTTTTTTTCCGGGCAATACTTAACAATCCATTGTCAAGCACGGAATCGAAAAAACCCGGAATGACGGAAATCAATTCAATCCTCATTGCATCCATCGTCTGGGAACTGTTCAACAAACCTTTCAGGCACTAACAATCACAGAAATTCGTCAAATCTCGGCACAACCATGAACTTTTCACGAATACTGATCTCTTCAACAAACTCTTCAATAGCCGGTATCAGAACCTTTCTTTTACCATACTGAACTTCATAAACCTCATGGGCCGGCATCGCCAGAATATCAGTGACAACACCAACTTCATTGCGATTACGATCAAGTACTTTCAATCCTATCAGCTCATGAATATATGCCCGGTTATCGGGTTGAGGAAGTAGCTGATCCTCTTCAACATAGAGATGAAGGCCAGCCAGCACTTCAGCTTTTTCTCTCGTATCAATCCCGTCAAAGAACACCCATGCAAATCCACTGCCAAGAGAGGCTTTTTTAACGATCAGCCGCTCAACCGAGTCAGCGGATCTGCCTGCGTAATACTCCTTTCGGGAGAGAAAACTTTCCGGACTATCGGTAACCGGCTGCACTTTAACCTCACCAGCCAACCCTTTCGGCTTAAGGATGATACCTGCAAGATAGAGTTCCATGCTACCGTTCCGCAAAAGTCAAATCAGGCTTCGCTGCCAGCAGCGGCGTTTGCCTCTGCCTCTTTTTTAGCCTGGCGACGGCGTGACTTCACAACAAGGCGTTTTTTGCTTCTTTCGACCTTGTTTGCCTGCCACTGCTCCATCTCCGCAGTAATTTCAGCTTCGCTGCGACCTCTGCTTTTCAGTCTCAGTTCATGCAGCAATCCGGTTGTACGGATAAGACTGCGAACGGTTGCTGTCGGTTGTGCACCAACGCCCATCCAGTACTCTACACGGTCCTTCTTGATCGTTACTGCATGTGGTTTGGCTGTCGGCTGATAGGTCCCGATAACTTCAAGAAATTTGCCATCTCTCGGTGAGCGCGCATCGGATGCGACAATCTGGTATACCGGCAATTTTTTTCTTCCTGCTCTTTTAAGTCTGATCTTTACCAAGGCTCAAGTATTTTAGTTAATGGTAACTGTTAACAGTAAATGCAATCTATCGTTTTAAAAACTTGTCAAGCGCAAGATTCTGCGAGGTTATCTTTCTTCCCGACTGTGAGATTTTGGATACCGAACGCATCATCTTTTTCATTTCTCCGAACTGTTTGAGCAAAAGGTTTACCTCCTGGACTCTCGTGCCGCTGCCAAGAGCAATACGCTGACGGCGGCTGCCGTTAATGATCTCAGGATTTGACTTCTCCTGTTTGGTCATGGAGTTGATCATAGCTTCGATAGGCTTGAAATCGAGATTTTCAAGATCCTGCTTCGGAACCATCTTGTTGAGTCCGGGAACCATCTCAATCAACCCCTGTATTGAACCCATTTTCTTGAGCTGCTGGAGCTGATCGAAAAAGTCATTGAGATCAAACTCATTTTTCATGAGCCTTTTCTGCATCTCAAGAGTCTTCTCAAGATCAAGCGACTCCTGGGCCTTTTCAACAAAACTGACGATATCACCCATACCCAGAATCCTCTGGGCCATACGATCGGGGTAGAAGATATCAAGGTCATCAACCTTTTCACCGATACTGATAAATTTTATCGGCTTTTCAACAACCTGACGTATGGAAAGGGCTGCTCCACCTCTTGCATCACCGTCAAGCTTGGTCAGGACAACACCGTCAAAATCAAGGCGGTCGTTAAATGCCTTGGCGGTATTGACCGCTTCCTGACCCATCATGGAGTCAACAACAAAAAGCAGTTCATCAGGCTTGAGCGCATGCTTCAACGCCTCAGCCTCAGCCATCATATGCTCATCAATCTGCAGCCGTCCTGCTGTATCAACAATAACAACATCTTTGGCGCCTGATCGTGCAGCCTCAAGCCCCTGAAGGGCAGCCTGCATGGCATCAGGTGCTTCTATGGAAAAGACCGGCACCTCTACCTGAAGCCCGAGAGCTTTGAGCTGATCTACAGCCGCAGGGCGATAGACATCCGCAGCAACCAGCAGTGGATTTTTTCCGTTCTTTTTCAGCCGAAGCGCCAGTTTTGCGCAGAAGGTGGTTTTTCCTGATCCCTGAAGACCGGCAACCATGATAACTGCCGGAAGTTTCTTTGGTGAAAGGTTCAGCGGCTGCTGCTCCCCTCCCATCAGATCAGTCAGTTCATCATAGACGATTTTCACAATCATCTGGGCAGGCGAAACACTTTTTATAACCTGCTCGCCAAGGGATTTCTCCCGTATATCCTCTATTAATTTCTTTGCTACCTTGTAGTTGACATCAGCGCCAAGAAGTGCTCGCTTGATATCGCGCATCGCAAGACCAATATTGATCTCGTTAATAGTGGCCTGACCTGCAAGTTTTTTGAAGGTAGCCTCAAGTTTATCGCTTAGACTGTCAAACATCGGTTCCTGCTTTTTTCATATAAAGCTTAAAAATGCTTAGCTTTAATTATAACAAAATATCGCTAAAAATAAAATGAAACAATCATATCTTCATAGCCAAAGGGGTTATTATTGCTCTTTTTTTCTTCCAGGGTAACAGAACATATCACGAAATAACAGGTTATGACCGCAAACTTCATTGAAACCCTTTTGCACTCATTCAGAAGCAAACGGATTGCCGTTATTGGCGACATTATGCTCGACAACTATATTTTCGGTCACGTCTCCCGTATTTCGCCGGAATATCCGGTACCGGTTGTTGATGTCACCCATGAAGATCACCGGCTGGGAGGAGCTGCTAATGTGGCACTCAACACCCTTTCGCTTGGAGCTGAAACAATGCTCTTCGGGGTAACCGGTGCCGACAGCAATCGGGAGATACTGCTTCAATTGTTTCGAGACCGCGGACTTTCCGCTGATGGGCTGATCAGCGATCCCTCTCGGCCGACTACCAGCAAAACACGAATCCTCTCGCAAAACCACCATATCACAAGAGTGGACAGAGAGAGCCGTCAGGAGATCAGCTCCATCACGGAGCAGGCGCTTCTCGACTCTCTTGACTGCGTTATCAGCTCTCTTGATGCCATTGTTCTGGAAGACTACAACAAGGGGCTTCTTACCGAACGGCTCATCAGAAGCATTATCGCAAAAGCAGAGAAGCACAACATTCCCCTGCTTGTCGATCCAAAACTGCTGAACTTCTTTGCCTACAGAGGGTGCACGATTTTCAAGCCGAACCTCTCCGAAATGGCTGCATCTCTCGGAATTGCCGTTCACAATAATGAGGCGGAGGTGGAGAATGCGTGCCTCATGCTCCGCGAAAAGCTCCAGGTTGAAACAATTGTTGTCACACGAAGCGAAAAAGGGATGACGATCTATAACGGTTCATTCACCCATATCGGGGCCACATCAATGGAGGTGGCCGATGTATCCGGTGCTGGCGATACCGTAATCGGAATGCTTGCTCTCGGAGCTGCATCCGGTATTGACATTATCACCAATGCCACCATAGCCAATCTGGCAGCCGGAACTGTATGCCAGGAGGTCGGGGCCGTACCGGTAAAACCGGATAAACTCATGAGGGCGTATCAGGAACATCTTCGACAATAGCGATATGCTGCTCTATTTCATCCGGGTATGGCGGATTATATGAACTGTCCATCGCAAGTATTCTGAGATTATTGAGTGAGTGGAATGGAACATCAAACATTCCGGCATTACTCAATGCAGCAGGCACATCCTTGCCAGGGTCAATATGCATTACAAAGGTGAGAAGAACCTTTCCATGACCGTCAGGGGTAAATACCCACAATCCGGATGCATGAAGAACACGATAAAAATCCGGATTGACGGGCAGATACCCAGGCTCACTCACCATGGTAATAGCGACGGAGTTCTCCCCTGCTGCAGCCAGCCCTGTCCGCATAATCATCTCCCGCTTCTGCAGAGGCCAGGGGGTATCGATAACCTGACGAATGACATATTCAATATCATTTTTTTCAAGCACATCCATCTCTGCAAGCTTGTGAACCCATCGACGATAGTTTGCCATGTCATGAAAAAGGCTGATCACCTTTTTGAATGGAACCGGCAGCACCGTCACACCCTTGAAGCTGTGAATATCGGAACCACTCACCTTTGAGGAGTAAATGCTGACTCCCTTATGCTCAACACGGAACTCCCAATCTCTTTCAAGCGCAGATGTTACATCCATACCGTCATGTCTCTCTGATTATTGATGACTCAAGGCATATCCAAACTCTTCACTGCGCGATAAACTGCTCATAGTTCTGGATGACATCCTTTGCCGATTTTATAAACGGGGCCTCTACTGCAATCCTGTACTTCTCCTTCTTGACCATTTCACGCATATTGTTCATGGTATGATAGGGAGTATCAATAACAGCAATATTGGCGAGCCATGAGGGGATTTCGCCACCCGGTTCAATGTGCAGACGAAAAACAACCCTGCACTGGTTTTCTGAAAGCGGTATGATATTCCATGCTCCCTCAAGATGGGGAACCCGTACATACTTATCGTTTTTGGGAAGAAAGTCCGGCAGACATTCAAGTTTGATAAAAACTTCACCCGTGTCCGGATCCATATACCCTTTTGAACGGGTTATGATTTCACGATCAGATACCGGCCAGGGAGCACTGACAAGCTGATAGACAATCCGTCCGTTATCGATCTCTTTGTCATCTGCTGAAAGTTCCTGAAGGAGTTTCATCTCCCTGGTTTTCCATACCCACTCGGTTGCTGCCTCAATATCAAACAGCAGACTCAAAACAGCATGCTGGGGTGCATCGATAGTTGCGATACCGACAAAAGAGAGGAAATCAGAAGAGGGGACAGGACAGGTAAATATCTTCAACCAGTCATTTTTCAGGCGCAACGTACAGGTTTCGCTCTGTATTTTTTCAATTAATGACATACAAGTTCAATGTTTTAATTATTAACAAAGCATAAAAACATCAATCCACAACAATAAGCATGATCAGGGTTGACTCAGAGGAAGAGAGGTCGCCATCCTGACAACCGGATCTGCACTGCGCACAACAAACATGATCTGACCTGCTCCGCCAAAGAGCTGACGAGCAATCCTTGATTTAACAGCATGAGCAAGCTTGAGTCTATCACGAAGAAAAGCCGTTCTGTCAAAACGAATTTTTTTACTCTTGCAGGTTTTTATAACCAGCAACTCAAACTGACTCTCCGCGGAATAATCCGAAATAAACGTTTCCAGAGAGCTACGGTATCGTTGAACCGAGCTGCGAGGATCATCAATAATTTTCAGTGCAATATCATCAAAAGAACCTGAGCGGAACAGTTCCTGATAAAAATCAGAGTAACCTTTTCCGGTAACCCAGAAATCCGGAATAATACCACCGGCATTTCTCAACGCCTGAAGCTGATTACTCTCTTTCGTTACTTTTCCTGCAGGCAGAGAGACCAATCGTGAGAGCGATGAAGTATTGTAAACCGAAATCTCACTGTTTTTCAGATACAATAAACTGTCAGGATTGGTAAAGAGTTTCTCAGGCTGAATGGTTGTAAGGGCATCCTGAAAATAGCTTTCACGACCCATGCCTCCTTTGTGATAAACCCGCTGAATCTGGCGGCCCGAAGGTGTGTAATATCTTGAAACGGTTAGCCGTATTGCCGAGCCATCTGCAAACTGAAGCTGCCGCTGCACCAGCCCTTTTCCAAAGGTCTGTTCTCCAACAACAACCGCCCTCCGGTTATCCTGAAGAGCACCGGCCAGAATTTCAGAAGCAGATGCGCTACCTTTATCGACAAGCACAACAACCTCTCCACTCTCATAACTGTCGCCAGAGCGGGCAATGAATCGCTCACTCTCCACACCTCCATTGCGACTTTTGGTATAGACAATCAACTTTCCTTTTGCAAGAAACTCATCAGCCACGGCAACCGCCTGCTCAAGAAAACCGCCGGGATTACCTCTCAGATCAATAACGAGACGTTTCATGCCCTGCTTTTTCAGTCGGGCAAGAGCAGTTCGAAACTCATCGGCTGTGGTTGCAATAAAACGGCTTATTCGAATATACCCGACCCTGCGGTCAAGCATAAAGCCCGCATCAATGCTTGATGTGGATATTCGACCACGTGTAACGGTAAAATCAATAATTTTTCCACTTAAAGGCCTGAACACCCTCAATTTAACGGCAGTTCCCTGCCTCCCCCTGAGCTTCTTCAACACCTGTTTTTCAGTAATGCCAACAGCAGAAACAGAATCAATGGCAATAATACGGTCACCGGGCAGAATTCCGACGGCCACACTCGGACCACCGGAGAGCGGGGTAACAACGAGAAGCGTATCGCTGGTTATATCAAACTCAATACCGATACCATCAAAATTACCATCAAATTCAGCCTGGGAATAGCTGACCTTTTCCGGCTCCAGATAGACAGTATGCGGATCAAGATATTCCGCCATACCCTGAATACCAGCACCCGCGAGACTATCGGCATTAACATCATCAACATACAAAGCTTTCATCAAACCGTAAGCTTCCTGCATTTTTTTCTGCTGTTCACCCTGCACTTCACTTCTCCCGTTAAGTCTGGATCCGAGAAAAAATCCAAATCCGAGCACAACAAGCATGAATACAATAGTCAGTATGCGGGACATGAAAGGGAAGGTTAATTACAGGATAAGGGAACTCGTATCAGCTCGATGAATTACAGTTTACCTATCACAGACCAAAATCACAAAAAAACAATATACAGGGGCCCGAATGACTCATAATCCCGCGTAAACAACCAAAAAAAGAGTTCGGAATATTATGCATAAAAACAAAAACAAACCAAACAATAACAGCCAGCAGAAATCAAAAAAAATAAATTGATGCATAAACGAAAGAATAAACCACTCTTACAGAAATAAATCTCAATAAAAATCAGATCACTACACAATAAAAAAACCAGAAAATCAAATAATAAAAAGAGTTAGATCAAAACTCAACAAAAAGGTAAAATCAAAAAAAATTGCTTAAAAATATCAGAAACAAAAGAAAAAAAGTAGATAAATAATCAAAAGCACAGGCAAATTATGATAACACATTATAACATAAAAATATTTTCATATAAATAAATCTAATCTCTTTTATTTAAATAAATTAGGCTATTTAACCAAAACTAATTTTTACTTGTTTTACAAAAAAACTATTTGTGATAAAAAATCTTTTTTTATCACAAAAAAAGATGTGCTATCAGTATTAAAATTGCTTTTTACCATTTTTATCATGTATTTATTTTGAAATTTTATGAATTTTTTGAACTCGTAGTAGTTTGCTTTTATAAAAACAAAAAAGGCCATAAATACTGATATTTTCTATCAATACTTATGGCCATTATCTATTTCTTATTACGTATGCGGTGTAGTATTTACTTCTCTTTTATACTAAGAGTGTTTACTGAAATCACACTGAACAATGAGTTCAATTTCAAGGCTTGCGTCAAGAGGTAATTCCGCAACGCCAACAGCACTTCTTGTATGAACTCCCCTCTCTTCGAAGATTTCAAGAAGAAGAGAAGAGGCTCCATTGGCAACAAGATGCTGACTGGAAAAGCCTGAATCGCTGGCAACATAGAGTGTAAGTTTAACAATCCGTTCAATGCTCTCAAGAGTACCTGTCACTGATTTGATGGCAGCAAGAGCATTGAGAAGGGCTGCCCTTGAGGCATTGAAAGCATCCTCCCTGCCCTGTTCATTGACCTTTCCTTTTCCTCCGGGCTCTATCAATTTGCCATCAAGAAGAGGTAGTTGCCCTGAGGTAAAAACAAGATTTCCGCTTCTGATCGCAGGGGAATATAGCCCTGCAACAGCCGGCAACTGAGGAAGCAAATAACCCGATTTGATGATTTTCTCTTCAATACTGCTCATAATAAACTCTTTGGTTACCCTTTATTACTGTTAAATACAATTGGCTTCATCACTATGCCGGCCACAAAATGCCTGAAAATAACAACCCTGAATGAGCTATCCCGAAGGCTGTAACAACCGTTTATGATGGCATTGACAATTGCTATTACGCTGAAAATTATTTATAGTCCCAGAAATATCAAAGGATTTTGGATTATATGGCCCATAATTACTTGCATCGCACTCCCCTGCCGCGCCTTTTCCTGATCAGCAGTGGCAGGGAAACGCATGTTGATGGATCTCTCTTGACTGAACAGCTTAAGCAAATTCCACGCTCCATGGACTGCATGGTTCAGATACGCGAAAAGCAACTTGATGCAAAACAGTTGTTTCTGCTCTCACTCAAAGCGGCTGCAATCGCATCTTCAACTAAAATACGGCTCCTGATCAATGAACGGGCAGATATAGCTCTTGCTGCTGCTCTTCAGGGAGTACATCTGCCTGAAAAGAGTTGCCCGCCAGACAAACTTCGCCCATTTGCTCAGGAATTGATCATCGGATGCAGCGTACACTCCCCTGAATCCGCTCTATCCGCCGAACAATCCGGTGCTGATTACCTGCTTTTCGGCCCGGTATTCGACACGCCCTCAAAAAGAAAATATGGGCCGCCGCAGGGAGTGAACAAACTCGGAACAATATGCCGGTCCACCTCACTCCCGGTCTTTGCTGTGGGAGGCATAACGCCAAAAAATATAAAGGAGTGCAAAAGCGCAGGCGCGTATGGCGCCGCTGGAATCTCAATCTTTGAAAATGATGCCCGGTTTGCTGCGAACCTTGAACAATTCTATAATGCCCTTTACCAATGATTCCCTCCTCGCCTTTTCTCTGTGTCATCACCGATGAGGTTGAATGCCCGCTCTCACTTGCAGAAAAGGCTCTCCGTGGTGGTGCTTCCATGATCCAGTTGCGGCACAAAACGGCTTGCAGCAACCAGCTTTTCTCCTGGGCAGTCAAAATCACAACTCTCTGCAAAGAGTACGGAGCACTCTCTATTATCAATGACCGTCTCGACATTGCCCTTGCAAGCGGTGCCGATGGCGTTCACCTCGGCCAACAGGACTTGCCTGCTTCAGCCGCCCGTAAAATCCTGGGCAAGTCGCGTATTATCGGCGTCTCGACATCATCTGCGCATGAAGCACTTCAGGCAGAAAGCGATGGTGCCGACTACATAGGATTCGGCCACATCTACCCGACACACTCAAAAGTAAAAGAATTTAATCCTCTCGGGCCGGAAACCCTCAGAAGTGTTGCAGCCCTTGTCAGCCTGCCGATTATAGCCATAGGAGGCATCACTATTGAAAATGCATCCCTTGTTATCCGGCATGGCGCTACCGGAATTGCCGTGATTTCCGCAATCAGCAGAGCTGAGGATCCTCTCAACGCGACACAAGAGCTTGTAAAATCAATAAAGCAGGGAAATACTCATGAATAATTATTTAACGGTCCTGACTATTGCAGGTTCGGATGGAAGCGGTGGGGCCGGAGTTCAGGCAGACATCAAAACAGTTGGTGCCCTTGGCGGTTACGCCCTGTCGGTCATAACCGCCGTTACAGCCCAAAACACAACCGGAGTAAAGGCTGTCTACCCTCTCGGAGAACAATGCATCAGCGAGCAGTTCAGGGCGATTGCCGACGACATCAGAATTGATGCAGTGAAAATCGGCATGCTCGGCAGCGGCGCAATCATCAAGTGTGTTGCTGGATTACTGCGGGAGCTCAAGAACAATCCACCGGTCATTCTTGATACGGTTCTCCGCTCTTCAGGCGGCACAACGCTTCTTCCTCTTGAAGCTCTCGCAGTTCTGAAGGAGGAGCTCTTTCCCCTTGCGGCATTAATCACACCCAACCTGCCCGAAACCGCTATCCTGACCGGCATGAAGCAACAGCCCGCAACCGATGAGGCTATCGAAGCTGCGGCATCAATGCTGCATGAAGCCGGAGCTGCATCGGTACTTGTAAAGGGTGGGCACGCTGAGGGAGAGGAGTGCCGTGACTGCCTGCTCTGCAACGACAAATTTGTCTGGTTCAGCTCAAAAAAAATTGAGACACTCAACACACACGGCACCGGCTGCACGCTCTCTTCAGCGATTGCAGCATTTATGGCAAAAGGGGAAGAGATGGAGAGTGCTGTGGAAAAAGCCAAAAAATATACCGTGGAAGCCCTGAAGGCAGGGGCCTGCTGCCAGCTCGGCAAGGGCAGCGGCCCGCTTGATCATAACTTCAGACTCCGATAGCAGCCACAGGCAGACCCCGGGGAGGACGACCAACGGAATAATAGGTAAATCCTGATAACTCCATAAATTCCGGATTGTAGATATTGCGTCCGTCAAAAACAACCGGATTTTTGAGATCTTTTTTGATCATCTCAAAATCAGGGCTCCGGAAAACAAGCCACTCTGTAAGAACCACAAGGGCATCGGATCCCTTTACGGCATCTTCCGGATTTGAGGCATAATAGATCCCCTCTCTCTGTTTGTATATTCTCTGTGCCTCGTCCATCGCAACAGGATCGTAGACCCTTACTGATGCACCTGCAGCCAAAAGCTCGTCAATAACCGTTCTGCTTGGAGCCGCACGCATATCGTCAGTATTGGGCTTGAAAGAGAGACCCCAGATCGCAAAGACACGACCGTCAATTTGATCACTGTAATGACACCGGATCTTTTTGACAATCGTGCTTTTCTGATCTTCATTTACCGCTTCGACAGCCTGAAGTATCCGTGAGTGATATCCATGTTTATGCGCAGTTCTTTCAAGCGCCTGAACATCCTTGGGAAAACAGGAGCCGCCATAACCGACACCGGGATAGATAAAAGAGAATCCAATCCTCGAATCAGAACCGATGCCCCGTCTGACAGCCTCCACATCGGCACCAACCCGCTCGGCGATATTGGCAATTTCATTCATGAAGCTGATCTTTGTGGCAAGCATGGCATTGGCCGCATACTTGGTCAGCTCTGCAGAACGGATATCCATGGCTATAAAACGCTCATGACTGCGGTTGAACGGGGAGTAGAGAAACCGGAGCAGCTCTTTTGTCCGGGGGTCATCTACACCAACAACAATCCTTTCGGGTTTCATGAAATCGTTAACCGCATCTCCCTCCTTGAGAAACTCCGGGTTTGAAACCACGTCAAAATCAACGCCCGAACTCCGTCCGGCAAGAACCGAGCTGATTTTTTCCCGCACAAGATCGGCAGTACCGACAGGAACCGTTGATTTATTGATGACAATCCGGTACTCCTGCATATAGGTACCGATACTTTCTGCTACACTGAGCACATGACGCAAATCTGCCGAGCCATCCTCGTCAGGAGGAGTGCCGACAGCAATAAACTGATAGAGTCCGAACTCTACGCCCTCACGGATATCGGAGCTGAACTTGAGGCGGCCGGCGCGGCTGTTCTCGATAACAATTTCCTCAAGACCGGGTTCATAGATGGGAATGTGCCCCTCATTAAGCCGGTCAATTTTATGCTGGTCAATATCAATACAGAGAACGTCATTGCCGACTTCAGCAAAGCAGGCTCCGGTTACAAGGCCAACATAGCCGGATCCGAATATGGTTATTTTCATTACAGATTGATTTCAGGGCTCTGCAAGCAAAACTCACCGGCTTGGCAACCCCTGTTAATTATTCAAGTACAATCACAAGACAACGGGATTTCTGCCAGAAAGCACTCTCATCACGAATCAGAAGGAGAGAAGAGGTTTTACCACCAATAAGCTCGTAAGAGCCAACACTGTGAGGCGTTACGATTTTAATGCGGTTCAGCGGTCTGTCAAAAAAAAGATCCCGGGTCTCCGTTATGTCAACCTTTTTAAAATAGTTGACATTAAAGTCGGTCGCAAGACGGTACTCATTGCCGAAAAGCTTCTCGAGCGGATTAATTCGCACCAGAATAC
Organism: Chlorobiaceae bacterium; assembly: GCA_013334485.1. Lineage (GTDB taxonomy): Bacteria > Bacteroidota > Chlorobiia > Chlorobiales > Chlorobiaceae > Chlorobium. Next base: position 30,018 of record JAAXXL010000016.1, on the reverse strand, counting down.
CCTTTGAAACAAGGTCGTTGAAGCTGCCCGAAATGTAGTAGGAGGTATAGAGCTGGGAGTCCTGATCCTGGATATATTCATCAAGCACATCAACGGTTGCCATCAGGGAGGCTACCTGCTTGTTGAGTTTGCGAACATCACCTTTCAGGGTGTTGACCTCTCCATCTTTGGTATTTATAGCAATTTTAAGCTCCGAAACCAGCTTGTCGAGCGAGTCAACGCGGTAGGAGGAGGTGCGGTTCTCCTCTTCAAGTTTGCGAATCAGGTTTTTGCTTGCAGCAAGAGTGGAATCGATAAAACGAATGCCGGCACTGATATCCTTGCCGATCTGCTCGACACTCTGTTTGTCACTGCTTTCGATATCAGTCGAAAGCCTTTCGACAACGGCCTCTTTCTGCTGAATCCTGCCAAGATTTTTCTGCACCTGGGCAAGAATGGCCATCATGGATTCAAGATGCTCCTGCCGGGGGTCCTGTTTCGGTTTTTCCTGACTGCACGATGTCAGAATAAGAAGGAATGCAAAAAAAACAATTCCGGCCGCCCTGAGGCGACTCGTTTTTACAGCCATTGAATCCATTGTTCAACCCCTTCTTTTGTGCCATACCACCTGGTATGCGGTGTTGGAAGATGCTCGGCATCTGCAATAGTTACATTGACAGCACCCTCAAGAAAACAGCTTTTTGCAGGCACTATACCGTCACCGGCAACATTGCCATCATCAAGAACGTTTTTATAAAACTGATAACACATTTTTTCCCGAAAGCTTCCCTCTGAATTGCCATGATACTTATCGCTGACGACAGAAACAACAGAAACCCGATCAAAAAAATCAGGAGAGAGATGCGAAAAAATAAAATCCGACTTTATCCTGGCATAATACTCATGAGTTTGAAAGGGAGTACCAAGCGTTATCAGCTTTTTAATACGCTTTCCGGACTGGTAGCTATCTCCCTGAAAAGGCTTTTCAAGCAGATAGACCATTCCAACACTCCCGCCACCGCTGTGACCGACAAGCGTGATCGGTTCCCCCGGGAATTTCCGCTCCATATCACGGATCGTCCGATGAAGAGCGATCATAACCCGATTGGTTGACTTTTCCGGAGAAGGAGGAAAACCGGTCCAGTCAATAAGCGATACAGGCACTACAGCAATTTTCTCAGCAGGAAGATAGTCAGAGAGAGCATCCTTCATACCATCATAAAGCGAAACCCAGAAAAGAACTCCGGGAATGATCACGAGAGGATGTTGTGCTACAGCGTTCATGACTGTTTCATCTTGTCAGCTCTGGCTGCTGCATTATTTCAAATAGTTCAGGACCATTTCTTCAGAAGTTCGACAAGCATAGCCACTCCGAACCCTGTTCCTCCATTAACCTTCCCCCCGCCTTTCGGAGTGAATGATGGACCGGCAATATCAATGTGAGCCCAATTTTTATGCTCCTTGATAAATTTCTCAAGGAATTTAGCTGCTGTGACTGAACCGGCACCACGACCACCGGTATTGCTTAAATCAGCTACGTCAGACTTGATCTGCTCATCATAGAGATCCCAGAGCGGCATACGCCACACCTTTTCTCCCGTCTGCAGACCAGCCTGGAATATCTCATCGGCCAGCTTGTCGTTGTTACTGAAAAGACCGGCGACGGAATAACCAAGCGCAACAATACATGCCCCGGTAAGGGTAGCAAGATCAATGATAACATCAGGCTTGTACTTCTCACTGGCATAGGTAAGGGCATCGGCAAGAATCAGGCGACCCTCGGCATCAGTGTTGCCAACCTCAACGGTAATCCCTGAATAGGTTGTAATAACATCACCGGGATTCTGGGCTTTGCCGTCAGGCATATTGTCGGTAGCTGGAACAAGGCCGATAATATGCAGAGGAAGAGAGAGTCGGGCTGCTGCCTCGACCACGCCCAAAACAGTTGCAGCTCCAGCCATATCTGACTTCATCTCTCCCATGTTCTCGGAAGGCTTGATGGATATGCCGCCGGAATCAAAGGTTACCCCTTTTCCTACAAGGGCAATAACGGCTTTGGGTTTCCCTTCAGGCTTATAGTCAAGAATGGTAAAGGTCGGAGGAGAGAAACTCCCCTTGTTAACAGCAAGCAGGCCACCCATACCAAGAGACTCAATCTCTTTTTTATGAAAGACCGTCACCTGGTATCCATATTTTTTTCCAGACTCCGAAGCAGCTTTAGCAATATCTTCGGCCTGCAGATAATTGCCGGGAAGGTTAACCAGATCTCTCGCCATTTTCTGGCATGAACCAACTATTTTTCCTGACACAACACCACTCTCAGTCTCAACAAGAAGAGCATCTTCAACCCTCAGCACAATCCCGGAAAGCTCCGTTTTCTTTTCCGAGGGCTTCTTTTTATCAAGTTTGCCACTTTTCAATCGATCAAAACGATACGATCCGGCAAACAATCCTGCCACAAACGTATCGGCAAGAGTTTCAACACTTTGAGCGCTTTCAGCGGCAAGTCGATCTATAGATGAAAAGTCAACAGCAAGTTTTGCAACCTTCAGTTCAACAGCTCTGGATGCAATGGAGAGAGCACCCTTGCGCCAGTCATCAAGAGTTTTGGCCTCTCCGACTCCAAACAAGGCAATTCGTGAAGCCGAACATTTTCCTGAACCACCGTAGAGCAGAACAACTTCTCCTGCATCAGCCTTGAAATCTTTCAAAACCTTCTGATCAAGCTCAAGACCGGAAAGCAGCTTTTCGGCCTCTTTTTTCAAATCACCCTTGCTGATCGGCAGAGCGAGAAGATCGGTGACAAGACGATCTATTTCAGTTTTTGTTACTGATATTTTCATAATCCGGCTTATTCATTATTGAACTTTAACAAAGAGATTACTCCGCTGTTTCAAGAAACGCCCTTACATCTTCAAGCAGTACCTTCTGGGCCCTGTCAGAGGAGAACTGGAATAGACATCCGGCAGCATTCATGTGACCTCCACCGCCATACTTTTTGGCAAGCTGGTTGACATAGATATTGCCGCGTGAACGAAAACTCGCCTTTGTTCTGCCATCCTGCATTTCAACCATAAGCACAGCTATACGCACAGTCGGTACACTGAGAAGATAACCGATGATAAGGTCGGTATCAAAGAGTTTACTCCCGGTCGCTTTTAACATATCCTGCGAGATAAAGAGCCACGAAATCGCACCATCATCAAGAACAGTAATCGCACTCAAAGCCGCGCCAAGCAGCTTGAGCGCCTGACAGGAAAGGGAGTTGTAAACCTTGTCATAAATCCCGGAAGCATCTGCACCCTTACTGACAAGGTCACCGGCAAGACGGTAAACATAGGGTGTTGTTTTCGGAAACCTGAAAGAGCCGGTATCCGTCATAACGGCAACATAGAGCGCTTCGGCAATTTGAGGTGTAAAGAGTTCCCTGCCAAGGCGCTCCTGAAATGCGTAGAGTAGATCATAGACCAACTCACCGGTAGATGATGCATAGTTTTCACACACCATGACATCAGTAAAATCATCAGGTTCAAGATGATGATCCACACAGACAATTTTCAGACTTCCGAGCTCTTTGGAAAAGCTCACATGCGGCCAGAGAGAGCCCATCCGGTCGGAAAGATTGGCATCAAGAAGCACGACAACATCGCACAGCGACAAGGCCTGGATTGCATCTTCATCCCTCTTGTCAAAAAAAGTTATGGGGTAAAGCCCGTTGAGAAACCTGTAGTTAGGGGGGACTTCCGTCGGATTGACAATAGAGACCTCCTTTCCAAGAGACTTCAGCACCAGAGCAAGGGCAACCTCACTGCCAAGGCCATCACCATCCGAGTTTTCATGTGTTGTAATAACTATATGCTGTCCTTCAATCAGCTCGTCAATTACCGGAGACCATTCCTCGGCGTTCAGCGTCCTGCCATACTCTGGTAATATCATTCGTTTGCAGTAACTTTATCAAAAATAAAACTCAATCTATGCTTTTTTCCCGTTACGCAAAACTGCAAACCTGCCACTGCTATTGTCACAAGAACAGACGGTCTTGATTGCTGAAAAAAACTGCATGAAGTTTCACAACAACAATCTCCATCGATGGAGCCTGAGCGTTGTTGTCGCTCGCATGGAGAATAGCGCTCATCTCCATTGTTATCAATAACTTTCTGGTATAAAGTACTTTTTTTGCCAAGGAGAAACAAAAGGGCATATATTCTGCATGAAGATGAAGAACCATCATTCATCGACCATCGTATCCATTTTTTTCACTCTTCACTGATTGCAATGAACAAGCCGCTTGTGAACATTATTGATCTGAGCTTTCAGGAACTTCAGCGTGAACTGGAGTTGCTTGATGAACCCTCATTCAGGGCAAAACAGATTCATCAATGGCTTTTCAGTCATCAGGCAAAGAGCTTTGAGGAGATGACAACACTCAGCCGCCCACTTCGCCAGAAACTTGCAGAGAGCTTCTCGATCAGCCATCCCGAGCTTGTTGATCATCTTGAGAGTACCCTGGAGAGCGGAGAGAACCTCACAGAAAAAGTCCTGCTGAAACTGCCGGATAACGAACTGGTTGAAACAGTCCTTATACCTGCTGAGAACCGATTGACAGCCTGCCTCTCCTCTCAGGCAGGCTGTGCATTCCAATGCACCTTCTGCGCAACAGGGCAAATGGGACTGCATCGCAACCTCACCGCCGGAGAGATTACCGGACAGGTTTATGCACTCAATGCAATAGCCTCCGCCAAAAATCCTGAACGAAAAATTACCAACATTGTCTTTATGGGTATGGGGGAACCGCTCATGAACTACGACAATGTCATTGAATCGATAGAGACTCTCTCGACAAGAAACTACAGCTCCACTGTTTCGCAGAAAAAAATAACCATTTCAACCGTCGGTGTGATTCCGCAAATACGGAAACTCGCAACCTCAGGACTGAAAACAAAGCTCGCCGTCTCGCTGCATGCTGCTGAACAACAGAAACGGGAATCACTCATGCCTGTTGCAGCACATCTCTATCCGCTCAAAGAACTCGGCAAATCACTTGCTGAATACAGTGCAGCAACCTCCATGCCGGTTACCATTGTCTATATGCTCCTTAAAGGAATCAACGACTCTCCTGAAGACGCAAAGATGCTCGTCCGGTTTGCTCATGGCTTTTTGTGCAAAATAAATTTGATTGATTACAATTCAATCATTAATATCAGGTTCAAGCCTGTAAACAGCTCCTCCAGAGAGATGTTCCTGCGACACCTCATTGACTCAGGCCTGCATGTCACGATCAGAAAAAGCTACGGAACGACAATTAATGCGGCATGCGGTCAGTTGGCAACAACCGGCATGAAAGAATCGCAATAATCTATAATCGCTTTAAACACCATGGATTTGCTCGATTTAATTCCCTTCCAGAATGAGTTCAACAAAACGTATCACGGCCTCACCAGCAATGCTACCCACACTTCGGAGAAGCCGGTCTTCAATGAACTGAAAGTAAGACGATACGAAAAACCTGTTGGCACAGTAACAGATTTCATTTCCGGCAAAGTGGATCACTGGGTCGGCTGGGAACTTAAAAGCGAAAAAACTGCTGTCGGAGGCATGACCACCCTCAGAGCCCAGGTCACATCAGTCATCCTTTTCGGAATGAAAATCGATGTAACATTCGGTCTTTTTGAAGAAACAGATATCAACGGACGACTGATCACCACGGTCAACGCCAAAGCTGAAACCAATATAGAATCAAGAGGTGATCTTGGCGAGAGCCGCAGAATTATAAGAATGATGCTTGGAGCGCTTGATTTTGAGTTCAGAAATCAGCGGGTCAAGGATGATGACTATCAATATCGCTCGATTAATACCAATGGAGCTGCGGCTGCGTTCCAGCAGATTTTTGATAACGCACACATTCAGCATCAGATAAAACCTGAAGGCAGTTCCAAAGCGACCACGATCGAATTCAAAAAAAGAGCACCGGTACAGACCATCACGCTCAACAAACCGGCCGAAAAAAATGGTGAGGCTCCCCTGTCCATCACTCCTGCTTCAGAGAACGGTTCTGCTTCCACGGCATCTGAAACACCCGGAATCTCCGCTCAAACAACACCCTCACGACCAAAAGTGACGATCATTACCACCAAAAAAACCATATAAACACGGTTTGATGATAATTATTCTACTTGGAGCACCTGGAGCCGGAAAAGGCACGCAGTCAAACTACATCTCGAAATCTCTCGGTATACCTCAGATATCTACCGGTGATATGCTGCGCGCAGCAGTAAAGGAAGGAACACCCTTGGGTATCCAGGCAAAAATTGTCATGGATGCCGGACAACTTGTTTCAGATGAACTCATTATAGGACTGGTCAAAGATCGCCTTGCTCAAGCTGACTGTGCAAGGGGTTGTCTTTTTGATGGGTTTCCACGTACCATTGCCCAGGCTGAAGCCTTGAGAACTGATGGCATCATAATCGATCACGTGATCGAGATCAATGTTGAAGACCGTGAGATAATTGAACGCATGAGCGGACGCCGCGTACATCCTCCATCGGGAAGGACATACCATATACAGTTTAATCCTCCGAAAATAGCCGGAATTGATGATGAGACAGGAGAATCTCTTGTACTCAGGGCTGATGATGAGGCTGAAACCGTAAGAAAACGCCTTGAGATTTATCATGAGCAGACCTCCCCGCTGATCAACTACTACAAGAACCTTTCATCACAGAACGGCACAGGAAAAGGACCTAAATACAACCGGATCATGGGAACAGGAAAGGTAGAAGAGATTCGCGACAACATTCTTGATGCGCTCAAATCCTGATCAAACAGGAGAAGAGAATTTATCTGAAAAGTCAAAAAAAGTCAGTGCCGGGCACTGACTTTTTTCATTCACCGCCATGCAAGCACTGATCGTCTCAGAAAATCTGTTCAGAGGAGAGCCCTTTCCTGTAACGGTTCCTGCCTCGATGGCAGAGGAGATCCGCATAGGGTGCATGGTACTGCTTGCCCGAAAAAAAGGCTCTGAATCGGTCTCGGTCGGCTACATTATGGCGCTTGACAGAGATAATACCGACGAGACAACCGGGCCGGAAATTATTGATCTGCTCTATGATGCAGAACCGGTAATCAGTGAATCGCTTCTCAAGCTGACCGCGTGGATGGCCGATTATTACCTCACCCGCCGAATTGATGCCATCACTGCCGCTCTGCCTGCGGCTGTACGCACAACAATTCATGACCTTGTTGAACTGACCGATTTCTCCCTGCAGGCCGACAGCAAAAAAGTGATCAATACAACCCTGCGGCGTTCGATCATGCAGTTGATGATCAGGGAAAAACGAATGACTATTCTTCAACTCCAGCGACGGCTTGGCAAAAAACAGCTCTTTCGAACCCTCTCTGAACTTGAACGAGGCGGACATCTCTGCCTCACCAAAAAGTTCTCAACCACCCGGCCGAAAGTGCAAACCGCCTACCGGCTGAGCGAAACTCTTCCGGATAAGGCTGAAGAGATTCTCTCTGGAGCACCCAGACAGCTTGAGGCTTTTCGGGCACTCTCCTCCTCTTCCGACTCTTGCGTTCTGCCGGAAACCATTGGCTGTTCAAGAGAGATTCTCAATACCCTCGTTAAAAAAGGATTCGTTGAAAAGGTTCAACTGGAAATCAGAAGCAATTTTTCGAGCGGCTTTACTGAAGCACCTCAATCAGCTAAAAATCTCACAGCAGCTCAACAAACAGCGCTTGAAGCGCTTGAGGGTGCCTTTAAAACAAACCGGTATGCCGGCTTTCTTCTGCATGGTGTAACAGGAAGCGGGAAAACCCTGATCTATATCGAGTTCCTCAAAAGTGTTCTGGCCGCAGGTAAAACGGCCATTGTGCTCGTACCCGAAATATCACTCACCCCGCAAACTGCCGGACGATTCCGTCAGCACTTCCATGATGATATCACGATCCTCCACAGCGGTATGAGCAACCAGGAGAAGTATGATGCATGGCACCGTCTCCGGCAGGGAAAAACAAAAATCGCGCTCGGTGCACGCTCAACCATTTTTGCTCCACTTGAAAACCTTGGCGCAATCATTGTAGACGAAGAGCATGATGGCGCCTACAAACAGGATCGCACTCCCCGTTATCAAGCCAGGGATACAGCAATCATGAGAGCACTCTTCAGCGGAGCAATCTGTGTGCTCGGATCAGCAACCCCCTCCTTTGAGTCATACAATAATGCCCGCAACGGGAAATACACCCTGCTCAATCTGAAGGAGAGAGTTGATGGCGCAGCAATGCCTCTCATCAAGCTGATCTGGATGAAAGAGAGCCCGAAAGCTTCATCATCAATTTCAGAACTTCTCTACCGCCAGATAGAGCTGCGTCTTGAAAAAAACGAACAGGTCATCCTGCTGCAGAACAGAAGAGGCTTTGCCGGAAGCATCTTCTGCCTCTCATGCGGTCACACGCCTCTCTGCCGGTTCTGTAACATTCCGATGGTCTACCATGCTGCCCGAAAACAGCTCTGCTGCCACTACTGCGGACACACCGTAAGGTTTACCGCCTCATGTGAAAAGTGCTCATCGACCGACCTGTTTTTTAAAAGCAGCGGGACTGAACGCATTGAAGAGGAGCTGCAGAAGCTTTTTCCGGACGAAAAAATCCTCAGAATGGATTTCGATACAACAACAAGGAAAGGCTCCCATGGACGCATTCTTCATGAGTTTCATGAACGGAAAGCCCGCATCCTGCTTGGAACACAGATGGTTGCCAAAGGTCTCGATTTCCCTGCTGTAACCCTCGTGGGCGTGCTTATGGCTGATATCGGGCTCAATATTCCGGACTTCAGAGCATCAGAACGGACATACTCACTCTTGACACAGGTTGCCGGAAGAGCTGGACGCTCTACACTGCCCGGAGAGGTCTACCTTCAGGTCTACAACAAAGAGAGTGATGTCTTCACTGCTCTCTTGCACGGGAACTATGAAAAGTTTTTTGAACAGGAACTGGCCACCAGAAAGGCTCTCTGCTACCCGCCGGCATCGCGACTCATAAAATTCGAATGCAGTGCAACAGAGGAAAAAGAGGCCGAAGCGGCAGCGCTCTATTGCAGGGAGACCCTGACTGAGCATCTCCCCCCCCGAAGCGGCACCATTCTCGGGCCCGCACCGGCAGGAATCGCGAAAATAAGAGGCCGCTTTCGATACCATGTACTGGTAAAACTCTTCGAAGCAAAACTTTCAGCGACATTCATCAAACAGATGAGTGATGATATCAACTCCCGCTTCCGCCTCTCCCGGCTCTCATTTATTGTCGATGTTGATCCGCAGAACCTCATGTAACAATCCAAAAAAAAGGAGGGTTCTCCTTTCAGCTTTGTTATTTCAAAATATATTTATATTCAACTCGGGAAACAGCAAGGATCAACGAAACTCTTATAAACCTGTCTATGAGCAATTTCCAGTGGCAGAGAGAGCAGTTCAGAGAGGCTCCGCTTCAAACCGCAGGAATCATCCTTTTTCTTTCAGGTCGATATCTCTTTGCTCTCTTTTTTCTTTACGGCTTCTGGCATAAATTCACAAAAGGATGGCTCTGGAGCGACCTCATGCAGTTCTATTTTCTCAAAAGGTTTGCTGAACTGCCGGAAGGCTCTTTTCAGTCACTCTACCTTGAGCAGTTTGCCATCCCTCTGGCTGTTCCCATTGCATGGATAGTCACTGTGGGGGAGCTCATCATCGGGCTCGGGCTGATTTTTGGCGTTGCCGTAAGAGCCAACGCTGCATTTGCGCTCTTTATGGTACTGAACTTTGCTGCAGGAGGTTTTTACAACCTCACACTTCCTCCATTTATGCTTTTTGCCATCATGATGATGCTCTTTCCTTCAGGCCAGTGGCTCGGTTTTGACAGGACTCTTCACAACAAATACCCGGCTTCAATCTGGTTTAAATAAAGCTCCATGAGTAACACCACGAAACATCTGCCCCGCTTCAGCAGGTACGCCTCTCTTCTTCTATTTGCCCTCTCCGCCCTCTTCGCTCCCCTGAAGGCATCATGCGCAACCACAGAACGCAAAGAATCGGCACTTGAACTGGCCGACAAGGCATTCTGGAACATGAACTATCCTGTAGCCGACTCCATCTATACGATTGAGGTTCGCCGTAACCCCGGTAACGCAGATCTCTACTGGAAACTCTCCCGACTCAACGTCAGCATTGGAGAGTCGGTTGATCGCACGAAAAAAGATGAACGGTTACGATACTATCGAAAAGCCGTAGAGTATGCAAAAACCTGCATTACCCTTGACAGCACAATCGCAAAAGGACACTCCTGGTATGCCGCTTCGCTGGGAATCATGGCAGACAAAACAGGATCAAACGAAAAACTGAACCGTGCAAAAGAGGTAAAACGGGCACTGGACAGTGCGCTGAGACTAAACCCGAACGACGAGACCGCCCTTTCTATTCTCGGTTCCTATTACCGTGAAGCGGCTAAAATAAGCTGGTTCAAAAGAGTGGTAGGCAATGCCTTCATCGGCGAGATGCCGACAGGCAATTATGATCTTGCTAAAAAAGCGTTCAGGAAGGCAATCAGCATTGATTCAAGAATTATCCGCAACTATCATGAACTTGCCCTGATCGAACTTGATCAAAACAACCGGGATGAAGCGCTGAAACTCATGAAAACTGCACTCAACAAACCGGTCATCATGCCGAGTGACCGGCGGCGTCTTGATGAGATGCGCGCACTCCTGAAAAAATATTCCGAATAAGCCAAAAGAGGTGTGAAGCCTGCCGCAAAGAACAGCTCACGCCTCTCTGACCGCTACCGATATCTTTTTCTTCCTTGGGGCGATGCCAACGAGAGCCCTTACACCAAGATGGTAGCTGTTCGCTCCGAACCCGCTGATGACACCCATGCAGACCTCCGAGATGACCGATGAACGGCGGAACTCCTCACGGGCATAGATGTTTGAAAGATGAACCTCAACAACCGCCAGACTCACCGCACTGATGGCATCACGCAGCGCAATCGAGTAGTGAGTGAGCGCTCCGGCATTGAGTATAACGCCGATAAAGCCGCCCCGATCCTCGCACTCAAAAAGTTTTTCAATCAGCATCCCCTCGTGTTCGGACTGGAAAAACTCAAAAGTGAGATCAGGAAAGCTTTCAGCAACGCCACAATTGATATCTGCAAGTGTCTGGTGTCCATAAATTTCAGGCTCGCGTTTGCCGAGTCGTGAAAGGTTCGGACCATTAAGCACAAGTATTGAATTTCCGCTCATAGCAGTAATGTTGCGTAAAATTACAGGATGTATTGACTGAGATCCCTGTCAGCAACAACATGGTTCAGTTTCTCCTTCACCATAGCCTCATCAATCTCAATCTTCTCATCAGACACATTTTCCGGAATATTGAACATCAGCTCCTCAAGAAGATTGGTCAGAATGGTATGCAAACGTCTTGCACCGATATTCTCGACACTCTCATTGACCTGTGCTGCTATTCTGGCAATTTCACGGATTGCGCCCTCACTGAAGCTCAACTCCACCCCTTCGGTGGCAAGAAGAGCAGTGTACTGCTTGATCAGTGCATTTTTCGGCTGGGTGAGAATAAGAAAAAAGTCCTCCTCGGTGAGGCTTTTCAACTCCACCCTGATCGGAAAACGACCCTGTAGTTCCGGAATGAGATCAGATGGCTTGGCTACATGAAAAGCTCCCGAAGCAATAAAGAGCACATGATCGGTCTTGACCATGCCATGTTTTGTGGCAACATTTGAGCCCTCAACTATCGGCAACAGATCGCGCTGAACACCCTCCCTGCTGACATCCGGACCCTTGCCGCCTGCACCGGTAGATGGAGCTGCGATTTTATCGATCTCATCAATAAAAACAATACCTGACTGCTCAACCTTGTTGATCGCCTCCTTGACCACACTCTCCATATCAATAAGCTTCTGCACCTCTTCCTGTTCAAGCAGTTTGCGGGCTTCGGCAATGGTAACCCTTCTTTTTTTGCGTTTGCGCGGCAATCCGCTCATGAGATCCTGCATCATCCCGCCTATCTCCTCCATCTGGCCGAGAGGACCGAAAATCTGCATCATGCCACCCCCCGGAGAGTCACCGGAGATATCCATCTCAATCTGGCGATCCTCAAGCTTGCCATTACGCAACCGCTCCAGCATTTTGCGGCGGCTTCGACGGTTAGCCTCAACTGAAGGGTCACCCTCTTCAGTGGAAAGGGTCGCAAGAGCCTCGCCTTCACTGTCAGCTTCATCATCAAGTGACTCCTGTGATTGTGCAACCGGAGGAAGGAGAATATCAAGTAAACGCTCTTCAACAAGCAGAGCAGCCTTTTCACGAACCTCTTCAGACTTCTCGCTTCTCACCATAGCCACACTCTGATCCACAAGATCACGAATCATCGACTCCACGTCACGACCGACATAACCCACTTCGGTAAACTTTGAAGCCTCAACCTTGACAAATGGAGCTTTTGCAAGCTTGGCCAACCTTCGGGCGATCTCGGTTTTTCCTACACCGGTAGGCCCGATCATAATAATATTGTTCGGCATGATCTCATCACGCAGCTCGTCACTCACATTCTGACGGCGAAGCCTGTTTCGGAGCGCTATGGCAACCGATTTTTTGGCATCTCTCTGGCCGATAATATATTTGTCAAGAAGGGCAACAATCTGGTTTGGCGTCAGATTATGCTCTGCGATAGAACTTTTTCTTACGCCATTTCCTTCAGGCAGAGCAAAAACATTCACCTTGCTGTTCATAGTCATTTTAATGCTGAAAAAATTGTGAATCCCACAGAATAATTATAAAAAAGGATCCGAACCGCGAAAAACCGCGCGACCCTCAAACCTCCTCAACAATAATGTGATCGTTGGTATAAATACAGATATCAGAAGCGATCTTCAAACTCTCCTGAACGATCTCCTTTGCCGAAAGTGAGGAGTGCTTCATGAGCGCACGCGCTGCTGCAAGGGCATACATGCTGCCGCTTCCAATAGCAACAATACCATCCTCCGGCTCTATGACATCACCGGTTCCGGAGATAATCAGCGCCTTTTCACTGCTGACAATGGCAAGCATCGCCTCAAGACGGCGGAGATACTTGTCGGTTCTCCACTCTTTGGCAAGCTCCACCGCTGCACGATCAAGCTTTCCGTTATAGGCTTCAAGCTTCTCCTCAAACCGGTCAAGAAGAGTTACCGCGTCAGCCGTTGCACCGGCAAAACCGGCAACAAGCTTACCCTGATACAACCTCCTGATTTTGCGTGTCGAGTGCTTGATAACGGTGTTTCCAAGCGTCATCTGCCCGTCACTTCCAAGTGCAGCCTTGCCATCTCTCAATACACCAATGACCGTTGTAGAACGGATAATGGGCTTCTCACTGTTTTTCATCAATCAAAATATTTTTTTCCTTAATCTTGCCACTGGAATTTGCATTTGTTCACGGTATTTTGCAACCGTTCTTCTCGCAATATGCACTCCCCTTTTCTTCAACAAATCAGTCATACCGTCATCACTCAGCGGATTATTGGGATCCTCGTCGGCAACCATTTCAGCAATGTACTGCCGGATAATCTTGTTCGAGAGATCTTCACCCTCCTCAGTTGAGAGGCCTGCGCTGAAAAAGTACTTCAATTCAAAAACGCCAAATGAGGTCTGCACATACTTGCCGTTTACCGCACGGCTGATAGTTGAAATATCAAGTCCGGTATCTGCCGCAACGGTTTTCATACCGAGCGGCAGAAGCTGCTCCGGCCCGGATATAAAAAAGCCATACTGCCGATGCATAAGCGCCTCAATCACCCTGAGCAGTGTCTGGCGCCTTGTTTCGATGGCACTGGTAAACTCTTTTGCGCGATTAAGGTTCTGACGGATAAACTTTTTATCCTCTTTCGGGCTCTTTCTGTTTTTCAGTAACTCCTTATAGCGGTCAGTGATCTGAACAGAGAGCGAACTCCGGTCATTGAGCACCGCTGTCAGAGATCCGTTTTCATAGCTCACAAGAAAATCAGGCGTGATGTAATACCCTCCATCCTCCTGAAAAACTCCCGGATGGGGATCAAGCGCGGCAATAGCGGAAACTGCTGCTTCAACCTGTTCAGGCGCCAAATCAAGTTTTTTCAGCAGCTTTGCATAGCGACGATGAAGAAAATCATCAAAGTGATGAGAGAGAATTTTTCGAGCAACCTCATAGGTCGCTGATTCATAACGGCTTCTGAGAAATTCAAGTTGAACAAGAAGTCTTTCACGAAGATCCCTTGCAGCAATACCTGGAGGATCAAGAAACTGAATTTTGCGAAGCATTGACTCCAGCTCGCCTTTACGGAGATCAAACCCATCAAGACGAAGGCTCTCAATAATCACCTCATCGTCATCGGTGAAGTAACCGTCACCATCAAGATTACCGAGAATCTCAAGAGCAATCTTCCCCTCTCTCGGGCCAACCCCTTCATGAAGGGCAAGCTGACGGAGAAGCTTTTCATAAAAACTGTCCTGCTGAACAGCCTGAAAAAAACGGTCCTTTGGCGCACTCTCATGAGTAAAGTTCAATCTCCCTTCCGCTGCTTCACCCGGCAGTGGAGAATCATTGCGCTCTTTAAGTGAACTTTTTCGGAACCGATCCTCGGAATCGAACATCTCTTCACCATCAAGATGGTCAGGCACGTCAGGCACGTCACCGGCAACATCCTTGCGTTCTTCTATAAGCTCAAGAAGAGGGTTCTCCTGCAACTCTTCAAAAATCCGCTCTTCAAGATTCAAGAGCGGCAACTGTAGAAGCTGACTGCTTAAAATCTGCTGAGCAGAGAGAAGTGTTGTCTGTTTCTGTTGAAGCCTGATTTCGGGCATTACCTTAAGGAAGATGTATCGACAAATAGTTTCAAGCTCGCGACCCATTCAGAACCATAGCGTGCCGCAAGAGCCCTGTACACATAATCAATAAGTTGAATCCGAAGCTCTCCGCCTGCCTTGCGGGCAGAGCGGCACATGGAGTGCTGTTCATAAACAAGATAATCCAAACCGAACTTTTTTCTTACCCTAATCGGAAACAATCGGCAGGATACCGGCTTATCATTACTGATCAGACCATCCTGAAAGGCTATTTCAAGGGCACAGAATGTTATGCCGTCACGAACACAACTGAACACACACTCCAGATTATCAATGGTTCTTGTATAACGCTGGCCCTGGTAGGTCTCAACAGCACCATGCCGCCTGAGATACTTCAGGTTTTTTTCCGGAATCATTCTCAACACCTCTTCCGGAACATGGAGCAGCTCTTCGGCCTCAGCATCGGTTAACGGAGCTCCAAGTTCCCCCTCAACACAACACTTTCCTTTGCACTCACGAAGATCGCAGGAAAAAAAAGCCTTCAGAAGCTCCTTTTCAACAAGAACCTCACCAATTGAAACCAGAGACATGGCAATCAGTAATGATTAATAATATATACAGATAGATATCGTTTGAAGGCTGATTATACCGCTTTTTACAACGATCTGCGATAATGCTTCACGTTTCGCGTTTGCTGCTTCGCAGAATTTTTCATAGCTATATGCTTTCATACAAAGAACAGACATAACAAAGCCATATCAACATGCTCATTATTGATGGAAAAAAGGTCGCGCTTGACCTTAAAGAGGAACTGAAAGCCGGAGTTGAAACATACAGAACAGCAACCGGCAAAGTACCCGGCCTGACCGTCATTATTGTCGGCCATGATCCTGCCTCGCAGGTTTATGTACGCAATAAAGCTAAAACATGCAAAGAGATCGGCATGTTTTCAACAGTGATTGAAATGCCCACTGAAACAACCCAGTCAGAACTTCTTGAAACAATCCGCAAACTCAACAACGATCCGGCAGTCCACGGCATACTGGTGCAGCAGCCGTTGCCGAAGCAGATTGATGAATTTGCCGTTACCATCGCCATCAATCCGGCAAAAGATGTCGATGGATTTCACCCTGAAAACCTCGGGCGCCTTGTTATGGGAGAGCTCGATAAATGTTTTGTCAGTTGTACCCCTTATGGAATTCTTGAGCTGCTCGGACGCTACAACATCGAAACAAAAGGCAAACATTGTGTCGTTGTAGGACGAAGCAATATTGTCGGAAAACCGATGGCTAATCTCATGCTCCAGAAGCATGATGCCACAAACTGCACCGTCACCATCTGCCATTCGGCCACGAAAAACATTCCCCACTATACCCTTCAGGCTGACATTCTCATTGCCGCCATAGGCAAAGCGGGCTTCATCACCGCTGATATGGTAAAACCCGGAGCTGTGGTTATTGACGTCGGCATCAACCGCATCGAAGACCCGTCAACCAAAAGCGGTTACCGGCTGGTCGGTGACGTCGATTACGAAGGGGTTTCCGCTGTTGCTTCGGCCATGACCCCCGTTCCCGGAGGAGTCGGCCCCATGACCATAGCCATGCTGCTAAAAAATACGCTGCACTCATTCCAGCGTATCAACGGCCTGTAACCATAATGGCCAAAACAGCAACCAGATATATCTGCTCGAACTGCGGCGCCGTTTCACTGAAATATCAGGGGAAATGTTTTGAATGCCAGAGCTGGGGAACCCTCCAGGAGACCCGTATTGAGCCTGAGCAGAAAAGCCGTCGGGAGAGTGCAAGCCCAGGGTTGCCGGTACTGCAGAACCTTCATGACGCAAATGCGACAGAGTTCCACCGTACCATGACCGGTATCGGCGAACTCGACCGGGTACTTGGCGGAGGGCTCATGCAGGCTTCGGCCGTGCTTGTAGGAGGTGAACCGGGAATCGGCAAATCAACCCTCATGCTTCAGCTTGCCCCGCGACTTGCTCCTGCAAAAGTGCTCTACTTCTCCGGAGAAGAGTCGCCAAACCAGATTCGCGAACGGGCCGAAAGGCTCTCCATTCGGGCTGAAAACCTCTGGCTTATCCCGGAAGTAAACCTTGAAAGGATTCTTGAGGTCATTGAGCGGGAAAAACCAGCACTCGTCATTGTTGACTCTATCCAGACGGTCTATTCGGGCGAGTATCAAAGCTCTGCGGGAACCATAACCCAAATCAGGGAGTGCGCCGCAATGCTCATCCGGGCCGCCAAGCAGCAGAACGTCATACTCATGATTATCGGCCATATCACCAAAGAGGGTGCCCTTGCCGGTCCCAAAGCCCTTGAGCATATGGTTGATACGGTTCTTCAGTTTGAAGGTGAAGGGTACCAGCGCTACAGGATTGTCCGTTCAGTGAAAAACCGCTTCGGCTCCACAAACGAGATCGGCGTCTTCCGCATGGATGAGAACGGACTTGAAGAGGTGAGCAACCCCTCGGAGTTCTTTATTTCCGGACGGCGGACCGATGTACCCGGAAACTCGATCCTTGCTGCTATTGAAGGCTCAAGGGCGCTTCTTGTCGAGGTACAGGCACTGGTGACCAAAAGCAACTACTCCATGCCCCAGCGCATCAGTACCGGCTTTGATTTGAAGCGGATGTCAATTATTCTGGCCGTACTTGAAAAAAGGCTGAATATTGAAACCTGGGGACAGGATGTCTTTGTTAAAATTGCTGGCGGCCTGAAGCTCGCCGAACCGGCAGCGGATCTTGCCATTGCTGCAGCAGTGGCCTCCGGACTCATGAACCGTCCGGTTGATCCGGCAACAGTGTGCTGCGGAGAGATCGGTCTTGCAGGAGAACTTCGCGCCATCAGCGACAGTGAACGGCGCATCCGGGAGGCTGCGCACCTCGGGTTCAAACGAATTGTACTGCCCGAAGCCAACACCCGTGAACTGAAACCCTCACTCAAAAAACTCCCCATCACCATCTCAGGCTGTACCACACTGCACGAAGCCCTCGACAAACTCAACATCTGAAACCCCACGGGGAGCGGGAACGCCGGGCTCCAGCCCGGCAATTAAAACCATTTTCTTACGTGTGTGTCATCTTGCCGGTTTTGTCATCTCGACCTTCAGGAAAGATCCCTCCTTTCAGTTCGGGATGACATCGGAGGGAATCGGAATGACATCGGAGGGGGTGTTCGGGATGACATCAGGGTGAGCATTTTTCCTGCAAATCACAATGATTACATAACAGCCTTGTTTCGTGCATCTATATTGTCAACTCTTGTTACTTTTGTACATTGAACTCCAGACTCACCGGTGAACATTAACAGGGAGATAAACCATGATGAGCATACTGATACAATGGCTGATCAATGCCCTCGCGGTATACGCCACCGCCCATCTTCTTTCGGGCATACACATAAAGAGCTTCGGTGCTGCGATTCTTGTAGCTCTCGTTCTTGGCCTTGTCAATGCGATTTTGAGGCCGGTAATGGTATTCTTCTCAATCCCCTTTATCATTTTGACGCTTGGCCTCTTCCTGCTTGTCATCAACGCCCTTCTGCTTCAGCTCTCCGCCTCCATTGTCGGCGGCGTTACCATTGACAGCTTCTGGTGGGCAATTGGCGGATCGGTTGTTATCAGCCTGATCTCCTGGATGCTCAGCTCCCTTTTCAATCTCTGACAGCTTTTCAGAGCCTTATTACAACACAACATTTCAGTTATTACCTATGCAGGGAGAAGTTCAAGCCATTGTCTTGCAGAAAGCCAACAAAATGAAACTGCAGAACGCGCCCTATCTTGCCGATCAACCCGGCGATGTTCTGATTAAAACCGTTGCCAGCACCATAACACCGGGCTATGACCGGCTGCTTCTGACCAACAAAGCGGTCACAAGCAGAGTCTTCACCTACCCGATCATGCCGGGCAGCGAGTCAATAGGCCAGGTGCTCAAAACCGGCCCCGGAGTCACCGACCTGCAACCCGGAGATTTCGTCTACACCTTCAGGGGTGACCGCTGGACAGGTATCGAACCCTACGCAGGCTGTCACGCCGAAATGATTCCAACAGCCCAAAGCAACGTTTTTCCGCTTGGCCGCAAACCGATCCACCGCGATCTGCTCATCGGCCTGCTCGGCTATGTCATCAGTGCCGTTGAAAAAACAGATCTCGGCCCCAATACCCGGGTACTGATACTCGGCCTCGGCTCTGTAGGCCTTATGGTTTCCGAGTATCTGAACGCTCTCGGATTTCACCATGTCGATGCCGTAGAAACCTTCTCTATCAGGGGCCAGCTCTCCCATGCCGAAAATATCGCTCTTGATATCAGCGACTTTACCGCCGATTTCAACAACAGCTACGACCTCCTTATTGAAACCACCGGACGGGTTCTTCTGATTGAAAAAGGGATGCGTCTGTTGAAACAGCAGGCAAAAATACTACTGATGGGTAACTATGAGGTGATGGCCTACGATTATCGCCTTATCTCTCATAAGGAGCCCGTTATCATCTCTTCCGGTATAACCTCCATCGACCATTTGTCAGCGGCTTTTGCGGCGCTTGAAGCGGGGAAAATCGAGAGTGAAAAGTTTTTTACTGATGTCTTTGCAATCTCCCAGTTTGAAATGGCATACCGAAGGGCACTTGACAGCAAAGAGTCCGTCAAAACTGTTCTGAGCTGGGTATAACGACTGAACTGCACAGAAACTATGGGTGTCGGAATCCGCTTGACCGGGGTAACGAAAAAATTCGGAACCTTTGCGGCCAACAGCAATATCTCTCTTGCTGTTGAAGAGGGCACCATTCACGCACTCATCGGTGAAAACGGCGCCGGAAAAAGCACACTGACAAAGATGATCTATGGCATGTTCCGACCCACAACGGGCGAAATTGCCATCAACGGAAAAACCGTCAGATTCTCCTCCCCCCGTGAAGCAATTGAAGCCGGTATCGGCATGGTTCACCAGCACTTCATGCTTGTTGATGAACTTTCGATCGCAGAAAACATCATGCTCGGCAATGAGCAAACCGGGCTCTTCCGGCGGATTCCTCTTCAGAAAATCAGAGCCAGAATAATAAACGATGCTGAAGCTTTCGGGCTTGCCGTAAACCCGAACGAAAAGGTTGGAAAGCTCAGTGTCGGTCAGCAGCAGCGGGTTGAAATCCTCAAGCTGCTCTTCCGCAATGCCTCCATCATGATCTTTGATGAACCGACAGCAGTACTGACACCATCGGAAACCGAACAGTTTTTCGCGACACTGCGCTCAATGCGCGACAAGGGTAAAACCATACTCCTCATTACCCACAAGCTTGATGAGGTACTTTCCGTTGCCGACACGATAAGCGTCATGCGAAAAGGCGAGCTTATCGGCACCCTCCCGGCAGCTTCGGCAACCAAACCTGGGCTTGCAACCATGATGGTGGGACGCAGCGTTCTTCTGGCGGTAGATAATCCTCCCCCGCGACCAGGAGAAACACTGCTTGCGCTAAGCAACCTCGGATTCATCACGCCCGACGGTAAAAAAATGCTGGAGAGCCTCACACTGAACATAAAAAGTGGTGAAATATACGGCATTGCCGGCGTTGAAGGTAACGGTCAAAGTGAACTGTTGCAGGCGCTCCGGGGTCTTGCACCTGAAGGGAGCACCATAACCGGCAAAGCTACACTCAAGGGAGAGTCACTTATCGGAAAAACCCCTGCCGCCATAACACTCATGGGTGTTTCCCATGTTCCGGAAAACCGCCTGCGGGAGGGTGTCATTCTTGACTACCCTGTTTCATCAAACCTTATCTTCGGACGCCATCAGGAGCAGTCGTTCCGGAAAAGGACGGGGTTCAACCACAATGAAGTCAGAATACACAGCAACAGAATGATCTCGGAATATGATATCCGGTGCAGCTCCCCGGAGCTCCAGCCGATCAGTGCACTTTCCGGAGGCAACCAGCAGAAGGTTGTTGTAGCAAGGGAGTTCACCCGCCCCGAAATATCACTGCTTATCCTTGCGCAGCCTACACGGGGAGTTGATATCGGAGCAATTGAATTGATCCATAAAAAAATAATTGCTGCCCGGGAGAAGGGTATGGCGATCCTCCTGGTCTCTTCAGAACTGGAAGAGATAACGGCACTCTCATCTCGTATCGGCTGTCTCTACAAGGGCACTCTCCGTTACGAATTCAGCCATGATGAGGTCGCATTAAAAAGAGAGCGGGAAGATGAATTCATCAAAGAGATCGGCCTCTACATCAACTGAGACCGCTGTGACCATGACAAAAATAACCGGACAACTGCTCATACCTCTGCTTTCCGTTATGACGGCTCTCCTCTTCAGCGCCCTCTTCATCGCAATGATCGGAGAGGATCCTGTCATGATATGCAGCAAAATGGTACGCTCTACCATTGGCTCCTCATATGGAACCGGACATGTACTCTTCAGAATGACAACGCTTGTGCTTGTCGCTCTTGCTGTTGCCATACCTTTCAAGGTACGTCTCTTCAATATCGGAGCTGAAGGCCAGCTTCTGATGGGGGCATTTGCTGCTGCCATGACCGGATCAATCATCGGAGAGACGCTCTCATCTACCGTTGCAATCGCACTCTGCATTCTCTCCGCAATGGCGGCAGGATGCGCCTGGGCGCTTCTTGCCGGAGTTTTGAGGGTACAGTTCGGGGTCAATGAGGTCATTGGCACAATCATGCTTAATTTCATCGCACAAGGCATTACCGGCTACCTGCTTACCTGGCATTTCGCACTCCCCTCCACGGTTCATACCGCACCAATCAGCAACGCCGCCATCATACCCACGATAGAGAGCCTTACAGGATGGTTTGCCAAATCACCGGCTAATCTCTCTCTCCTGCTCTCCCTTGCGCTCCCCCTGCTCTTTTATGCCCTCCTTTTCAAAACAAGATTCGGCTATGAAATGCGCGCTGCAGGACTGCAACCGGAAGCGGCACGGTATGGAGGAATCAACGCCAAACGGCACACCCTCATGGCAATGGGCACAGGAGGGGCCATTGCAGGCCTTGGAGCGGCAAACATTGTTCTTGGCTACAAGCACTACTATGAGAGCGGAATGACCGGAGGAATCGGTTTTACAGGCATTGCCGTTGCGCTCCTGGCAGGAGCCCATCCGGTATGGATACTCCTTTCCGCACTTTTTTTCGGTTTTCTCGAATACGGTGGACTCAGTGTCAACGCCTGGGTACCGAAAGATATCTTCATGATAATCGAGGCAATGACCATCCTTCTTGTCATCACCTTCAGTTCACTCGGAAAACAACTCAACAAGAGATGAAATAATGAGGTGCAGAGTAAATTAATCGAAGTGCCCGTAAAAAAAACTCTTCGGGGCCGATTCTCTGACAGGATTATTTTTTTATCTTTAGCTATTAAAGACGTTTTCTGTTTTTTGTCACGGAGTCAGGCATAGCAGCAAGCGTGTTGAGGCTGAACCGGTTCCGGCGCAACTTGAGCGCACAGCAGGAAGCGACCTTTTAACGATGAGTTTACAAAAACCGGATAAACAATAGACTCTGAAACAATGGCAAAAAAAATCGCTGAAAAAGAGGTAGCTGAAAAAGCCCCTGCAAAAAAAACTGCAAGCGCAGCAAAGGCATCTTCGCCGGCCTCTGTAAAAAAGAGCAAAAAACCCACAGCAAAGCTCACAAATGAGCAACGTGAAGAGCAGATAAGACTGGCGGCATACTATCGATGGGAACAAAAAGGTCGTCAGGATGGTTCTCATCACCATGACTGGTTCGAAGCAGAAGATTCGCTTACGGACTAATAAAAAATTGTTTTTCAAATTCATGAAAAAAGGCCATTCTTCCCTGAGAATGGCCTTTTTTTGTACTGAAGCAAACCGATCTTATGTTGAAAAATATTCTCTCCTCTATCTCCCTTCTCTTCGCCGGTATCTGGCTGGTGATCCGCATCATCCTTGAGTACTTCGGCTTCATCACCGACGGTAACGACCGTACGACCGGGATAAAGGATCTGCGCGACGAATACAAAAAAGCCAACTACAAATAGCACCCCTCTTCCGGCATCAATAAACCAAATGGAAAACGGAAAACACAAAGCTGCAACACTCGCAAGAGTATCATCAACTGCTTACTCTGCTGTGACCACCGTCAACTCCACCTGCTGACCCGGTGATACATAGGAACCGACAGCCGGCTTCTGACTGATAACGGTATTGGGAACAAGAATCGCAGAATATTCGGTAATAATCTTTCCCTCACCAAGTCCCGCCTGGCTGATAACCTGATTGGCCTGGGCGAGCGACATGCCC
The DNA here is from genome assembly GCA_013334485.1 of Chlorobiaceae bacterium. Classification (GTDB taxonomy): domain Bacteria; phylum Bacteroidota; class Chlorobiia; order Chlorobiales; family Chlorobiaceae; genus Chlorobium. The sequence goes on along the minus strand of JAAXXL010000016.1, from coordinate 6,920 downwards.
AGCACGTCAGGAACTGCGACCTTTCTCAACCCTTCGGATGACTCCTGGTATCTGCCGATAATAATTGAAACAGGGGAACCTGAAGTGACAACAGTCTGTGGAGGAACCGACTGACTCAGCACCTTTCCATCATCTTCAGGATTGGTTACAGGAGTTAACTGAACACCCTCAAGTACCAGCTCCATGCGAGCTGCCGCCTGACGGGCATCAAATTCCGGACGCCCCAGAAAATCAGGCATCGGAAAAGTAGGCTTGTCACGCCTGTTGAGCACCAGATAGACATTTCTGCCCGGTTTGACCTCAAGACCGGCCTCAGGCATCTGGGAAATCACGACATTGGAATCAATCCCACTGAGATATTTGACATAGTAGCTTTTTTTCGCCTCAAACCCGGAATGACGAAGTTTTCTCACAGCATCCTCATAGGGCATGTCGGTAACATCAGGAACAATCCGAACGCTTCCCTGTGAAACATAAAAAGGCATTATCAGCTTGTCAAACAGCCCGATAACGCCGAAAAACAGCAGTATGATCACTCCGACTTTTTTCTTCATCTCGCTATTAACCGTTATTTCTCATCAAGTTTCCGCAGTAACATCCCTTCGTCACATAAACCATACTAACTCTCTCTTTTCATAACATAATCCACAAGCTGCAACAAAGAGCGCTTGGCCGGACTCTCTTCAAATGAAGCGATTGAAGAGACAGCTTTTGCGGCAAAGCCTTCAGCAACCTGAGCCGAATAGTCAAGGCCTCCCTTGTTCTTGACAAACTCAACAACCTCTCCGCTTTTGGATGCCCGTTTACCCGCACTTTTAAGAATGGAGCGAATTTTCTTCTGCTCCGAGGCCGAAGCATGGGAAAGTGAATAGATAAGCGGGAGAGTTATCTTCTTGTCTTTTATATCGATCCCCATCTCTTTACCGGTTTTTTTTGAATCCCCGGTATAATCAAGCAGATCATCACGAATCTGGAAAGCAAGTCCAAGAGACTCTCCATAACTTTTCAATGCAGCAATACGACCCTCATCGGTAGTGGAACTCATGGCCCCCATAGCACAGGCAGAGGAGATGAGTGAGGCCGTCTTGTCAGAGATAACACTGAGATAATCCTCTTCGGAGATATCAAGACTTCGGGTTTTCTGTATCTGAAGAATCTCCCCCTCACTCATCCGCCGCACAGCTTCCGAAACCATATGCAGAAATCCGTAATCCTTGAATTCAAGAGAGTAGAGCAGGCCGCGGGAGAGAAGATAATCGCCGATAAGAACAGATATCTTGTTTTTCCACAAGGCATTGATTGAGGCAATACCACGACGCATCTCGGCTCCGTCTACCACATCATCATGGATAAGCGTCGCTGAATGAAGCAGTTCAACCATAATTGCCGCCCGATAGCTCGACTCATTTACCCCGCCGCACAGTTGTGCCGAAAGAAGAACAAGAACCGGACGAATCTGCTTTCCCTGCTGTTTGAGAACATAGCGGGTAACTTTGTCAACCAGCGTATTATGGGCATAGAGCACCGTTTTATATCGCTGCTTAAAAATCTCTATCTCATCGTTTACCGATGCCGTGACATCCTTGATATTCACCAGATCCCCGGAAAGTTATCGTGACAAGCTCCCCCTGAGGAAAGCTCCTGAAAACAGTGAACAGGTTAAGCTCGTTACACAAAAAACCGTAACCACTTTTCTTGTGTGAAATTAAAAGAATCTTTCTCCACAAAAAAACGATTCCTGTCAAAAAAAAGAGCGTGCATAACCACTACAACATTATTATGAAGGGAAGATACGTAACGAAGGGGTAACCCTGAAATTCTATCTGGCCGACAGTGGATCAAGAACGGCTTCCGCCACGCAATCGTAACCATCAAAGCAAAAGCCATAAACATTTTCTTGGCTGCAACCATCTTTGTTGCTATGTTTTGATGCAGCCGTACGAAATATCCCTATAGTTTCACGCAGTAAATGGAATCATGAGCGAGGAAAAAGAGACACACCATACAACCCCGGGAAACTCCGATTTCATAAATCCTTACTCCCCTGCTTTAGAAGAGCCAGAGAGCACCGTTGAGGATGAGCAGGAAAAAAAAGAGCCGCTTACCCAGAGAGCTGAGCATAGCGTTGAAGAATCCGGCATGGAGGGTGAACTTGATGTTATCGGCCATCTTGAGGAGATCCGCTCCCGGCTGATCAAGTCAGGCCTGACACTGGCTATCGTTACTGCGATCTGCAGTATCAAAGCTGATTTTCTGGTAAACGAGGTCCTGATCGGGCCATTGACAAGAAGCAGCAAAACCCTTGTACTCCAGAACCTGATCCCCTACGGTCAGATCTCGCTCTATCTTCAGGTGGTTTTTTTTGCAGGATTCATTATCTCCTTTCCCTTCATGGCCTGGCAGCTCTGGCAGTTTGTTGCTCCCGGCCTGAAAGAAAATGAACGAAAGGCAGGCCGATTCTCGATTCTCTTTATCTCTCTCTCCTTTTTTACCGGCATTGCTTTCGGCTATTTTGTCTTTCTCCCGGTAACCCTGCAGTTCTTTGCCGGATTCGGAACCCCCCTGATCAAAAACAACATCTCCGTTCAGGACTATATCAGTTTTGTTGTGGGTGCACTCCTGACCGCCGGACTGGTGTTTGAGCTCCCCTTTATCTCCTATGTTCTCTCCAAAATAGGGCTCCTCACCCCGGCATTCATGCGCTTTTATCGCAAGCATGCCATTGTGGTGCTGCTTGTTGTTGCCGCAGTTGTAACACCCTCAACCGATGTTGTCACCCAGCTTGTCATCGGCCTTCCGATGATTTTGCTTTACGAAGTAAGTATTCTGATCTCCGCCAGGGTAAACCGAAAGAACAACGCCCTCCTGCTATGAAAAGTTATGTTGCCGGATATCCCCGGGTGATTGAGGTAACGATTCCGGGCACAACCCTCACAGGAAACCCTCTCGGGGATCCGGCTGAACGGCGGATTCCGGTCTATCTGCCCCCTTCCTATGATGAAAAAAAGCGCTTTCCCGTTATCTATCTTCTTGCCGGATTTGCCTCCACCGGACAAAGCTTCCTGAACTACAGTTTCGGCCGACAAACCGTACCGGAAATGGCAGAATCGCTCATAACAAGCAGGAATATGGCAGAGTGCATTATTGTTATGGTGGACTGCATGACCCGTTACGGAGGCTCCCAGTATGTCAACTCTGCTGCAACCGGCCAATACGAAACCTACCTTGTTGATGAAGTTGTCGCCTGTATTGACCGGAGCCTCTGCACCCTTGCAAAAAGAGAGCACCGGGCTGTTGCAGGAAAATCATCCGGAGGGTTCGGCGCTCTCCGCCTTGCCATGACGCACCCGGAAACCTTCAGTGCAGCAGCATGCCACAGCGGTGACATGGGATTTGAACTCTGCTACAAGCCTAACTTCCCCGCTGCGGCAAGAGTCCTTGAGCAGTACGGGGGAAGTATACCGGACTTTCTTGCCTCTTATGAAGGTGCACTGAAAAAACCGCAGCGGGAGTTCGCCCTGCTTGATATTGTCGGCATGGCCGCCGCTTACTCCCCCGACGCTTCAAAACAGGCACCGGGCAACGTTCGTCTCCCCTTCAACCCCCATACCTGTGAGCCGATCGAAGCGGTGTGGCAGGAGTGGCTCAGTTTTGACCCGGTAGAGATGATTGATCAAAAAGAGTACCGTGAAGCCTTGCATTCACTCAGTACGCTTTTTCTTGATTGCGGAACACTTGACGAGTACAATCTCCAGTTCGGTCACAGAATTTTTTCAGCCAAAGCCGGCAAATACGCTATAAAGCATCACTATGAGGAGTTCATGGATTCACACAGCAACACCTCGTACCGCTACGCTGTATCGCTCCCGATACTCTCAGCCTCGATTACCGGCTGAATCGGCCACCCGCATCAGTTTCAGGAAAAGCTGCCCGGTCTCTTGTTGCAGTTCCTCCTGGGAACCATTATTCCAGAGTACATAATCAGCTTTTTCAATCAGCTTCTCCTGTGGCCACTGCATGGCGATGCGGCGCATGACCTCCTCTTGCGTCCCCATCCCTTTCTCAACAGCCCTCTGAATCCGACGCTCCATATCTGCGGCTACAACCACCACAACCGCTGCCGCCCTGTTTCCGCCCGATTCAAAAAGAATCGCCGCCTCCTTGACCAGAATCCTTACTCCCTGACCTTCAGCATCAAGCAGGGACTTTCTGAACTCCCGGTATACCCTCGGGTGTATCAGCCGGTTAAGCTGTTCCAGTTTTTCTGGAGAGGAGAATACCACAGTAGCAACCGCCTTTCTGTCTAATGAAAGCTTCCCGCTGCTGTCATGCGAGTAGATCTCATTACCAAAGAGATCCCTCATTCCTGCAATAACTTCAGGATCCTCAAGCTGAAGCGCCTTTGCCACCCGGTCAGACTCAAAAAGAGCACAGCCGAGTTCTGAAAGAAAGCGGCAGACCGTTGACTTCCCGCAGCCGAGCCCGCCGGTTACCCCGACAACAAGAGTGTGGGTGCTGCTCATGGTGTTGCATCTGTTTTTTTGCGGATATTCTCCCTCACCTGCAGGAGTACCAGCCTCCAGAGATCGGGATTCTGCCGATAGGATTGCGCCTTGGAGCTCAACCGTTCATGACTGAGCGAATGATGCACAAGCAGGGTGTCAAGTTGAGCGGCATCAAGAACTGCTGAGACAATCACATTATCACTGGCAGGTATGCCAGACTGAAGCAGATAATCGCTGTAGAATTCAGCAAAACGAAGATCATCAGGGTCAAGCCTGGATGATTTCTGTTCACTGCATCCAAAAAGAAGAGAAGTGAAAACCAGGCAAAAAGTAAATACCGAAAAGCCATCACGCAATTTCATTTGCCTGCAACTCCTTTATTGATATTTTCTTAGGATAAATGAGAAGAATCAGGAATTTTCAGTTTTCAAGAAACTAAATCCCCCGATAAGAAGTTTAAACTTTTTTAATCATACCTCGCCTTCTTTTAATATCAAAATAACAACGAATCATGGCATATCAGCAACCAGCCCTTCCGTTCGCAGAAAATGCACTCGAACCCTACATTTCAGCCAAAACCCTCAGTTTTCACTACGGCAAACACCATGCCGCATACATAACCAACTACAACAACCTCGTTGCCAACTCAAACCTTGACTCCATTTCTCTTGAAGAGGCTATTGCCATAGCCGCCGCTGACCCGCAGAAAGTCGGCATTTTTAATAACGGCGCGCAGGCATGGAACCACTCCTTTTACTGGAACAGCCTGACGCCAAACGGCGGCGGCGAACCAAATGGCGAACTTGCAGCAAAAATCACAGAGGATTTCGGAAGTTTCGACAAGTTCAAAGATGAACTGAAAAATGCTGCCGCAACCCAGTTCGGGAGCGGTTGGGCATGGCTTGTGCTTGAGGGAAGCACCCTGAAAGTGGTCAAAACCGGTAACGCTCAAACCCCGTTAACCAGCGGCCAGAAACCTCTTCTGACAATCGACGTCTGGGAACACGCCTACTATCTTGATTTCCAGAACCGGAGACCCGATTATGTAGCATCGGTAATTGACAACCTCCTCAACTGGGAGTTTGCAGCCGCCAACTTCAAAGCCGCAAAGTAAAATATATAGGCTGATCTGAATAAGGATTCAGGGCTGTTTCAAGCTTGAATTGCATGCAGAAGGCGCCACCCGGCGCCTTCTGCATTTTATATCGGATTTCACGAAGAAAAAAGACCGGCACCGCTCAAAATAGTCCTGTTCGGTTTAAGGATTTTTGAACCACGAAACAGACGAAATTACACGAAATTATGCACAAGTAAACCATCCTGCTCTTCTCTTCTCTTCGTCCTTGCTGTCCCTGTAGTCACTGTAGTCCTTGATCTCTTTTCAGAGCACCACACAACGAAGCCATCGAATCGCGCAACAGATTTTGAGCGGTGCCGGCCCTTACATCCACGGCAGCGCTTTCGCCTCATCAAGATTGATCACCCTCGCCTTTTTCGGCAGGGGAAAAGTTGATGAAAGTCTCCCCTTGTTGAATGAGCGCTCATCATAGGAGATCACCAGTTGATGCTCGCCGTTGCCACCGGATCCGCTGTTGAAGAGCAGCATATCAATCTCTTTTGGCACAAGTGTACGCTGCCCGGCAATCGTGAGGGTTTCGTGATTTTTAAAATGCAGTTCAGTGGTAGTCACGCCCTCTCTGTTTTTCAAAAGCAGGGCTGTGAGGGTTCTGGCGGCAGGATTGATAACAATCTCTTTACTGCCGCTCTCAGTGTCAACGGTAAACATCAGCGTTCCTGCTCCCTTTTTTACCGATCTGATAGCACTGACCGGCTCGGAAATCTGTACCAGTCCCAGAAGCGACTCCGAAAGCAGGCGGTAACCGGAATTCACACCAAGCATCTTCTCCAGATTCTCGTCATTGTTGCTGCCGACAAAAAGCAGATTATTGATCATATCATGAACATAGAGCTGATCGCGGCTGAAAAACATGTCGGCAACCGGCCAGCCGAGCAACCCGACACTGACAATCATTCGGGCCTCCGCCCCCCGGTTGACGCGGATATTGCAGAATACCCGTTTCTGCCGTGTCGGTGTCTTTATCCAGACATCAGCATAACCATCAAGCGAAACAACATTGGGTGAAGCTGCCGCTACTTCACGATAGAGATCAGCATACTCCGCTATCAGTGCAATCTGTTCAGCAGGCAGCTCCTGACGGCCAACGCTCCTGAATTCCGAACATCCCGCACCAAAAACAAGCAGGCAGAACGCCCAGACCATCAATCCAATCCTCTTCATAACGCACGCTTTTATTTAGTCATCCATACTTCACCGATCTCTCTCATCATCACTTTTATCCTGAGCCAATTTATTTCCTTTGAGATTGATCTCTTTTACAGCACATTGCATTCAGG
>JAAXXL010000078.1 GCA_013334485.1 Chlorobiaceae bacterium | reverse complement strand
CGAAGAATTAATACCACCAGGAAGGACAACCACAAGGGATTGCCCCTACTCTTCGTTCCATACACCCATAGCGCCAAATTTCTCTATACGGTCGTTGACAAGTTCTGCTGGCTCCTTCTTCAATAGGAGTGTCAGCTCCTCAATCAGCATACCTTTCAGTGTTCCGGCCATTGTTTCAGGATCGGTGTGAGCGCCGCCGACCGGTTCGGGAATAATGCGGTCGATAATTCCCTGGGCAAGTAGATCGGGTGCGGTGAGCTGAAGCGCTTCAGCCGCCTGCTCCTTGTAGTTCCAGCTTCTCCAGAGGATGGAGGAGCAGCTTTCAGGCGAGATAACCGAGTACCAGCTATTTTCAGCCATAAGAATCCGGTTACCGACTCCGAGTCCGATTGCTCCTCCGCTTGCTCCTTCTCCGATAATAACACAGATCACAGGAACCGTCAACTTCGCCATTTCAAACAGATTGCGGGCAATGGCCTCGGCCTGCCCCCGCTCCTCAGCCTCTATACCGGGGAATGCGCCCGGAGTGTCAATCAGGGTAATGACCGGTTTGCCAAATTTTTCAGCCAGCTTCATGAGCCTGAGTGCCTTGCGGTACCCTTCAGGCTGTGCCATTCCAAAATTCCTGTAGACGTTGCTCTTGGTATCGCGCCCCTTCTGGTGACCGATCATCATGACCGGCTGCGAAAAACCTGTTGTACTATCTTCAATCAGGGCAAATCCACCAACAATTGCCTTGTCATCACTGAAATGGCGGTCACCGGCCAGCTCGACAAAGTTGCTGGTCATCATATAGATATAGTCGAGGGTGTAGGGCCGTTCCGGATGGCGGGCAAGTTGCACCTTCTGCCATCGGGTCAGATTCTTGTAGATCGAACGGCGAAGGGCTTCAACTTTCAGCTCAAGAGCCTCAATCTCATGAGCGAGTACCTCTGTGTCGGAAGGCGCCTGCTCCCTCGCACTGCTCCTGAGACACTCGCGCATTTCGTTGAGTTTGGTTTCGAGTTCAACGACGGGTTTTTCAAAATCAAGGACAACTTTGGTAGCCATGGTGCATGGTAATAGTGATAAAAAAAGCCCATCAGGCAGAGGCTCATGATGGGCTTTAAAAGATTGCAGATGGGCACCTCTGTTTATTTGTTCCGAAACCCGATTACTGCGTTGGGTGGTGCCCAGAAATCAAAACCTTCAGGATCAACCGCCGACCTCTTCCTTCAAAGCTTTACCTGGCTTGAACTTGACAACTTTTTTTGCTGCAATGGTAATGGCTGCACCTGTCTGGGGATTGCGACCCTGCCGTTCAGCTCTGTCTCCGGTGGTAAAGGTTCCGAATCCGACAAGAGTGACATCATCACCCTGCTTCAATGAGCTTGTTACAACATTGATAAACGCATTGACGGCACGCTCGGCATCGACTTTCGTCAGATTGGCCTGCTCGGCAATTTTCTCTACTAACTCAGCTTTTGACATATGAGATATTTATTATTGTTAGGGTAAAACCTGCCTGTTTCTCAACGGTACCAATTACATCAATTTAAACAGTAGGTTACAAACTTGCAATGGCTTTTTACCTTTATCGGGCTTTGCTCTCCATGCGGTTTGTATTCGTCACGCGCTGTGTTATATTTAAGCTCTTTTATTTAAAAAAAACCAACCAGGCAAGACCTGTTTTATCTGACCTATGATTTCAATCAGTAACGTATCAAAAGGCGCTATAATCCGTTTCAAGGGAGAGCCCCACAGCATAGAGAGCCTCATTCACCGTACTCCGGGAAACCTTCGTGCTTTTTACCAGGCAAACATGAGAAACCTGAAAAGCGGACGAAATGTAGAGTTCCGCTTCAGTGCGACTGAATCAGTAGATGTGATCGTAACTGAACGCAAGCAGTATCAGTACCTCTACCGGGATGGCACTGATTATGTCATGATGGACAATAACACCTTTGACCAGATCAATGTTACTGAGCTCGCCATCGGCTCCGGATCACGGTTTATCAAGGATGGCATCACGGTAACAATTGTATTTTCTGACGATGGAGCCATTCTCAGCGTGGAGCTCCCGACCTTTGTTGAAGTTGAAGTGACCGAAACCAGCCCTGCATCAAAGGATGACCGGGCCACAAGCGGAACCAAACCGGCAATTGTTGAAACCGGCACGGAAGTCAATGTTCCCATGTTTATCCAGATCGGAAGCGTGATTCGTGTTGACACCCGCACTGGCGAGTATATTGAAAGAGTTAAAAAGTAACGCTCTGTTAATTGAATTTTTATCCGGAAAAACGTTTAATCCTTAAGAAGCATCATCATGAACCTTAATGAAATCAAGCAGCTTATTGAAATTGTCAATAGCTCGGATCTTCAGGAAACCATTATTGAAGAGGGGGATTTTAAAGTTACCCTCCGACGTTTTTCTACAGCCGTAGTGCAGCAGCCAGCTCCGCTCTCCACTGCACCTGCACCCATCGCTCCATCAACCCCTGCTCCCCAGCAATCGGCAGCTCCGGCAGCAGCGAAAAATGAGCCGGTTTCCGGCCTTGTTGATGTCTGCTCTCCGATTGTAGGTACCTACTATAAATCTCCATCTCCCGACTCTCCTGCATTTATTGCGGTCAATGACACCATAAAGAAGGGAGATGTTCTCTGTATTATCGAAGCCATGAAGTTGATGAACGAAATCGAAGCCGAGGTTTCCGGCACTATTGTTGAAATTCTTGTTGAAAACGGACAGGCTGTCGAGTACAATCAGCCGCTGTTCCGGGTTAAACCATAATCATTGATCATAAAAAACCTTGTTCAAGAAAATACTTGTAGCAAATCGTGGCGAAATTGCATTGCGTATTATGCAGACCTGCCGCGAAATGGGGATCAGTACGGTTGCTGTTTATTCAACTGTTGATGCTGAATCAATCCATGTCAAATACGCTGATGAAGCGGTCTGTATCGGACCAGCCCTCTCACGGGAGAGCTATCTGAACATACCCCGAATCATTGCAGCAGCAGAAGTAACCAATGCTGATGCCATTCATCCGGGATATGGGTTCCTTGCAGAAAATGCTGATTTTGCCGAAGTGTGTGCTTCGGCCAATATCAAGTTTATCGGCCCGACCGCCAAAATGATCAACCAGATGGGCGACAAAAACACCGCAAAATCGACCATGATTGCTGCCGGTGTTCCTGTTGTTCCCGGAAGCCCCGGACTGGTAACTGATTTGAAGCAGGCCATTGACACCGCTAAAAAAACCGGCTACCCGGTCATTATCAAGCCGACTGCAGGAGGCGGAGGCAAGGGCATGCGGGTGGTAACAGAGGAGAGCCAGCTTGAAAAAGCTCTGCTTACAGCACGCAGTGAAGCTGAACAGGCATTTGGAAACAGCGGTGTCTACATCGAAAAATATCTTGAAAATCCCCGCCACGTCGAGATTCAGATTCTCTCCGACCAGCACGGCCACACCATCCATCTGGGTGAGCGCGACTGTACCGTGCAGCGCCGGCACCAGAAGCTTATTGAAGAGACCCCTTCACCGGCAGTTGACGATGCTCTGAGAAAGAAAATGGGTGATGCTGCCGTTGCCGCAGCAAGTGCCATCAACTACGAAGGCGCAGGCACCATTGAGTTTCTGCTCGACAAGCACCGCGACTTCTACTTTATGGAGATGAACACCCGTATCCAGGTTGAGCATCCGGTTACCGAAGAGCGTTACGATGTCGATATTGTTCGCGAGCAGATAGCGATTGCTGCCGGAGAGTCCATCGAGGGCAGAAAATTCACGCCAAAAGGTCACTCAATCGAGTGCCGTATCAATGCCGAGGATCCGGAGCACATGTTCCGTCCCTCTCCCGGTCAGCTTCAGGTCTTTCATACTCCCGGAGGACATGGCGTACGGGTTGATTCCCACGCTTACGCAAGCTATGTAGTCCCGTCCAACTACGACTCCATGATCGGCAAGCTGATTGTGACCGCGCACACCCGTGAAGAAGCCATCGCAAGGATGTCACGCGCTCTTGATGAGTTTATTGTTGTCGGCGTCAAAACAACCATACCGTTCCACAAGCAGGTCATGCACTCTCCGGTCTTCCAGAGCGGTGATTTTGATACAAGCTTTCTGGACACCTTCCGCTTCGAAAAGAAGTAGGAGAGCAGAAAAAATGGAGAATAAAAAAGGGAGACTCGCATCTCCCTTTTTTATTTAACCTCTTTTGGAAACCCTTCTGACTACCCGACAGAAGGCTGCGTTACCGTTTCACCCTCAGCACCTGGCACAACCGCTGCTGCATCCTGACCTTCTCCGGTCAGTTTGATAGCCTTGTACTTTTTCAGTCCGGTACCTGCGGGAATCAGCTTGCCGACAATAACGTTCTCTTTCAGTCCGCAAAGGAAATCGACCTTTCCGGCAACTGCTGCATCGGTCAGAACCTTGGTGGTCTCCTGGAATGATGCTGCGGAAATAACGCTCTCTGTCTGAAGTGCTGCACTGGTAATACCAAGCAGTACAGGATGAGAGGTTGCCTGAAGAGCCGGTTCAAATGCAATCATGTTCTTGGTGTTCTTGCGCAGCTCACGGTTAAGCTTGGCAATGTCACGCATCTTGTGCAACTGGGTATCCTGAATTCGGGCCGGTGCATCACCTTTTTCGGTAATGCGTACCTTTTCAGCAACACCGTTGTTGGCTTCCATAAAGGCACTCCGGTCAATAAGATCACCGGGGAGCAGCTCGGTATCACCAGGCTCCTCAACACGTACCTTCTGAAGCATCTGGCGAACAATAACCTCAAGATGCTTGTCATTAATCTCAACACCGGCATTGATCTGGTAGACCTTCTGGATCTCGTTAACCAGATACTGCTGAACAGCATTTGGTCCCTGAATCCTGAGAATATCCTGCGGTGATACTGCGCCATCGGTCAGCGCATCGCCGGCCTTGACTTCATCACCCTCATTGGCAAGCACATGCTTACCAACCTGTACATAGTATACCTTCTCTTCACCGAAGTCGTTTTTAACCTTGATCTCCTTGCTGCTTCTGCGCTGCGAACCGAAGCTGACATAACCGTCAATTTCAGTAACAATCGCCGGATCAGTAGGAATACGGGCTTCAAACAGCTCGGTAACCTTCGGCAGACCGGCGGTGATATCGCCACCGACACGATCAAGATTTCTTGGTACCTTGGCCATGATATCACCCGGTACAATCTTCTGACCATCCTCAACATAGAGGTTGGATTTGATCGGCACAGGGTAGGTCTTTTTAACCTCACCATTACCATCAACAATCAACAGACGCGGCTCTCTGGTTTCAGTAGCTCTGAGCTTTGAACGCCAGTTGATAATGGTGTGCTGGGCAAAACCGGTCTGAGGATCGACCTCTTCCTTGTAGGTGACGCCCTTTTCGATATCGGCAAATTTGATAAAGCCGGGCTGTTCAGCAATAATCTGCGTGCTGTTAGGCTCGCTGCTGAATATAACCTGGTCTTTTTTGATAAGTGAGCCATGCTCAAAGTAGAGATGTGCTCCATGAGGAACCTGGTAGCGCTTGAGAATCTTGCCGCTTTCAGGATCGGCAATGTTGATTTTGCCGTTTTTCTGAATAACAATCGAACGGATCTCCTCAACACCATCTTCGTTGATGATGCTGTGGGTAACAGTTTTGATATCCTCAAACTGAATCTGGCCTTCGTAGAATGCCTTGGTTTCGGTTTCAGTAATACCACCCTGTGCAGTACCGCCCTGGTGGAAGGTACGAAGCGTAAGCTGTGTTCCTGGCTCACCGATAGACTGTGCAGCAATAACACCGACAGCCTCTCCGATTTCAACAATTTCGTGCACCGAAAGGTTTGTGCCGTAGCACTTTGAACAGATACCGATCTTGGACTCACAGGTCAGTACCGAACGGATCTCCGCCTCTTCAACTCCGGCTGTCTCCTGTATCAGCTCGGCAAGCTCTTCGGTGATGATCTCTCCTGATCTGACAACAACGGTATTGTTCAGGGTATCCAAAATATCGCGGGCAGCAACACGGCCCTTGATCTTCTCGCGGAACTTGATCTGACCGCTTGTCTCCTCCTCAATGTTGCGATGAACATAGAGACCGCGTGTAGTACCGCAATCTTCAATCGTCACAATAACATCCTGAGCCACATCGTGCAGCCTTCTGGTGAGGTATCCGGCATCGGCTGTTTTCAGCGATGTATCGGAAAGTCCCTTACGGGCACCGTGCGTCGAGATAAAGTACTCAAGAACAGTAAGACCCTCCTTGAGGTTCGAGATAATCGGGTTTTCAATAATCTCACCCGGCTGGCCCGACATCGACTTCTGCGGACGGGCAATAAGACCTCTCATACCGGTCAACTGACGAACCTGCTCCCTGGAGCCTCGGGCTCCGGAATCAAGCATCATATAAAGCGGATTGAAACCTTCACGATCCTTCTTCAGCTTCTGGTAGGACTCTTCAGCGACGATATTGGATGTTTTCTGCCATACATCAACAATCTGGTTGTAACGCTCATTATCAGTCAGTGTGCCACGGTTGTACTCTTTGACAACCTTGGTACTGTCACGCTGGGCATTCTTGATATGCTTCGCTTTGGTATCAGGAACAATCGCATCGGAAAGACCTACAGAGAGACCGCCCTTCATGGCGTAATGGAAACCAACCTCCTTGATGTTGTCGAGGAATTTGGCGGTCTCAACGTTACCGACTTCGCTGCTCAATCTTCCGATAAGCTCTTTGGCAACCTTTTTATCGATAACGCGGTTGACGAATCCGATCTCTTCAGGCACATGCTGGTTAAAGATTACCCTGCCGACCGTAGTAAGCAGCATAGCCTTCTTCTCAATCTGTGACTTGAGCCAGATATTTTTTTCGGTTTTGGCTTCAACAAGCGTATCAAGCACACGGATCGGATCAAACTTCTGATCGATCTGGCCGGTGTACTGGACAAAAATCTGGGCATGCAGCCCGACACGCTGCTCATTGTGAGCAACCAGCACATCTTCGGGGCTGTAGAATATCTGTCCCTCGCCAAAATCTCCCGGACGTGACTTGGTCAGATAGTACATGCCGAGTACCATGTCCTGCGAAGGAACGGTAACCGGTTTTCCGGACTGCGGCAGAATCAGGTTATGCGATGAGAGCATCAGCAGCGATGCTTCAAGCTGCGCCTCCTGCGAAAGAGGGATATGCACAGCCATCTGGTCACCGTCAAAGTCAGCGTTGAATGCCGTACAGACCAGCGGATGAATCTGGATTGCCTTGCCTTCGATCAGTACCGGCTGGAAAGCCTGGATACCAAGACGGTGAAGGGTAGGTGCGCGGTTAAGCAGCACCGGACGACCGTCGATGACCTTTTCAAGTACATCCCAGACAACAGGATCTTTTTTATCGATCAGCTTTTTGGCTGATTTGACCGACTTGGCTATACCGCGATCAACAAGACGGCGGATAACAAAAGGCTGAAAAAGCTCGATTGCCATACTTTTCGGCAGACCGCACTCATGCAGTTTCAACTCGGGACCGACCACAATAACCGAACGACCGGAGTAATCGACACGCTTTCCAAGAAGGTTCTGGCGGAAGCGGCCCTGTTTGCCTTTAAGGGCATCCGAAAGGGACTTCAGCGGCCTGTTGGATTCGCCTGTCTTGACCGCGTTGGCCTTGCGTGAGTTATCAAACAATGCGTCTACGGCTTCCTGCAGCATTCTCTTTTCATTACGGAGAATAACCTCGGGAGCGCGGATATCAATCAATTTTTTAAGGCGGTTGTTCCGGATAATGACCCTGCGATAGAGATCATTGAGATCCGAAGTCGCAAACCTTCCACCCTCAAGCGGAACAAGCGGACGAAGTTCCGGAGGAATGACCGGCACAACTTCCATCACCATATATTCGGGCTTGTTACCCTCATAGACATAGGGTTCCGGCAGCTCATCCTCAGGGAAAAGCCCCTGCGGTTTTTTGCGGCTCTTCTTGTGCGGTTCGTAACTTTTTCTGAAAGCCTCAACAACTTTCAGGCGCTTGAGTGCATCGGCTCTCTTCTGCTCGGAGTTGCTCTCCTTGAGCACTTTACGCAAGTGAACCGCCGTTGTATCAAGATCGATATTCTTCAAAAGGAGGTGAATAGCCTCACCGCCCATCTTGGCAACAAACTTGTCGGGATCAGTATCATCAAGATCCTGATTGTCTTCATATTCAGTGATAATCTGGAAATACTGCTCTTCGGTCAGGCGATCAAGCTTCTTGATTCCCTGCTTCTCTCCCGGTTCGCCAGGATTGATCACCACATAAACTTCGTAGTAGATGATCCGCTCCAGCTCCTTGGTCGAAAGATCAAGCAGTGCTCCGATCTTGCTTGGAACAGAACGGAAAAACCAGGTGTGCACAACAGGCACCGCAAGGGAGATATGACCCATGCGCTCCCTGCGGACACTTTTCGTGGTAACCTCAACGCCGCAGCGATCACAGATGATCCCTTTATAGCGAACGCGCTTGTATTTGCCGCAGTAGCACTCCCAATCCTTTGTAGGGCCGAAAATCTTTTCGCACATCAGGCCGTCACGTTCCGGCTTGAAGGTACGATAGTTGATGGTTTCCGGCTTGAGCACCTCACCCCTTGAGTGGGCAAGAATGCTCTCAGGTGATGCTATGCTGAACTTTATCCTTGTAAAATCACCTTTTAACGGCGACGCACCCTGTGAAAAAATCATAGTCTATATTCCTTGTTAAACGACTCTTTTAACGTCCATTAATGATGTACACGCCAAATAAACACATTACTAAGGAACCCTGTCGTCAATACGAATCTCAAGACCAAGTCCCTGCAGCTCCCTGATAAGAACGTTGAATGATTCAGGGATACC
>JAAXXL010000077.1 GCA_013334485.1 Chlorobiaceae bacterium | reverse complement strand
CGCCGCGGGTTCTCATCCCACCCCTTGACTGAAACATTTGCCAGTAACAAAGAAAGCCCCCTGTTGTAAGGAAGCTTTCTTTTAATGCGGAGAGGGTGGGATTCGAACCCACGGTACACTTGCGCGCACAACGGTTTTCGAGACCGTCACATTCAACCACTCTGCCACCTCTCCAGGTGTTTATATTACTGTAAGTTAGAGGTTTTCCGGATTGCTCTTCCTACAGCAGTTCACTAAAATCGTATACTATCCCGGTGATGTTTTAAGTGGAAATCAACGGATTTTCATCCTGTAAAACAGGGTTTTGAATATAGAAAAAACTCAATCGTCATACCAGTTTTTCGGTGAGATTTCTCTCTCAAGCCAGCTCACAGCATTCAGCCTGCCTTGCAAATTCTTGTTTTAGCCGTACATTATTCATATTTATTACTGTCTGACGCTGGCTTCTGATCTCTACATCCTTTATATGATGATTTCGTGAGAATACTGTTGATCACTTCCGGTATTTTTGTGCCATTTCCTGCAGCATTCTGTGAAGAGTATTCTGTCCTTACAAATTTTCATCTCAATTAATCTTAAAACGGAGCTTTACAATGCGAAAACTGTTTGCGATCTGCTGTACTCTTCTTTTTGTTCTCTCTGCAGGAAATCTCTATGCCGGGCACGCCGAAGCAGAGGGTGTTGCCCCCCAAAAGGCGCTGAGCCTCCTGCTTGAGGGTAACCGGCAGTTTGCCAAAAAGGGAGCGGTCAGCAACCTCAATCGCCACGCATCGGTCAACTACCGTAAATCTCTGGCAACTGCTCAGCATCCCTTTGCCGTTATTATTGCCTGTTCGGATTCACGACTCTCTCCTGAAATTCTTTTTGACAAGGGTCTTGGAGAGCTGTTTGTGGTTCGGGTTGCCGGAAACATTGTCGGAGCCCATGAGCTCGGTTCTGTGGAGTATGCCGTAGAGCATCTCGGAGCAAAACTTGTAATGGTACTTGGTCATGAGCGTTGCGGAGCGGTTACAGCAGCCTATGATGCACATCTCTCCGGCAGCAAGGTTGAAGGTAACATCGGCTCACTTGTTGAATCCATTGATCCTGCCGTTACGGCTGTAATAGCTGAAGGCTCAAAAGCTTCAAAAGGTGAACTGGTTGACCGCAGCATTCATAAAAATGTCGAGATCGTTGCCGGTCAGTTGTCAGCCAAATCTTCGATAATAGCCGAAGAGCTTGAAAAAGGCGAGATCAAGGTCGTCAAAGCCTACTATGACCTCGATGACGGGACGGTTACGGTGATTCCCTGAATTTTTTTAACCACATCCATGTGTGGACGGTTTGGTTTTTTTGAGATGATGATTGTGGTTACATTACAGAAGTATATATAATGTAAGTCGGGCGAAAAAAATACAACTACTTTGCCTGCTCATGCTATATTGTTCTTACAATGCAATCACAATGATAACCTCCAAAGAGATAAGGAACGGTGCCAACCTTTCTTGATCGTGAGTTGTTTGACGCGACCTGTTACGACAACCTGTCACGGGTTATAGAGTTGCTTGCTCAAGGGGCAGATGTTAATGTTCAGTGCGAAATTGTCGACTTGACACCGCTTCACTGCGCTGTGGATAATGGACATACCAAAATAGTGCAACTGCTGCTTGGTGAAGGGGCAGATGTTCATGTAACAACAAAAACAGGCAGGACACCCCTGCACGTTGCTGCGTTGAAAGGGTATCCCGAGATCGTGGAACTGCTGCTTGATTATGCGGCCGATAGCAATGCTGTTGACCATAACAGCTTCACCCCCTTGATGCTTGCTGCTGAAAATAATCACACAGGTGTGGTCGAACTGCTTCGTAAGCTTGCAGGAAGCCAGTAGGCTGAGTTGAGAAGGGATTGGATCATTCGCCATGATTCGGAGAGCATCGGTATCGAAAGGTTGCGGATGCTTTTGACAAATTCAGTATATGCCCCGGCAATTTGTCGGGGCTTTGTGTTAACAGAAGCCGGATATTATGGCAGATAACGTGTTGATGTCCCAAGGATATCTTTAATGGACATTTTTATGATGATATACAAGCTGTATATCTAGTTTTGTGTTAAAAAGTTTAAGTGTATATGTGTGGATATATGTTTATGGGTATTAAAATTATACGTCATTAGAATACGTTGATTTCTGCTTCGATATTAGTGATCTAAAGCGTATATAAATGGAATGATGCCGGATAATTATCGATTTGCTCATTTCATTCATTCTCATGGATTACGAACAGTCGCAGTTGAAGAGATCAGTTTATGATGACTGGTATCGTGATTTGTTTCTCGGTATGAGGTATGGCTGCCTTTGCTGTCAGGTTATTTACAATGAAGAGGGTATCCCTGTTGATTTTATACATCAAGAGGCCAATGCCAGTTATGCGCGGCTAACAGGCCTCAATGATGTTATCGGGCTTAAAGCATCTGAAGTATTTCCTGATATTCATCTCTCCCATCCCGGCTTTATTGAAAAACACTTGAGGGTAGCCGAGACCGGTATTTCCGACAACTTTGAATTCTATCTCGAACCATTGCAGAAATGGTTTGATATCTCCATCTACAGTTCGTGGAAAGATCATTTTTCAGTTATCATTGATGAGATTACTGATCGCAAAACGGCTTTGTATGAGTTGAAAAAAAGTGAAGAGCGCTTCAAAACTCTTTTTGAGAGTCACTCTGCTATTAAAATAGTTCTCGATTCAGAGACCGGATATATCATTGATGCCAATCAGGCGGCAGCAGATTTTTATGGATGGTCGATTGATGAGCTTTGCCGGATGAATATTCAGCAGATCAATACGCTCCCTGCTGAATCGGTCAATGCTGAAATGAAAAAAACGGTCTCAGGGGAAAAAACGCACTTTTTCTTTATACATCGCCTGGCAAGCGGAGTTCTTCGGGATGTCGAGGTATTCAGCAATAAAATTGTTATAGAGGGGAAATCTCTGCTCCACTCAATTATTCATGATGTAACCGAACAAAAGATTGTTGAAGCAGAGCGGGAAAAACTTCAGGCTCAACTTCAGCACTCCCAGAAAATGGAGATGGTCGGTCAGCTTGCCGGTGGCATTGCCCATGACTTCAACAACATGCTTGGGGTTATTTCAGGTCATGCCGAGATGGCTATCGAGAGCGGGATATTCTCTCTTGATGATCTGGAATCTATACAGAAAGCTGCTGTCAGCTCTGCAAATCTGACTCGTCAACTGCTCGCTTTTGCCCGAAAGCAGCCGGTGAGTCCGAAGAGTATCAATCTGAATGAAGCGATTGAAGGAATGCTCTCTTTTTTGAGGCGATTGATCGGTGAAGATATTGCCCTTGAGTGGAATCCTTGCGATCAAGAGTCTCTTTTATATATCGATCCATCGCAAATTGACCAGATTCTGACCAATCTTTCGGTTAATGCGCGTGATGCCATTGATGGAATCGGTACCATCACCATCACAACATCCCGGCACTCTCATGACGATGCAGCGTGCCACTTTGGGCTATCCTGTGATTTAGTAACTGAATATGCGACTATTACCTTTGCTGATAGTGGTTGTGGTATTGATTCGGAGCATCTTCCACATATCTTTGAACCATATTTCACAACAAAAGAGGTGGGGAAAGGTACCGGATTGGGTCTATCTACACTCTATGGGATAGTCAAACAAAATAACGGCTATGTAGAGTATGACAGTTCGTACTCTGAGGGCACCACCTTTCATATTCATCTCCCGCGCTATCATGCAGCCGCTGGTGAGGTCCGCTATGAACGATCTGAGCCGGCAGTTCTGCCTGCGCAAAATAGCATACTTCTCGTTGAAGACCAGGAGGACATTTTGAAAATGTGCAAGCGGATGCTTGAGCAACAGGGCTACACTGTACTTCCGGCAGCAACACCGAATGCGGCAATAAGGATTGCTTTTGAGCATCAGGGAAGCTTAGACCTGCTCTTGACCGATGTTGTGATGCCGGGAATGAACGGAAGCGACCTTGCGAAAACTGTCACTACAATCTCTCCCGGCATTAAAACACTCTTTATGTCTGGATATACGGCAGACACCCTTGCTGCTCGTGGCGTTAGCGGTGACGGAGTTGACTTCATCCAAAAGCCATTTACTGTTAAGCAACTCACTGGATGTATACAGGAGCTGCTTAGTATTTATACCTGATATTACGATTTCTTTCCGGAATGTTTCCTCCAGGGGAGTGTAATGGCGCAGAGTCTCGATAGAGTATGGGTAATCCCTTCCGGGTATATACATAATCGTTTTATCGATCAGGGCCTTCAAAATATGTAAATGAATTTACGGGATTTGTTTATAGAACCCATATTTTACAACGGTTTTTACTGGATCGGATATCAATTATCAGAATAGTTTTATACTGCATATCAGTATTTTTCCCTCTGAGAATGATCTATATACGATTGATTTATAATGATATATCATGTGTTGAACAAATCAGTCAGTTATTGACAGCAGGCACATGAAGAGAAAATAGTCGGTATAGGTGACGTGTATATTTTGGTCAAAAATTCAAATTATTCGCGAATTATTTGACCAATCATCTTTTGCTGATCGGTGATTATTTCTGGTACTCTATACTTCGGGAATTAAAATAAAAAATAATGCGTTTTTGTTTTTTGATTACTGCCCTACTGCGTATATTCGCTTTTAAGCATATGGGTGCTGTTAGAATACAATAAATTAACAAGGAGTAGATATGTCGAAAATTAATGAACTGAATGAGAAAATTGCTCAGCTTGAAAAAGAGCGTGATCAAATTATCAGTGTAGAGCGTAATGCGGTTATTGGTGATATTAAAGCAAAGATGGTTGCGTATAATATTAGTGTAGATGAACTTGAGAGAAAAGGAAAAGTGGCGAAAGCAGCAAAAACGCCGTCGCCAATAAAGTACAGGAAGAGCGAGCACGAATACTGGGTAGGCAGAGGTCCAAAGCCTCAGTGGGTCAAGGCGATTGAAGCTGCCGGTGAGAATGTTGAGTTATACCGTATTTCTGAATAAATCGAAATTGCTTTGTCGAGACTCTGATCATAAAGGCATTTTCTGTTTGTGCTATAGTTTTCGATATCAGTAATTGAGATAAGCGCTGTTTTTTTTATTACTGTCGTTAATCCACGGTTAATGTTGATGAATCCATCGTTAACCGTGGTACGCGGCAGCCGGGTTGGTTTAGTGACCCTTGGTTCCTGATCGTGATTCTGTTTCTCTGGCTTACCTGAACTGACAGCTTTTTGTTTGTTGATGATGAAGGCCCCCCGCCTGTGTTGATACCAAAATTAATTCCTGATTGTTATATTTTTTTTCACTCCATTGTGTGTGGCAGTCAGAGATTGTCCAATTCGACAGATTATACCATGAAGATATTCAGAAAAAGTTTGCTGCTCATTGTTGTCTCTTTGGGATTGCTCTCACCTTTGCTTTCAGCTTCAGTTGGCAAAGCTGTTCAGCAAAAAGAGGTGGTTCCACTCTCCCCGACTCCGGTTCAGGAAGAGGCAGGTTTTTATATCACCCAATATCTTCTGCAGAATCATTACCGAAAGGTGGCTTTCAACGACTCGCTCTCCCAACAGATATTTCGCCGTTATATCGATAATCTTGATGAAGGCCGCAGCTATTTTCTTGCTGGCGATGTTGACAACCTCAATAAGCAGTATGGAAACCGTATTGATGATGATTTGCTTTCAGGCAAACCTGCCGCAGGGTTTAAGATCTATAACTTGTTTTTGAAACGGGCGAAAGAGAAAGCCGCATTTCTGAGTGCCGCTGTTGATACCGTGAATTTTAATTTTACCGTACCCGATTCCATAGATGTTGACCGCAAGCATGATCTCTGGCCTTCCGACAGCAGCCAGCTTGTCGAGTTGTGGAGGAAGGATCTTAAATATCAGTGGCTCAACCTCAAATATTCCGGAGAAGCAAAAAAATCTATTCGGGGACTCCTTGCAAAGAGTTTTGCAAGCCGTCAGAAACTGCTGAATCGCATAAAAGCGGAAGATGCCTTTCAGGCTTATATGTATGCGGTGACAACCTCGTTTGATCCTCATACCAACTATTTTTCGCCGGATGAGTATGCCAATTTCCAGATTGATATGAGTCGTTCACTTGAGGGGATAGGCGCCAGATTGCAGACTGAAGGGGAGTACACGGTTGTCAATGAGGTTATTCCCGGTGGGCCGGCATTCCGAAACAGTCGCCTGAAAAAAGGGGACAAGATTATTGGTGTCGGGCAGGGCAATGCGGCAGAGATTGTAGACGTCACGGCATGGCGAATCAATGATGTGGTTAAATTGATTCGGGGGAAAAAAGGAACGGTGGTTCGGCTGAAAATTCTCCCTGCAAATCAGCGGGGGAGCGTGCCGGTAGTAATTGTCAGGCTTGTTCGTGACAAGGTTGATCTTAAAGAGCAGGCGGCAAAGAAACGCATTATCCAGGAGAGCGGCAAGAAAATCGGGGTTATTACCATACCCTCATTTTACCTCGATTTTGAAGGCCAGCAGCAGAATACAGTCAATTATAACAGCACAAGCCGTGATGTATTGAAAATTCTGAAGGAGCTGAACGCTGAGGGTGTTGATGGTATTGTGCTTGATCTTCGCAACAATGGCGGAGGTTCACTTGAAGAGGCCGTTAAGGTTACAGGGCTCTTTATTCCTGGAGGTCCAGTCGTACAGATCAGTAACGCCCGGGGCGCAACGAGTGTGCTGAACGATGCGGATATCAAGGCTGAGTTCAGCGGGCCGCTTGCAGTGCTTGTGAACCGTTACAGTGCTTCGGCTTCAGAGATTGTTGCTGCTGCAATTCAGGATTACGGCCGTGGGGCGATTATTGGCGAGAGGACGTTCGGCAAGGGAACAGTTCAAAGCATTATCAGGATAACACGGCCGATTTCACTATCTGCAACCCCGATTGATCTGGGCGAAATAAAGCTTACCATTGCAAAGTTTTACCGGATTTCAGGAGGCAGTACCCAGCATAAGGGAGTTGAGCCTGATTTTATCATGCCGTCAATGATTGATACGGCAACCATCGGAGAGGACACCTATACCAGCAGTCTGCCCTTCAGCACCATTGAACCGGCCATTTACCAGCCTCTTGCAGTACTTACGCAGGATGATATCGGAGTGCTTCGTCAAAAAGAGTTAGAGCGACTATCAAAGAATCTCCTTTATCAGACCTATTTGCAGGACTTGAAAACTATCGACCGGATACGGAAAAAGAGGGGTGTCTCTTTGCAGGATACCGCATTCAAATCGTCAATAGATGCTATAAAAAAGATCGAAAAACAGTGGCTGCAGGACTCGGCAAAAGAGTCATTAAAGGATCTGCTGCTTCTTGAATCTGCCGGAGTTGTAGCCGATATGGCAAAGCTCCCTCAGGGGAAGTGATTACGACTTCCGGATTGGGGGCGGAAGAAGCTGCTTTTTTTTGAAGATGAGGGATCTCTCCTTCAAATTAGCGCAATGATTTCCGTGACGAGTTTATTGACGCCTTTAGCTACTTCAGCTATTGATGTTTCGAGCATGTAGGCCGGGGTGCTGACTACTTTTCCCTGTTTGCTTACTATCGCGTTTGATGCGGAGCATTCGATGTGTTTGGCTCCCATAGCCTCGATGTTTCTGGCGGTCTCTTTGTCGCTGCCGGTTGTCAGTTCGATATGGTGATCACCCAGTACCTGTGCGGCGATTACGGGGGAGATACACATAAACCCGAGCGGTTTTCCGGCATTGTAGAATGAGCGCAATGCGGAGGCAATTTCCGGTAATACTTCGCACTCCGGCCCCTTGCTCTCATAGTTGCAGAGATTTTTTGCTGCTCCGTAACCCCCGACAAGAATCAGAGCATCGAGAGTGAGGGTATCGATTTTGCTGAGATCGGTGATGGCTCCCCTGGCTATGCGTGCAGCCTCGACAAGAACATTGCGGGTTTCGTTTGGCACTGCTTCACCGGTGAGGTGGTTGACCACATGGTGCTGCGGGATGCATGGTGCAAGGCAGATGGCTTCGGCTCCTGCATTGTCAATTGCCAGCAGGGTAAGTACGGCTTCATGGATTTCCGATCCATCGAAGACTCCGCATCCGGAAAGAAGAACGCCTATGTTTTTCATGGTATGGTTCTGTTTTATATAAAAATTGGAGAGAATCGCAGTTCATTCGGGCAAGGTAGTTGTTTCCACTGAAATTTGAAATGCTTCAGGGGTTGCCATAATCAGTAGATCCACGGGATGAATTTTTTTACCTGTCGGGCGTAAGCGGTATATTCAGGGTGGCGCTCCGTGAGCCACTTTTCCTCTTTTGAGGCTTTGAAGTTGAAAAAGAGAAAGCCTGTCACAGTAAGGAGCAGATGAGAGATGCTCATACTGAATACACTCCATCCGAGAGCGGCAAAGAGCAGTGCGCTGTAGAGCGGGTGACGCAGAACGCTATATATACCTGTTGTGACAAGTTGATTGTTTTCCACCGGGTAGGGTAGTGGTGTGAGATACTTTCTGATTGAGTATGAGCCGAGTGTACCCAGTATCAGAGCGCTGCCTGAGAAGAGAGCAAGTGCCAGCCATCTCAGGGTGGCAAGCCTTTCAAACAGTTCTGTGCCGGAGGGCTCCGGGTAGACGGGAAGAGTCGCAAAGCCAAGCATAAGCGCGAACTGGAGCACTACCAGGTATGACCCTCTCTTTTTTTGTGATGTATCACTGTTCATAGATTGCGCATAAACCGTTATCTTGGATGTTACATAAGGGCACCTCTATTTATTTATTCCGAAACCCGATTACTGCGTTGGGTGGTGCTCGAAATCCTCATGTACTACGTGTACACTCCGGTTTCTGTGCTCCATCCGCCTTGTCCTCGGGCTTCTCACGAC
>JAAXXL010000124.1 GCA_013334485.1 Chlorobiaceae bacterium | reverse complement strand
CAGAACATTGATTTCGCTGCTGTCTGCATCTGTGAACACAATAAAATCCTTGTGAAGGAGGTCCATCTGCATGACAGCTTCTTCTACCGACATCGGCTTGGCGGTCTCAGTGGTGGTTTTGATAACGACTGAATCGGTGCTGGCCTCAATACTCTCGGCCTCAAATATCTTCTTGGAAAGCTGACGGCCATGTTCATCGCCGTTCGGCTTATGGGCTTTAATCTTTTCCTTGTAGCGGACAAGCTGACGTTCAATCTTGTCGATGACCGCATCAATGGCGGCATACATGTCGTTAGTGGCCTCGGAAGCCTTGGTACTGATTCCTCTGGAGTTGATAACTATTTCGACAATGTGGCGGATCTTCTTTTCTACGGAAAAGTAGACCTGAACATTAATCGGAGAGTCAATATACTTCGTAACCCGCTCAAGTTTTTCTTCAGCATATGCCTTCAGGGCATCGCTCTGCTCCATGTGTCTGAATGTCATCGTTACCTGCATACAAGCCTCCTGTGTAGTTGGTGCTGTGAAATGGACGACTGCCGAATCAGCAGTTCGTCAAAAATGTCGTTTCCGTTCAGACGATGATCCCAGATTAAGCATTTCGCGATATTTGGTTACCGTGCGCCGTGCTATATTCACCGTCTGCCCCGTCAGTAATTCAGCTATTTTCTGATCGGAAAGCGGTTTTTTGGGGTTTTCTTTTTCGATAATCTCTTTGATCCTGTTTTTTACACTCTCGGAAGCGACAAAATCTCCCTCGCTGGTCGAAAGGCCGCTGTTAAAGAAATATTTCAGTTCAAGCAATCCCTGGGGAGTTTGCATGTATTTATTGGTGGTGACCCGGCTGATGGTTGATTCATGCATACCGATATCTTCTGCAATATCCCTCAACACCAACGGTCGCAGATACTCGATGCCACGATCAAAATATTCACGCTGAAAGCGGATGATGCTTTTTGCAACCTTATAGATGGTTCGCTGCCGCTGCTGGATACTTTTGATCAGCCAGGCAGCTGAACGCATCTTGTCGTTGATATAATGCTCCGTCTGGGAATCAATTGTACCATTTCCACGGACATCTGCATACTGGGTGCTGACCTTCAGGTTTGGCAACCCCTCCTCGTTCAGCATGACAACGTAATCGTCACCGACTTTATGCACAAAGATGTCGGGAGATATATAGTGCACATCATCGGTACTGAAGGACGACCCGGGCCGCGGATCAAATCCGGATATAATTCTGGATGCCATCAGCACCTGGTTCATATCGACTTTCAATGACCGGACAATCTGTTTGTAATTCCGCTTTTCCAGGTCACCTAAATGATGCAAAAGAATATTTTCGACAACACTCCCCTTCATACCCAGGTTACGGGCCTGGATAAGCAGACACTCACGAAGATCACGAGCCGCTACGCCGGGAGGATCAAATTCCTGAATACATTCGAGTACATCCAGAACATCCTCTTCCGTTGCTGAACTTGCCGCAGCAATTTCCTGCAGAGACGCGCGCAAATATCCATAATCGTCGACATTGCCGATGATTACTTCACCAACGCGAACATCCATTTCAGAGTACTGCCCCATATGGAGCTGCCACAACAGGTGATCGATCAGTGTACCTTTACGTGTCAGCAGGTTCTCAAAGGAGGGGCGCTCATCCTCACCGCCGTACTGCTGCTCTCCGGAACTGTAATTGTAACCGTCAAGATAGCTGTCCCAATCCCGCAGGGTTTCCTCGCCGGTTTCCACCTCATGAAAATCCACACTCTCCTGCGCCGGTTCATGCTCCTGCTCCGCAACTTCCAGAGTGTCGGGTTCACGAATCTCTTCCTGTTCAATGGACTCTTCGAGGAGCGGATTCTCCTCCAACTCCTGAAGTACCAGATCCTGAAGCTCCAGACGCGTCAACTGAAGCAGCTTGATAGCCTGCTGCAACTGGGGAGTCATCACCAGTTGCTGGGACATTTTCAGTTGTTGGCGCATCTCCATTGCCATGAATCGTTGTCCTCAACCCGATAAGGGTGGTTCATACAGAATCAACTGATTAAATCAGAAATCAGAGACGGAAGTCTTTACCCAGATAAATTTCCTGCGCTTTTTTACTCACTGCAATTTCATCCGGCGTACCGTGTTCGAGTACCACACCACCGCTGAGTATGTATGCGGAATCGCAGACTCCGAGGGTTTCCCGGACGTTATGGTCCGAAATTAATATGCCTATATTTTTATTTTTGAGCGAAACAATCAAACCTTGAATATCAGCAACGGCAATCGGGTCAATCCCTGCAAACGGTTCATCCAACAGAATGAATGAAGGGTTAGTTATCAGTGCCCGGGCAATTTCAACCCGGCGGCGTTCTCCGCCTGAAAGTGAATACCCCTTGGATGAAGCGATATGCGTAATGGAAAATTCCTCCAGCAATTGTTCCATTCTCTCCCGACCGCGGCGCTTGTCCGGCTCGACCGTTTCAATAATTGCCATCAGATTATCCGAGACCGACAGTTTACGAAAAACAGACGCTTCCTGCG
>JAAXXL010000123.1 GCA_013334485.1 Chlorobiaceae bacterium | reverse complement strand
AAGGTGATATTGATACCTCTTTCCTTGAACGAATCGTGCTGGAGTAGACCCCATGGACTTTCCTGATGAGCTGAAATATTCGAAGGAACATATCTGGGTCAGAATTGAGAACAATTCGGCGGTTATTGGTATCACTGACTTCGCCCAGGAGGAGTTGGGTACCGTCAGAGGTGTGGAGCTGCCTGATGAAGGAGATGAAATAGAGCAGGATGATTCGATTGGTTCAATTGAAGCCCAAAAGACGGTTGCTTCAATTTATGCACCTTTCAGCGGGACTGTCAGTAATGTAAACCACGAAGCGTTGGACAACCCGGAATTGCTCAATGACGATCCGTACGACGGTGCCTGGTTGCTTGAAGTCACGCTTGATGATCCTGAAGAGTTGAAAAATCTCCTGTCAGCCGATGATTATGCCGACTATATTGAAAACAGGGATTAGTTTTTGACATAAACTATGGTATAAGGGCGGGATCACGCGGTGATCTCGCCCTGTTTTATTTGAAAGGAACCTAGACGTGCGCTTGCCGATACTGCTGTCACTTTTGATGCTGATTCTTCCGGTTACTGTATACTCTGCAGAGGCTCCGCTTTCACTGTCTCTGAGCGATGCAATTCGTATGGCCGTCGAGAAGAATCTGGATGTACGGGCCGAACTATACTATCCGGCCCAGTACGAAGCTGATATTAACCGTAACCGAGCAATATATGATCCACTTCTTAATCTTCAGACCAGCTACACCGATTCTGATTCTGCTATCAGCTCCGTTGGCCAGACTTTGAGACTGGATTCTTCCATTAGTCAACTCTTGTGGACCGGCGGTACCGCTGCCATTGATTTTAAAAATGGATACAGCAATGTTGTTACCCCTGCAAGCACCTGGCAGACCGGGCTGGGCGTCAGCATCAGTCAGCCGCTTTTGAAGAATGTGGGCCGTGAGGCTACAGAGATAGCCATCAATATGTCACGGTACTCAAAATTTGCCTCGCTGGAACACTTTAATTCGCGACTGCTGTCAACCGTTGCCCAGGTCCGCACGGAATACTACAAGCTTTACAGTCTGCGTGAAGCGCGAGATGTGAAAAAAGTTTCGCTGGAGCTGGCAAAAAAAATTCTTTCCGAAACTGAGGCGCGTGTCAGAGCCGGTGTTCTCCCCGCTATGGAAGTTCTTAACGCTGAATTCGGGGCAGTTACCCGTGAAAAAGAACTTATTGATGCTGAGCTGGCGGTCAGTAATCAGGTGGATGTTCTTCGCCTGCTGCTGCAGATGGATGCAACGGTGGGGGACTTGAAGACTGTTGATCTGCCGCCGCGTGACCGGTTCGATGCGACCGAGAGTGAAGCTATCCAGAAAGCGTTAAATCGTCCAGACATTCGGGAACAGAAACGGAATCTGGAGCTGTACGAACTCCAAACCAGGAACCTAAGCCAGAAGACCCGTCCCGACCTTGCTTTAACAGCCTCTGCTCAGTTAACAGGACTTGATAGCGCCTATCAACGGGATATGAACAAAGTTCTTGCCGCTGATTACCCAGTCTGGAGCGTCGGACTCAATTTTAGCTATCCGCTGGGGAATGGTGCTGCCGAAAACGATTATCGCAGAAGCAGGCTGAAAACTGAGCAGACTTCGCTGCAGCTACGCAGTCTTGAAGAGACTTCAACGAAAGAGGTCAAAGCTGCTATTCGCGGGATTGTAACCGGATATAAACAAATTGAGGTTGCAGACCGGGGCGCGAAGTATGCTGAGGAGCGTCTGCGCGCTTTTATGCGTAAAAACGAGGTTGGTTTGGCAACCACAAAGGATGTTCTGGACGTAGAAAATGATCTTGCAACGGCCAAGAACAATCAGATTAATGCTGTTGTCGGGTATGCAAACGCTCTGACCCTCTATTGGCAGGTGACCGGAGAGTTGCTGGAGAAGGAAGGGATCCGGGTAGTAGAGGGCGATGCCGATAAACTGTACACTTCAACCCGCTGATGCTGAGAATCGGCCGGATTGAATACGCAAACTGCACCCCGCTTTTCCACGTACTGCAGGAGCAATTTCCTTGTCCAGAGTATGAATTCGTTGCGGGAGTGCCGGCTGAGCTGAACAGGATGCTGCTGACCGGTGCTATTGATGTTTGCCCCTCATCCTCTATTGAATATGCGTATCATCCTGATCGCTACACAATCCTGCCGCAACTTTCAATTTCAAGTATCGGAGCGGTAGCAAGCGTGCTGCTCTTTTCCAAAGTACCAGTTGAGAAGCTGGACGGCCAAAAAATCCTGCTTAGCTCCGAATCCGCAACCTCTGTGAATCTGCTCAAAATCCTGCTTGCCCAGTGCTTCGGTTGTTCATGTTCCTATGAAGTAGCTCCTCCAGGCGTCACCGTTACCGATGGTGAATCATCAGCCCTCCTGCTTATCGGTGATTCTGCTCTTCGAGCTTCCCTCGAGAAATCAGATCTGTTCGTGTATGATCTCGGCGAGATATGGTACTCATGGACCGGTTTCCCGTTCGTTTTTGCTCTCTGGCTCTGCCGTAATGAGGTAGCGGAAGGG
>JAAXXL010000122.1 GCA_013334485.1 Chlorobiaceae bacterium | reverse complement strand
CTTCTTCGCAAAGTATCGACTTGTAGCGATTCTGGAACAGATGGCCACACCGATGATGCCTCTTGTTGAACGATACCGAATACCCCGTCAGCACCTTTCGCATGAACGCAGGCAAACCCGCAGATCCGCTTCTAAGCAATAGATGCGCATGATTGGTCATCAGCGACCATGCATAAATTACCGTTCCTGTTTTTTCTGCTGCTTTGCCAATCCGGGTTAATACATCCTGTCTGTCTTGATCATCCAGCACAATAGCCGTCCGCTCGATTCCACGAACCATCACATGATGCAACGATCCCGGTGTGTCCAGTCTTGCTCCTCTTGGCATGGCTAACTCTCCAATACGGGTTCACTTCCAATAACAGCTCCTTTCCAAAAAGATAGAAAATAAATTATTAATTACCTCTGTCACTTACGTCCCGTAATCCCCCATTTTCTGCAATTAAAGCCTTGGCTAATTCCTTCGCACTATCTGTTGCCACAAGCACGGAGATATTTTCAACGATTGCCAACCGATTACTTGCAGCTTGTAGATCAACAGTTCCAATTTCCTCTAACACCAATTCTGAAATAAAAACATCGAAGAGATCCCTTTAGGTCTCCCACCATT
Source organism: Chlorobiaceae bacterium (assembly GCA_013334485.1). Classification (GTDB taxonomy): domain Bacteria; phylum Bacteroidota; class Chlorobiia; order Chlorobiales; family Chlorobiaceae; genus Chlorobium. The sequence continues at coordinate 1,991 of JAAXXL010000122.1, read as the reverse complement.
CCATAGTGATCGCTTGTCGCGCAGATGTCATTACATCCCTGCTCGGACGAGCTGTGATATAGCTTATGACAGATGATTCTATGTAAACTGACTTCATGCAGCTTGCCGGAATGGTGCAAAATTAATTGAGACAGAAAACAACATCACTGTTTGTCATCGCAGCTTGTACAGACCAGTCTAAACCGGCTACAGTCATTTTGAAATATAGCTTTTTTCATCACCTCCGCCATCGGCTTACATATTTCTTGTAGGGGGGCAATTACGGTATGGTATTCACCGCTAACAGTTACATGACACAAGCCGCATTGCAAGAGATGCCTCCCTTCGGTTCGGCATGACACGAACGCGAACATCCCGAGACTATTCGATACTTTGCAGGCCCTTTCCGTTTTCACCTTTCTCCAGTCAAGTAAGTAAGGCAACGCATTTTTCAGAAACAAAATATACGATTGCCCGTAAACCACAGCAATAAATCAGGTCGTAATTATCAGGTAAATTCAGGACAAGCTGAGGAGATTTTGAATGTTGAATTCTGGATTGAAAAGAAAGATTAACCACGAAATCACACGAAAAGGCACGACAGGGAAAAAAGTGCTGAGTGTTGGGTTTTGAATACCTGTTGTATATGATTAGTAACAGTTGACAGTAATGCGGGCCGGACAAAAGAGGTGAATGAGATAAATTGCTCATCATAAAATAATATTGCTTCTCTTAGTAAAGAGTAGCATATTTGAAGTATAATGCACAGGGTATTAATTTTTAGCAAGCGTATCATTTTCAGCTCATTATGCCATCATACATTGACACAGCGACCCTGCCTCTTCCCACCTCACTGGTGGGCTCTTGGCGTCGCTTCGGGTTGTTAGGCCCTGTTTATGAGATTATTGCTGTCGGCAAGAATCTGCCGAATGGTGATTTATTGATGCGTGTGCGTGTCGTTGAATCAGGAGAAGAGCTGGACTACCGTTTTACTGACATCCTCAATGACCCGAAGGAGCGGTGATGTTTGCCATTGCTTTTGATCTTGTCGTTGCTGAAACTGCACAAAACCACCCCAAAGGGATTGCCCAGGCCTACTCCGATATTGGCAGTACCCTTGCAAATTTCGGCTTTAATCGCGTTCAGGGAAGCCTTTACACTACAAATTCAGAAGATCTTGCCAACCTTTTTGCTGCGGTTACGGCCCTGAAGGCCTTGCCTTGGCTGCCAGAATCAGTACGAGATATTCGTGCTTTCCGCGTCGAACAATGGTCGGATTTCACAAATCTGATAAAGTCATAAGAAATATATTTACGTTATAGGTGGAAGAAGAAAAGTGCTGGGTGCTGAGAGGAAGAGGTTGAAGAAAATTTTCCACGAATTGCACGAATTGGCACGAAAAGGAAGTGCGGAGCGCATGCGCACTCGAATGCGATAACTGCCATTTATTCAATTACATAAAAGCATTTCTCAAATTTGGGGACGTTCACAACAAACTCTACAAACAAACCAAAAGCAATCATCCGAACAACTCCCCTCCCCTCATGGATGCTTGTGATTCACTCTGGATGCAGTCAAACGACTCAATCATCCGTACCGGAAGATCAACACTCACCCTCTCCCTCGTTTTCTTCTGAATCCCACATTTCCCGATAGATGTTGATATAGCTTACTGTTGCGGCAGGATCGATGCTGAAGTAATGACGGCAAAGCCTTCTGTAGATCTGAAGCGCAGGGGCGTAGCAACAAAAATCCAGCAACCTGTCAAGCGTGTGCTTGATATGCCGGACATCACGACTGGGGAAAATTACGGGACATCCTATATTGAAACCACCAAATACAAAGTTTTCCCATTTGCACAATAATCCCGCCGGTGCTGTTCACTGCACAAAATAAAGAGGCGGGTTGCTCACTTCTGTAGAATCTCGTACCTTATCGTTATCGTGTATTCGACATGCTGATGAACGGCTGTCAAGCATCCTTTGTCCAGGTTACGAGATTCGAGTGAGAGG